>NZ_CAJMYZ010000005.1:0-434641 GCF_905220155.1 Paraburkholderia sp. J7 | reverse complement strand
GGCGTTTGTTCGAGTCCGTCGAGTCTGGATAGCAAGCTGAAGGGCTGCGCCCGCGCAGGTGTAATGAGCGCTGCAACGTGGACTAAGTCTAACGCCGCCAAGTTGTATATACAACTCGTTTCGATAAAACGTGGGTTAGTAGTTACCCTGGCATATTTGGGCAGAATTACCGACTCAGCGCGTTAAATCGATAAGTGGATTGCGAGGATCGTTGGCTAGACAAGATGACAGCAAACGCCTGGCGGTGGCACAGGGCGTACCGGCGCGGCCAGGCGGCCCGCGCAGACGAAAAGGCGGGTTCGAGAAGGGAGGAAATAGAGAGGGCTGAAGCGCTACGCCTTAAGCGCCAAAGTGCTTGTCAGCTGCCAGGCGAACGCCAGGACCGGTAAAGCGGGGAACGAACGGCTGCTACCGCCTCACACCGTACCCGCCAGATGAAACCGCGAAGCCGGATGCCACAATCGCACCGAGGTCGCCACATGCCGCCCCACCCAGGTGCGCCGCAGCAACAGCAGGCACGGCTCGCCAATTTCCATCTCCAGATACTGCCGCACGCGCGCGTCGGGCTTCTGCGCGTAGATGCGGAACTCGGCGCGCTGGATCGGCGCGAGGCGCACCATGTAGTGATTCGGCGTTTCAACGGTGAAGTCCTGGGCCAGGTAGTCGGGGAAGACCTCGGGGTTCACGTAGCGGTCTTCGTACTGGATCGGCTCGCCTTCCTCGCTGTGCACGATGCGCGAGTGGAACACCGGCCCGGCGTCGAGTTCGAGCGCGGCAATCGCGGTCGGATCGTCGCTCGGCTCGAGCCCCAGCACGCGCGCCGCATGCCGATGGCCGCGTGCCGCGATTTCGTCGGCGATATTGCGGATCTGCAGCACGGTCGATTCGTACTGGCGCGGCGCCACGTAAGTGCCCGAACCGCGCACGCGGTTCAGCACCCCTTCGGCCATCAACTCGCGCAGCGCGCGCGACACCGTCATGCGCGCCACGCCGAACTCTTTCACCAGTTCCGTTTCGGATGGCACCACGTCGCCGGGCCGCAAGGCGCCGCTTTCGATCTGCGCGAGCACATGGCGCTTGATCTGCTCGTAGGCGGGCATCGGGGCACTGCGGACCGTTTTCTTTTGCATGGTCTCGATCTTCGAATGAACGGGTGGTCGCCGGCGCGATCCTGCGTGGTGCGACGCGGCGCAGCGGCTTCAGGCGGCCACATTGTACCGCCCCTTAAAGCACGGCCGCGTGCGGGCTGCGAGGCAGCATAGCCTCGAAGCGCGGCGCCGGTTCTTAGGCAGGCACGGCCGCCAGCGCCGGCTGCCAGCGCGCGAGCACCACGCAGGCGCGCACGCCCCGCCCGTCCGCACCCGGACTCAAGCTCACCGCGCCGCGATGCGACTGCGCGATCTCGCGCACGATCGCAAGACCGAGGCCCGTGCCCTCCGTCTGCGTAGCCGCCCGGAAGAAAGGCTCGAACACGCGCGCACGCGCTTCCGCGGGAATGCCCTGGCCGTCGTCGAGCACGTCGAGCGAGACCGCTCCGCCGCTCGCGCGCACCGAAACCGTCACGTGACCGCCCGGCGGCGTGTAGCGCAGCGCGTTGTCCACAAGATTGCTGACCATCGCGCGCAGCAGCTCTCGATGCCCCTGCACGACCGCCTCGTCTGCCCCACCCGGCAGCTCCGCGCCGAGATCGATACCGCGCGTCTGCGCGAGCAGCGCGAGCGCCTCGACCACTTCGCGCGCGAGCTGCGCCATGTCGACGGGCGCGGCGGGCAATTGCGCGGGGTCCAGCGCCTCGGCCTGCGCGAGCAGCAGCAACTGGTTCGTGAGCGCGACCATCGAGCGGTTGCTCACGTGCATGGCCGCCAGCACTTCGTCGAGCGCGGGATCGACGGCTTTTTGCTGACGCGCGTATTGCAATTGCGTGCCCAGCAGCGTGAGCGGCGTGCGCAGCTGGTGCGCGGCGTCGGCAATGAAACGGCGCTGCGCCGCCGTCTGCGCCGAGAGGCGCGCAATGCATTGATTGATTGCGTCCACAACGGGCCGCAGTTCGACATGCAGCCCTTCTGCGCGAATCGGTTCGAGGTGCGAAGGATCGCGGTCGGCCACGTCGTTCTTGAGCTTCATGAGCGGACGCAGCTCGATCGTGAGGCCGATGCAGGCCAGCGCCACCGCCAGCATGACCATGCCGATCTGCCGATAAAGCTGGGGACGCCACAGCGCCTCCACCATTGCGTCGCGCGAGCGCTCGGTCTTGCCGACCGACACGCGCACGCGCCAGATGCGGCCGTTGTCGTACATGGAGCGCACCACGCTCACGGCGCGCACGGCCTGGCCACGCAGATCGGCGTCGTACGACACGGGCGAATCGACGGCGGGCGGCGCGCCCGCGTGCGGGAAATCGGGCATGCCCGCGAGGAGCGAGCCGCCCTCCACGCGCACGTTGTAGAACACCTGATCCTGTTGCGGCGAGGCGAACAGTTCGAGCGCCGCGGGCGGCACGTCGGCGCGCAGCGCGCCATCGGCCCATTGCACGGAACCGGCGATCATGCGCGCGGACGACAGCAACCGGCCGTCCTGCACGAGATCGGCGGTATGGCGCGCGGCGCGATATTCGGAAGTTGCCGTGAAGCTCACGTAGAGCGCGAGCGGCACGAGCATCCACCACAACAGGCGAATACGCAGGCTACCCGTCATAGGGCTTCGTCCTTCCTGCGCAGCAAATAACCCAGGCCCCGCAGTGTCACGATCACCGCCGAGCTGCCCTCGAGCTTCTTGCGCAGCCGCGAGACGTAGATTTCGATGGCGTCCTCGCTGGGTTCGTCGGCGAGCGTGAAGATCGCATCGACGAGCGCGGCCTTCGAAACGGTCTGACCGAGGCGCAGCGCCAGCGTTTCGAGCACCGTGCGCTCGCGCGGCGTGACGTTCAGCGGCGCGCCCTTCAGCGTGAACTGGCGCGTGTTGAGGTCGAACACGAGGTCCCCGCAGCCGATTTCGTTCGCGCGCGCCGGGGTTTGCCGGCGAATCAGCACCTTGATGCGCGCCACCAGTTCGCGCACCTCGAAGGGCTTGACGAGATAGTCGTCGGCGCCCGCGCCGAGCAGTTCCACCTTTTCGTCGATCGAGCCGCTCGCCGTGAGCACCATCACGGGCGTCGCGTCGCCGCGCTGGCGCAGCCGCCGCAGCACGTTCTTGCCCGAGAGCTTCGGCAAATTCAGGTCGAGCAGCACGACATCGTAGCGATTGGACTGCAGCAGCTGGTCGGCCGCCTCGCCGTCCTGCACGGCGTCGAAGGCGAACGCCTGCTCCTCCAGCGTCTTGACGAGCCAGTGCGCAAGCGTGGGATTGTCTTCGATCAGCAGCAACTTCATGGGCGCATGCCAGGGGCGAGGGTTTCAGGGGAATCGATTGTGCCGTTGCCGGCGCGCCGCCGCCCTGCGGGTTAACACGGACGATTTTGCACAGCGCTAGAAGGCTGGCAGAAGGCTTACAGTTTTTATAATCGGCTCCATCCATCAAAAAGCGCCCGCATGCACGGCGCACTTCCTTCAGGAGACTCCACGATGCCTACCTTGCGCCAGATCGCCGCCGTATCGAGTGTCGCGTTCGCCCTTGCCGCCGGCTCCACGGCCGCCCACGCGGAAAAGATCACGATCATGGTTGGCGGCGCAACCAAGATCATCTATCTCCCCGCCAAGCTGACCGAACAACTCGGCTACTTCAAGGACGAAGGCCTCGACGTCGAGCTGCAGTCGCAGCCGGCCGGCGTCGATGCGGAGAACGAACTGCTCGCGGGCGCGGTGCAAGGCGTGGTGGGCTTCTACGATCACACCATCGACCTGCAGAGCAAGGGCAAGGAAGTGCAAACGCTCGTGGTGTTCGGCCAGGTGCCGGGCGAAGTGGAAATGGTTTCGAATGCAGCAGCCGGCACGGTCAAGAGCATGGCCGACGTGAAGGGCAAGACGCTCGGTGTGACGGGCCTCGGCTCCTCCACGAGCTTTCTCACGCAGTACCTCGCGCAGCGCGGCGGCGTGCCCGCCAACCAGTACACGCTGCTGCCGGTGGGCGCGGACAACACGTTCATCGCGGCGATCAAGCAGAACCGTATCGACGCGGGCATGACCACGGAGCCCACCGTGTCGCGTCTGCTGCAAACCGGCGACGCGAAGGTGCTCGTCGACATGCGCACGCTCGAAGGCACGCGCGCTGCGCTCGGCGGCACCTACCCCGCTTCGAGCTTCTACGTGCAGCGCGCCTGGGCGCAGTCGCACAAGGACGACGCAACGAAGCTCGCACGCGCCTTCTCGCGCACGCTCAACTTCATCGCCACGCATAGCGCCGACGAAATCGCCGCGAAGATGCCGAAGGACTATTACGGCAATAACAAGGACCTCTATGTGTCCGCGCTGAAGTCCTCGCTGCCGATGTTCACGAAGGACGGCCGCATGCCCGCAGACGGGCCGGACACCGTGCTCAAGGTGCTTTCGGCGTTCAACCCTTCGGTGAAGGGCAAGCACATCGACCTCGCGAAGACTTACTCGAACGACTACCTGCCGGCAGCGACCGCCACGGCGTCGAAGTAAGCCACGAAGACGGCCCCACGTTCAGCCCACAGAGACAATGACTTCCTCCCATTCCCAAGGCACGCCGGCCATCGAGCTGCGCAACGTATCGTGCCGCTTCATTTCACCGGACGGCAAGGCGACCGTCGCCCTGCGCGACTTCAGCATGTCGGTCGCGCGCGGCGAGTTCGTCGCCATTGTCGGGCCCACGGGCTGCGGCAAGTCCACCACGCTCAGCATGATCACGGGCCTGCTCAAACCCACCACGGGCGAAGTGCGCGTGATGGGCGCTCCGGTGAACGGCATCGATCCGCGCATCGGCTTCGTGTTCCAGGCCGACGCGGTGTTCCCGTGGCGCTCGGTGCTCGACAACGTGGCGGCCGGTCCCCTCTTTCGCGGCCGCTCGAAGTCGGCGGCCTACGACGAAGCGAACGAATGGCTGCGCCGCGTGGGTCTCGCGAACTTCGGCAAGCACTATCCGCATCAGCTTTCGGGCGGCATGAGAAAGCGCGTGGCGCTCGCGCAGACTTTCATCAACAAGCCCGAAATCCTGCTGATGGACGAGCCGTTCTCGGCGCTCGACATGCAAACGCGCACGCTCATGCAAGACGAGCTGCTGCAGCTGTGGGGCGGCACCGGGTCGGTCGTGTTCGTCACGCACGACCTGGAAGAAGCCATTGCGCTCGCCGACCGCGTGTTCGTGCTCACCGCACGCCCGGCCACGCTCAAGAAGGTCTACGAGATCGATCTGCCGCGCCCGCGCGTGACGTCCGAAATCCGCTACGCGCCGCACTTCGTCGAACTGTCGCGCCAGATCTGGCACGACCTGCGCGAAGAAGTGCAGATCGCCTAATTCCCCGGAGCCGTCCAGACATGTCCACCCCGCAACAAACCCTGCCGCAAGGCCTCGACACCGCCTCGCTCGACGCCGTCGAGCGCGCCGCGCAAAAGCGTATTCGCCAGCGCCAGGCGCTCGTCATTTCGCTGCGTATTCTCGTGCTCGTCGTCGTACTCGGCGGGTGGGAGCTCGCCGCGCGCCTCAAATGGATCGATCCGTTCTTCTTCTCCATGCCCACGGCCATCTTCGATCAGATCATCGACTGGTTCGTGAACGGCACCTCGCAAGGGCCGCTGCTCACGCAGGTCTGGGTCACGCTCGAAGAAACCGGTCTTGGCTTCATCATCGGCTCGGTGGCCGGCGTGTTCTGCGGCATCGTGCTCGGCCGCAACAAGCTGCTCTCCGACGTGTTCAGCCTCTACATCAAGATCGCCAACTCGATTCCGCGCGTGGTGCTCGGCTCGGTGTTCGTGATCGCGCTGGGGCTCGGCATGGCGTCGAAGGTGGCGCTCGCCGTGGTCATGGTGTTCTTCGTGGTGTTCGCCAATGCGTTCCAGGGCGTGCGCGAGGCTGATCGCTACATGATCGCCAATGCGCAAATTCTTGGCGCGTCGCGCCGCCAGGTGACGACCTCGGTCGTGATTCCCTCGGCGCTTTCGTGGATTCTCGCGAGCCTGCACGTGAGCTTCGGCTTCGCGCTGGTCGGCGCCGTGGTGGGCGAATTCCTCGGCTCGAAGCAAGGCATTGGTCTGCTGATTTCGACGGCGCAAGGCGCGTTCAACGCGAGCGGCGTGTTCGCCGCGATGATCGTGCTCGCCGTGGTCGCGCTCGCCGCCGACTATCTGCTCACCGCGCTCGAGCATCGTTTGCTCAAGTGGCGTCCCACGCCTTCGAACTGATTCAGCCGGTTTCCCCTGTCCGGGCCGCGTGGGGCGCAAGCCTCCCTGGCCCGTGGTCCGCGGCGCACTGCCTGTGCGCCGCGTTTTTTTTATGCCGCCGAAACGGCACTTCGGTTACTTCGGCTGCTCGACCGTGCGCAGATACGGCTTGAGCGTCTTGAAGCCCTGCGGATACTTCTGCTTCGCCGCATCGTCGGAAACCGAAGTCGGGATGATGACGTCGTCGCCCGGCTTCCAGTTCACCGGCGTCGCCACCGTGTGCTTCGCGGTGAGCTGCAGCGAATCGAGCAGGCGCAGCACCTCGTCGAAGTTACGGCCCGAACTCATCGGGTAGACGAACATCGCCTTCACCTTCTTGTCCGGCCCAATGAGGAACACCGCGCGTATCGTGGCGTTGTCGGCCGCCGTTCGCGGGCTTGCGCCGCTCGCGTTCGGGTGAATCATGTCGTAGAGCTTGGCAACGTTCAGGTCCTTGTCTCCAATCATCGGATAGTTGACGGCGCTACCCTGCGTTTCCTCGATGTCCTTCGCCCACCTCGCATGATCATCCACCGGGTCAATGCTCAGGCCGATGATCTTCGTGTTGCGCTTGTCGAACTCAGGCTTGAGCTTTGCCATATAGCCGAGTTCCGTCGTGCATACGGGCGTGAAGTCTTTCGGGTGCGAAAACAGAATGGCCCAGTGGTCGCCAATCCATTCGTGGAAGTTGATCTTGCCTTCGGTAGTCTCCGCGGTGAAATCGGGTGCCTCTTCTCCAATTCGAATCGTCATCTTCAGTCTCCTGAATGCAGTGATTTACAGCTCGAGAGGGGTCTGGGTGCGCGCGAAAAGTGCTCCTCGCTCCTGCATTTTAGATAGTTCGCGTGACGCCCATGCAATTTCTTTACCATTTCATTTTCATTACAACATGAGTGCATCTCACACTCATTTATCGATAAAAGACTGCACCGGCACGGCATGGCAGCCTTGACATCCAATCCGCATGAAGCGAATAATGCGTCGTTCGATAATCGAAACCGTGTTCGTATTATGAACACGAGAATAACAAGAACGGGCTGGCCGTCTTGCTGTGCAAATCTGCGCGTGCAAGGCGTGATATGAACCCGCTGCGCCGGGGCGGCATCGCCTCTCGCTGATGGAGGAGCCGCACCTGCCTCCCCGTGCACCACGCGTGAGCTGGCTTGCCAGCCGCACGGTGCCGGGACCACTCGCAAGTCACGCCGATCCTGTCCGCTCCGGCCAGCCAGTAGCCACACGCTACCTAGCGCAAAGAGCATGAAAAGAGACCTTCAGACTGAAACGCGCGACTCCCGCCAGGGTGTTGTCGCCGCCCTCGTGTATGTTTTCGAGCGGGTCATGCCAGACCCCTTCGTTCTTTCGATCTGCCTCACCTTCTTCGTCGCGGTGCTCGCGCTGCTGATCGCGCCGCACGGTGATCTCCCCACGCTGCTCAGTTCCTGGTACGAAGGCACGTTCGGCATTCTCGGCTTCGCGCTGCAGATGATCCTGATCCTCGCCACGGGCTACGCCATTGCCGAGGCGCCCGTGATCCAGCGCGTGCTGCGCGCGCTCGCGGCCAAGGCGCAAACGCCGGCGCGCGCCGCGCTGCTGGTATTTCCGGTCGTCGCCATCGCGGCCTGGCTGAACTGGGGTCTCGGGCTGATCGTGGGCGCACTGCTCTCGCGCGAAATCGCGAAGCGCGTGAACGTGGATTTCGCGTGGCTCGTAGCCGGCAGCTATTCGGCATGGTCGATCTGCAATAGCGGGCTCTCCAGCTCGATCGCCCTCTCGCAGGCCTCGCATGGCAACGCGCTCAATCTCGTGGAAAAGGCGACGGGTCATGTGATTCCGCTCAGCGAGACGGTGTTTGCGCCGTTCGTCTTCATCCCGACCGTGCTGGTCGTGGTCGTGATGACGTTCATCTTCATCCGCATGCATCCGAAGCCGGAGCACGTGGCGCCGTTCAGCCAGGCGGCCGATGCCGAAGCGAGCGATGCAGGCGCCAGCGACGATCCGCACGCGCGCGTCGGCAACGGCACGCCTTCGTTCGCATCGCGCCTCGAACAGTCGATGCTCGGCACGCTGCTCCTGATCGCGCTCGGCGCGGGCTATCTCGCGATGGAATGGAGCGAAAAGGGTTTCGATCTCGACATCAACACGACGATCCTGATCTTCCTGCTGATCGGCCTCGCGCTTCAGCGCACACCCATCGCCTACGCGAACGCCATTCGCCGCGCCGCGCGCCAGACCGGCTCCATGCTGCTCCAGTACCCCGTGTACGGCGGCATCATGGGCGTGATGAAGGGCACGGGCCTCGCCTCGATGATCGCCAAGGCCTTCGTCACGATTGCCACGCCGCTTTCGCTGCCGCTCTGGAGCTATCTCAGTTCGCTCATCATCACGCTGCTCGTGCCGAGCGCGGGCGGCCACTGGGCCGTGCAAGGCCCGTTCGTGCTGCCGGCCGCGCTGAGCCTGCACGCCTCCGTGCCGCGCACCGCCATGGGCGTGGCGATGGCCGAGAACGTCTCGAACATGCTGCAGCCGTTCTGGGCCGTGCCGATCGTCGCGATCGCGGGCATCCGCATTCAGCGCGTGATGGGCTATACCGCCGTGACGTTCGCCGTGTCGCTCGTCATCTACGCCGTCGCGCTCTGGCTCGTGCCCTGAGCGTTCGCGGTTTTTGCATGAAGGAAGGCGCTGCGCCGGCCGCTTTTTAGCGGTCTGGGCAGCGCCTTTTTCGTTGCGCGTGCGTCCGACGCCCTGGCCTCGCGGTTCGCGAAGATCGGCGACAATGGGCCAGCCTCGACGGCGGCATGCCGCGCCGAATCGCCAGGAGATCCGAACCAGGAGACTGCCATGACCGCCAGCGCGCCGCCTCGCCCAACCTCGTCCTCTTCCTCCGGCTCGGGCGAAGACGGCGGCGAACTCGATCCGCGCTTCGTCGAGTTCGCGCGCCAGGTGTTCGACACCGCGCGCCGCGGCGAAGCCACCACGCTCGCCACGCTGATCGATCAGGGCATGCCGCCGAACCTGCGCAACGAAAAAGGCGACAGCCTCGTGATGCTCGCGAGCTATCACGGTCACGCGGCCGCCGTGCGCGCGCTCGTACAGCGCGGCGCCGATCCCAACCTGCGCAACGCCAATGGGCAAACGCCCATCGCAGGCGCAGCCTTCAAGGGCTACGCCGACGTGATCAGTGCGCTGCTGGAAAGTGGTGCCGACGTGGAAGGCGCCTCCCCCGACGGCCGCACGGCGCTAATGGTTGCCGCCATGTTCAACCGCTCCGATATCGTCGACCTGCTGCTCGCGCGCGGCGCAAACCCGGCGGCGCACGACACCGCGGGCAACACCGCGCTAGATGTGGCAAACGCCATGGGCGCGGTAGACACGGCCGCCCGACTCGCCGGGAAAAGCGGCTGCAAAGACGCGTAGCGCGCGTCACTCAAGGGGTCTAATCGAGCGCCAAAAGAGCGCTAAAGGAGCGGCGGCAGGAAACAGGCACGCGAAACGCTGCAAAGCGCATCACGGCAGCCGCCTTCCTGGTGTCACTCCTGGTTTGCATACAACGCGCCGCCAGGCGACGCTATCCATGTAACACCCGTGCGTGCAGCGCCAGTGCGGGGCAGGCGATTTTTTATGAGCCGTGATATCGTTTTGTCATCGGATTCGAAAAGTCTGCACGCACCCGTCAATCGAACTCTGTTACTTCGCGAGCGTCGCCATGAGTGATGTACGCCACCATCTGAGTCCGCGCGATCGCGTGGAGCTGCTCTGCTGGCTCACCTGCGGGAGCCTCGGGGCTTACTATCTCAACGAATCCTGGCCCAACGCGGCCTTTCACGTCCAGGCGGCGCACAAGTGGCTCGACCGTCACGCGCGAGAGGCCGACTGGCTCGCCATTGCGCGCCTCGCCGCCATGGCGCAGGACATCGCGCAGCAGCACGCGTGGTTCGTCGACGCGGTCTGGGCGCGCGACGCCGTCGAGGAGATTCTCGACACCGACGACCTGAACTACCAGGCCAAGCTCGTCCTGCAAGTGCTCAAGGACTGCGAACGGGCGCTCGCCGACCGCCGACCCGCCGACTGATTCCGTACCCGTTAAGCGGGGTACCCCACACAAGCCACGCGTTTCTCCATCAAATGATGGACGCGTGGCGGTTATCGTCAGAACACACTTCCGCTTGCAGCGCTGGGCTCTTCCCAACGCCTGCCGCTCGTTCACGCGGGAGACCTCTGATGACTCGCCCCCACGCCCTGACGTTCGCCGCCGCGCTGCTCGCGTTCGCGTCGGCAAGCCCCGTCGCGTTCGCGCAAACCGGCGGCCATGCAACCGCCCTCAACGCCGCCCGGCCCATGCAGGTACAAAAAGTCGCGAAACCGGCGCCCAAAGCCGGGCAAATAGCGAAAGCCAGCAAGCCCGCTCCGCAATCGCTGCACTGGCTGATGTCAGAGAGTCCATGAAACGAACCGGCGCGCCCGCGCGAGGTTCACCTTTCGCCACCCCGCCTCAAAGCGCGGCCGTCGCGGTTCAAGACTGCGACGGCTTCGCGCTGTCCGCTGCCGGCGGCGGTGCTGCCGGCGTCCAGCCGTAGCCAAGCGCCTTGTACAGGCTCACGATCTGCGCAAGTTCCTGGTCCTGCAGCGACGACTGCTGCAACTGCGCATTGAAGAGGCTGCGTTCCGCGTCGAGCACTTCCAGATAGCTCGTGTAGCCGCCCTCATAGAGATCGCGCGCAACTGACGTGTATTCCGTGAGTGCAGTCACCTGGAGCTTCGTCGAATCCAGCTGATCGCGCGTGCGCGCCACGCCCACGAGCGCATTCTCGACATCGGCGAACGCCTGCTGGATCGTCTGCTCGTAGCTGAAGAGCGCTTCCTGCTGCACGGCTTCGGCCTGATGCACGCCACCCGCAATCGCGCCGCCCTCGAAAATCGGCTGCGTGATCGCGCCCGCAAACGACCAGACGCGCGCGGGGCCGGTCCAGAGCCCCGAGAGCGCCGTGCTCGCCGCACCGAACAGTCCCGTGAGCGAAATCTGCGGGAAATACATCGCGCGCGCGGCGCCGATCGATGCGTTCGCCGAAATGAGCGTTTGTTCGGCCTGCAGAATATCGGGCCGCCGCTCCAGCAGCGTCGACGGCAAGCCAGCGGGAATGACGGGCGCGGTCAACTCGGTGATCGACTTGCCGCGCGGAATCGGCCCCGGATTCTGGCCCAGCAGCAGCGAGATCGCGTCTTCCTGCGTTGCGATTTCCTGCTGGATCGAATACACCGAGGTCTGCGCCGATTGATACTCCGACTGCGCCTGGCTCACCTGCAACCGCGAAACGACGCCGCCTGCATAGCGCTCGTTGAAGAGATCGAGCGCGCCCTTGCGGCTCTCGAGCGTGTCCTGCGCGATGACGAGCTGATTGTCGAAATCGCGCAGTTGCAGATACGACGTGGCGACGTTCGCGATGATGGCAATGCGCGTGGCCTGCTGTGCCGACTGCGTGCTCATATAGTCGGCGCGCGCCGCTTCAGTGAGCCTGCGCAAATGGCCGAACAAATCGAGCTCCCAGGACACCGCGCCGTTCAACTGCACCTGGTTGCCGACCACGGGCGGAAAGCCTGGCGCCGGCACGCCCCGGCTGCGCGAAGCGCCAAAATTCGCCGAAACCTGCGGGAAAAGACCCGCGCGCGTCACGACATAACGCCCGTAGAACTCTTCGACGCGCGCCGCCGCGATTAGCAGATCCTTGTTCTGCGCGAGCGCCTTCGTGACGAGGTCGTTGAGCACTGGGTCGTTGAACTGCGTCCACCAGTCGAGCGAGGTGTCGACGGGTTCCGCCTGCGGCGCGGCGTAGCGAAACGTCGACGGCGTCTCGACGGTCGGACGGTGATAGTCGGGCCCGACCGCGCAGGCGCCAAGGCATGCCGTCGCGACGATCAGCCCGAATGGGCGCAGCGTGCGGTGCTTCAGATTCAAACGTGTCTTCATCGCTCAGCCCTCCTGCGAAGGCGGCGCCGCAGGGGGCGTGCTGGCATGCGGCGTAGCGTCCGGCTTCTTGCGCGACGAGAGCGTTTCCAGTCCCCAGAAGAACATCGGAATGAAGAACAGCGCGATCACCGTGGCGCCGAGCATGCCCGCGATCACACCGGTGCCGAGCGAGCGCCGGCTCGCGGCCGACGCGCCGCTGGCGATGGCAAGCGGCACGCAGCCCAGAATGAACGCGAGCGAGGTCATGATGATCGGCCGCAGGCGCAGTTTCGCGGCGTGCAGCGCCGCCTCGTAAGGCGACATGTTCTCCTTCTCGCGCATTTCAACCGCGAACTCGAAGATCAGAATGGCGTTCTTCGCCGCGAGCGCGATCAGCACGGTCAGGCCGATCTGGAAATACACGTCGTTTTCCATGCCCCGCAGCAGGATGCCCACCAGCGCCCCGAAGATCGCGAACGGCACGGCGAGCAGCACGCCAATCGGCAACGACCACTTCTCATACTGCGCCGCGAGGATGAGGAACACCATCAGCAGCGCGAAGCCGAACACGAGCGCCGCTGTCGAGCCGGCCTTCTTCTCTTCGTACGCCTGGCCGCTCCACTCGTAGCTGTAGCCCTCGCCCAGCACTTCGCCCGCGATCTGCTCCATCGCCGCGATCGCCTCGCCCGAGCTGCGACCGGGCGCCGCGTCGCCGGTGATCTTCGCCGCCGGGAAGTTGTTGAAGCGGTTCACGATGTCAGGTCCGGGCACGAAGCGCGAGGTCGTCACGGCCTTGATCGGCACCATGTCGTTGTTTCGGTTGCGCACGTAGAGCTGCTGGATATCGTCCGGGGTCAAGCGGTATTGCGGCTCGGCCTGAATGATCACCTGGAAGAGGCGGCTGCCCTTCGGGAACTGGCTCACGTACAACGAACCAAACATCGTCTGGAGTGCAGAATAGATGTCCTGAACCGGAACACCGAGCGTTTCCGCCCGCTCGCGGTCCACTTCCACCAGCAACTGACGCGAATTCGTGTTGATGGTGGAATTCACGCCGCGCAGCGCCGGGTTCTGGCGCGCCTTCGCAATGATCTGGCGCACCTTGTCTTCGAGCTGCTGGTAGGTGCCGTCGCCGGTGCTTTGCGCCCAGAACTCGAAGCCGCCCGTGGTACCGAGGCCCGGGATCGACGGTGGATTGAGCGGCACGACCACGCCGTCCTTGAATGTCGAGAATTCCTTGGTGGCGTCGCGGATCAGATCCTGCGCGGTGCCGTTCTCGCCGCGCTCCTTGAAGCCCTTGAGCGTGACGAACAACGTGCCCGCGTTCGACTTGTATTGCGAGTCGATCAGGCTGTAGCCGATCGGCGCCGCCACCGAACTCACGGCGGGCTGTTTCGCGAACCAGTCCTCCGCTTTCTTCGAGAGGTCGCCCGTACGGTCCAGACTCGCCGCGTCGGGCATCACGACCGCGCCGAACAGATAGCCCTGATCCTCCACAGGCAGAAATGAAGATGGAATGTGTTTGAACAGGCCGACCGTGGCGATAATCATCACGGCGATCAGGCCGATGGAGAGCACCACGCGTCGTATCGCGGTCTGCACCCAGCTGCCATAGCCTTCGGTCAGGCTATCGAACTTCTCGTTGAACCAGCGGAAAAAGCGGTTCTTCTTATGCTCGCCCGGCTTGAGCAGAATGGCCGCGAGCGCGGGCGAAAGCGTGAGCGCGACGATACCCGAAAGCACCACCGAAACCGCAATCGTCACAGCGAACTGCTTATAGAGCTGCCCGGTGATGCCCGAGAGAAACGCCACCGGTATGAACACCGCGAGCAGCACCAGCACGATCGCCACCACCGGCCCGCTCACTTCGTCCATCGCGCGTTTGGCCGCTTCCTTTGGCGGTAGCTTGAATTCGGTCATGTTGCGCTCGACGTTTTCGATCACCACGATCGCGTCGTCCACCACGATACCGATGGCCAGCACCATACCGAACAAGGTGAGCATGTTGATCGAGAAGCCGAACGCCGACATGCCGATAAACGCGCCGATGATCGACACAGGCACGGCGAGCAGCGGCACGAGCGTCGCCCGGAAACTCTGCAGGAAGATGTACACGACGATGATCACGAGAATCACCGCGTCGCGCAGCGTATGAACCACCTCGTTGATCGACTCGTGCACGAACTCGGTCGTGTCGAGCGCGACTTCATACTTGAGTCCGGGCGGAAAGCTCTTGTTTAACTCCTCGAGCGTCTGGCGCACCTGCTTGGCCACTTGCAGTGCATTCGCGCCCGGCTGCTGATACACGGCGAGCAGCGTGGCCGTCTTGCCGTTGAAGCGGCCACGCAGCGTGTAGTCTTTCGCGCCGAGCTCCGCATGACCAATGTCCTTGAGGCGCACGATCGCCGCGTCGCCCGACGCCGCGCGCAGGATGATGTTGTCGAAATCGGCGGGCTCGGTAAGACGCCCCTTCGTCGTCACCGGGAAGGTTTGGTTCACCGGCTTGTTGGTCGGCGCCGCGCCGAGGCGACCCGCGGAGAACTGCTGGTTCTGCTGCGCGATCGCGTTCTGCACGTCGGTCACGGTAATGCCGAGCTTCGCCATGCGGTCTGGCTTGAGCCACACGCGCATCGCATAGTCGGCAGAGCCGAAGATCGACGCCTGGTTCGCGCCCGGAATGCGCTTGAGCGCGTCGAGCACGTAGACGTTCGCATAGTTCGCCACGTAGGCCGCATCGTAGGCGTTATCGGGCGAATAGATTGCGATCACCATCATGAACGCGGAGGAGCGCTTCTGCACCGACACGCCTTGCGCCGTGACCGAATCGGGCAGGAACGGCAACGCAAGGTTCACGCGGTTTTGCACGTCCACCTGCGCGAGCGACGGATCGGTGCCGATATTGAAGTACACCGTGAGCGTCATGTTGCCCGTCGATGAACTCGACGAGTTCATGTACATCATGTTGTCCGCGCCGTTCACCTGCTGCTCGATCGGCGCGGCCACGTTCTGCGCGACGATATCGGCGCTCGCGCCCGGATACGTGGCGCTCACCGTAATCGTTGGCGGCGCGATGTCCGGAAACTGGGCGATCGGCAGGTTGAACATCGCCACGAGCCCCGCGACGACGAGCACGATCGAGAGGACCGACGCAAAAATTGGCCGGTCAATAAAGAAGTGGGAGAACTTCATCGTTCAACCTCCCGCAGCGGGCGAGAACGTGACGTCCACGCGGCGGGATTTGTCGGGCGGATCATTGGCGACGATCTGCGCCGGCTTGCGCATCTCGATGCGCTCGGTTTTCACGCCGGCCACGACCAGCGCAGCGCGCACCGTGGCCGCGCGTGCGGCCGCAAGGCGCTCGTTCGCGGCTTGCGAGCCCGTCGAATCGGTGTAGCCGGAAATCACCACGCGCAAGCCCGGCTCGGCAACGAGACGGCGCGCCACGCCCGCGAGCGCGTCGGCCGACGGGGCGTCGAGGCTCGAGCTGCCCGTGGCGAAATAGACCGCGGTGTGGTCGCCCAATACATCGGGCTCACTAGCAGCAGCGGCCGGCTTGGCGGCATTCGTTCCGGCGTTGCCCGGGGCGTTGGCTTGCGCATTCGCGCCTGGGCTCGCGTTCGCCGCAGCCGGGCCGGAAGCCCCGGCCGCGCCCGCCTGCGCCTCACCGCCCGCTCCGCTGTCTTGCCCAGCGGACGTTGCGCCGATATTCACGTCCGCGGGCGGCGTCTGAACGAGATTCGCCTTGACCGGCGCGCCGGGCATCAGCCGCAGCGTATTGTCGATGATGACGTGGTCGCCAGGATGCAAGCCCGACTTGATCACCCACGCATTGCCATTCCACTCGCCCGTTTCCACCACGCGCTGCTGCGCCTTACCGTCCTTGTCGACTGTCCACACATACGCGCCGCGCGGCCCCTGCTGCACAGCCGCCTGCGGCACGGCCACCGCCGAACTGCGCTGCGCGCCCAGCAGCTTGATACGCACGAACTGACCGGGCCGCAGCGACCCCGTGGGGTTCGGCATGGACGCGCGAATCAGGTAGGTGCCGGTTTCCGAGCTAAGCGACGCGTCGGTAAATGCAATGTGGCCACGCTCCGGGTAGATGGTGCCGTCCGCCAGCACGATCACCGCTTCGAGCTTGCCCACCGGCGGCAGTTTGAGCGTGCCGTTCTGCGTTTGCGTGCGCAGATTGAGCATCTCGTTCTCGGAGAGCGAGAAGTTGATCCACATGGGATCGAGCTTGGCCACGTATGTGAGCAGGCTATTGCTTGTATCGATATACGAGCCGTCCTGCCTCTTCGCGAAGCTCGAAAGGCCGGTAACGGGCGCCACGATCGTCGTGTAGCCGAGATTGAGCGAAGCGCTAATGACATTCGCCTTCGCCCCTTCGACAGCGGCGGCGGCGGCCTGCTCCTGGCCGATCGAATCGTCGAGATCCTTCTGGCTCAACGCGTTCTTCGCGGCCAGCGGACGCACGCGGGCGAGGTTGGCCTCCGCGGTCTGAAGCCGCGCCTTTTGCTGCGCAAGCTCGGCCTTCGCGGCGTCGAGCGTGGCCTCGAACGGCTTGCGGTCCATGACGAACATGACGTCGCCTGCGTGGACCAGCGAGCCCTCCGTATACACGCGCTTTTCGAGGAAGCCGCTCACGCGCGCGCGAATTTCGACCTGCTGCGAGCTTTCCGTCTGCCCCACGTACTCGAAAACAACGGGCACGTCGCGCAGCGCAATATTGATCACGTCAACGTTCGCGGCGGGTCGAGTTTCAGCAGCAGGTTTGTTTTCATGACATCCAACGACACTTACCAGCAATCCCAACGACAGACACAAGCTGGCCACCCGAATACCGTGAGTCATGCTGTTCTCCGTGTTGTCGACGATCTGCGCTGGACCGACGAAACCAAATCAGGCGCGCGCGGGCGATCGAGTCGTATCACCGCCACTGACTTTGGTGCTCGAACAAATACTACTGTTTTTCGAGACAACGCAGAATCAGGATGTCCAAAAATTCACCCGCGACAACGAGACCGGCACTCACGAGGCAATAGTGACTGAATTCGTTTCGAAATCCGAAATGAAGGAAAACGAATCGTTCGCTAACATTCGCATGGCTATGCGCAACGCTTGCGTATGCAGAAAGGGAGAAAGCGAAGGATGCGGGCGCACGAAGCATACGTCGCGTGAACTGCGGATGGGAGATATTCAAGCGTGGCGCAGCGGTGGTTGCGCCACGCGCCGCGAATCAGGTCGCGCGATCGAGCCGGCGCACCGAGCCGAATTCCGCACACGAGAGCGTGCGCATGAGGAGCGCCATGGCCTCGGCTACGCGACGACGATCGAGTTCGACATGCAGGCAAGCGAGATTGTTGCGGCGATCGATATCGATCGTATGGACACCGAGCGCGTCGCCTACAAGACCATGCAGCGCGCATCGCGCGAGTTGCGCTTCGCTCGTGGGCACGCGCACGACGAGTTGCACTGTTGTGCGTTGGGTTGCCGGGTGAAATAGCTTGCGCGAGTTGCGCAGTGAAAGATCGGGGCGCGGCGCGGCGGCGGAGTGGGAACCTCGGGAAACCGGGCCCTGCGAGACGTTGGACGGCATACGTGTAGTGCGCACGCCGCCGTTTCGGCCGGCGCGCTTGAGTTGAACACGAACCGATTCTAGGCAGCGCCGTATAAACGTCTGGTAAATAAACACGACACGGCCGCTAAAAGTGCGTAGCGGCCGTATGCAACACTCAATCGTGTTCAATCGCACTCAATCGAGCGGACGGCCCGCCGGTTCGCGAATGAGCGGCAACGCGAGCAGCGAGACCGCCCCGCAGCCGATCAGATACCAGGCGGGCGCGAGCGGGTTATCGAGCAGCTTGATGAGCCAGGTCGCGAAAAACTGCGCGAAGCCGCCGAAGATCGACACGCCCACGCAATACACCACGGACATGCCGGTCACGCGAATCGACTGGGGAAAGAGTTCCGGCAGCATCACGATGTTGGGGACTGCCGTGAACGCGACGATCGCGCCCAGCACGGCCACGACCGCGAGCACGGTGGTGACGGTCGGCACCGCATGAATGAGCATGAACGCCGGATAGATCACCGCGATCAGCAGCACGCGCGAAACGCCCATCACCCACTTGCGGCCCAGCCGGTCGGAAAGCGAGCCGGCGAACGGCGAGCACACGGCGGTGACGAGCGCCGCGACGAGGGCCGCGCTCATGCCGACCGACATCGGCAGGCCGAGAATCTTGATCGCGTACGTCGACATGTAGAACAGCACGATATAGTTCGCTGCCGTCCCGCCGATGGTCGTGACGACGCCGGCCACGAGCGACGTGCGATGACGTCCGAAAATCTCGCGCAGCGGCCGCGCCATGTCGGCCACGGGTTCGGTGTCTTCCACTTCAACGGGGTTCACGAGCGTTTCGTCGAGATGGCGGCGAATGTACACGCCCACCGGCACGACCAGCATGCCGATCACAAACGGCACGCGCCAGCCCCAGCTTTCCAGCGCAGCCTGCGAGAGCGTGGTGGAAAGCGTCACGCCGATGAGCGCGCCGCACACCGTATTGAGCCCCTGGCTCACGAACTGCCAGCTACCGTAGAAGCCGCGCGAACGGTCATCGGCGTATTCGAGCAGCAGCGACGTCGAGGCGCCCACCTCGCCGCCCACCGCAAAGCCCTGCACGAGGCGCGCGATCAGGATCAGCGCGGGCGCCGCGAGCCCGATTTGCGCATAGGTGGGCGCGAATGCGATGAGCGCCGAGCCGAGCGCCATGAGCCAGAGTGTGAGCGTCATGGCGGCCTTGCGGCCCACGCGGTCCGCGAACGCGCCGATCACGATGCCGCCGATCGGACGCACGACGAAACCCACGCCGAAGCTGCCCACGGCGAGCATCAACTGGTTCAGCGAGCCATGCACCGGAAAGTACAGCGAGCCGATGATCGAGGCAAAGAAGCTGTAGACCGTGAAGTCGAAGAACTCGAGCCCGTTGCCGAGCGTGATCGCGAAGATGGCCTTCGCGCGCGAGCGGCGCGTGGAAGCCTGGGCGGCTGCGGCCGGCGCCTGAATCGACGTGGCGTTCATCGGGTGTCTCCTCGTGTGTCTCGTATCGCGTATCGTGGTACGTCTGGTGGTGCGTCAGTTGGTCCGTTTGCCTGCCGGCTATCGGTATCGGCTTTAGCCGCGCAGGAAGCGTTCGGCGAGTTGCACCCAGTATGCTGCGCCGGTGGCAAGGCAGTCGTCGTTGAAGTCGTAGCCGGGGTTGTGCACCATGCAGCCACCCTCGCCGTCGCCATTGCCGATGATCAGGTAGCTGCCCGCGCAGCGCTCGAGCAGGAACGAGAAGTCCTCGCTGCCGGTGAGCGGCGCCATGTCGTGAATCAGTCCCTCTTCGCCCAGCCAGTCGCGCGCCACGTCCTGCGCGAACGCCGTCATTGCCACGTCGTTCACGAGCACCGGGTAGCGGCGCTGATAGTCAATGCGCGCCGTCGCGCCGTACGCGCTCGCCTGCGCGTGCACGAGCGCCGTGATGCGCTCCTGCAGCAAGTCGCGCACTTCGGGGCGCAGCGCGCGCACCGAGAGGCGCATCTGCGCGGTTTGCGGAATCACGTTGGGGGCGTCGCCCGAATGGATCGCGCCCACGGTGACGATCGCCATGTCGAGCGGTGGCACGTTGCGCGACACGATGGTCTGCAGCGCGAGCACGACGTTGGCGCACACCACGACCGGGTCGATCGCCTTATGCGGCACCGCACCATGACCACCGCGCCCGTCGATGTCGATGATGACCGTGTCCGACGAAGCCATGAACGGCCCGGCGCGAAAGCCGAGCTTGCCGGTGGGGAAACCGGGCATGTTGTGCATGGCGAACACGGCGTCGCAAGGAAAGCGCTCGAACAGGCCTTCGTCGAGCATGCGCTTGGCGCCGCCCAGGCCCTCTTCGGCGGGCTGGAAAATGAGGTTCAGCGTGCCGCTGAAGTTGCGCGACTGCGCGAGATGCTTCGCCGCCGCGAGCAGCATGGCCGTGTGGCCGTCGTGACCGCATGCGTGCATCTTGCCTGGAATGCGGCTCGCGTAGTCGAGGCCGGTGCTCTCCTGGATCGGCAGCGCGTCCATGTCGGCGCGCAGGCCGAGGCGCGCTCGGCCGTCGCCCACCTTGAGTGTGCCCACGACGCCCGTGCCGCCCAGCCCGCGGTGCACCTCGTAGCCCCACTCGGTGAGGCGCTGCGCGACGAGGTCGCTCGTGACGAATTCCTCGAAGCCCAGTTCGGGATGCGCGTGGATCTCGTGACGCAGCGCGATCATTTCGTCTTCGATCGCGGCGATTGCGGCCGGGATAGCCATCGTGTTCATACGAATTCCCTCCAGGGCGAGCGTGAGTGTGAATTCGCTTGAGAATAATGACGTCTCTTATCTGCCGACAGCCCTAAAATAGTTGGCCCGCCAACCAGAAGTGCGCACCCGGGTTATCCCTTATGAAGTTCCACCAGTTCCGCGCGCTCGTCGCCATGGCCGATACCGGCAGTATTCGCGCGGCCGCGCGCCAGCTTGGCATCTCGCCGGCGGCGGCGACAAAGGCGGTTCGCGAGCTGGAGGCCGAGCAGCAAATCGCGCTCGTCACGCGCAATGCGAACGGCATCGCCTTCACGGAAGCGGGCCAGGCGCTGCTGGTGCATGCACGGCTCGTCGTGCACCAGATGTCGCGCGCCCAGGACGAACTCGACGCGCGGCGCGGGCGCGGCACCGGCAAGCTCGCGATCGGCGTGACGCCGTGGCTCGCCCTCTCCTTCCTGCCCGACGCCGTCACGCTGTTTCGCGAACGCATGCCCCGCATGCAGCTGGAGTTCTACGAAGGCCTGCTCAATATCGTGATGCCGCGGCTGCGCGACGGCTCGCTCGACTTCTCGCTAGGCAAGCCCGGGCCCGCTTCGCTGCATGCAGAATTTACGCAAACGCCGATTTTCGCCACGGAGTCGGCTGTGGTGGTGCGCAAAGACCATCCGTGCTCGCACGCGCAATCGCTGAGGGAACTTCAGGATTGCGAATGGTTGCTCAACTGGGACCCGGCAAGCAAAGAGATGATCGCCGACGACGTGTTCCTGCGTCACGGCCTGCCAATGCCGAAGAGCGTGCACCTCGCGCACTCGTTCGTGGTGGCAATGGGGCTCATCATGAACACGGACATGGTGAGCATTTTCCCGTGGCCGCTCGTGGAGACGCGCTTCGCGCGCGACAACCTGCGCGCACTCGCGCTTCAGGAGGAAGTGGACCGGACGGTCGTGAGCGTGGTCGCGCGGCGCGGCGTGCCGCTCTCTGCAGCGGCCGAATGCTTTCTCGAATGCCTCAAGGAGGCGATTCATGCGGGTGAGGCTTCCGCTAATCCCGAGCGCAGGCGGCTCTATCACTCGCTCGAGTTGCTGATTTGAGTTTTGGGTTTTGGGTTTGGGTTTGGGTTTTGGCGTCGCCTTGGCTGCTTTTGGCCTTTCCTTGTTTTCGCGGCGGTACTTCAAGCGTTGCCCCTGTGCGGGGCGGCACCTACTTTCTTTGCAGCGGCAAAGAAAGTAGGCAAAGAAAGCCGCTCAAACCGCTAGCGCCTGCCACAGTTCACATCGCACCACAAAAGGTTAATGGCTCCGGAGCGTCTGTCACCTCGCACCATTCCCGTTAGTGACAAAGCGCTCATCCGCTCCCGCTGCTCGCTACGCGCGCAGCGGCCGGGTCTGCAAGGGAAACCAAGGGGCGTTGTCGTGCCGTAACGCAATGCAAGCGCACCACTGGTTTTAGGTCATGCCCTTCGGGGCGCGTAGCGCCGCCGGAGGTATGAGCGCCTTGTCACTCAGTTCGGTGGTGCGAGATGACAGACGCTCCGGAGCCATTCACCAGGGGTGGTGCGATGTGAACTGTGGCAGGCATTAGCGGTTTGAGCGGCTTTCTTTGCCTACTTTCTTTGCCGCTGCAAAGAAAGTAGGTGCCGCCCCGCACAGGGGCAACGCTGGCACACCGACACGAACACAAGGAAAGGCCAAAGCGCCAGGCACGACCAAACAACCATAAATTCAGAACGACGTACCAATCTGGAACTGGAACTTCTGGTACTGATCGCCAGCATGCTTGACGATAGGAAAGCCCAGATCGAGCTTGAGCGGCCCGATCGGCGAGATCCATTCGAGGCCTGCGCCATAGCTGTAACGCAGACCGTTCGCGCCGGTGCTGCTGCCTTCCGTGCCCCACACGTTACCGCCGTCCACGAACGTGAACACGCGCAGCGTGCGGTCATAGCCCGTGCCGGGCAGCGGGAACGTCAGCTCGATATTGCCGACCACCATCTTCGAGCCGCCGATCGGGTCGTTCGTCGTCGTGTCGCGCGGGCCGAGCGAGCCCGACTCGTAGCCGCGCACCGACCCGATACCGCCCGCATAGTAGTTCTTGAAGATCGGATACGGTTTGCCGCCCAGGCCGTTGCCGTAGCCGCCCTGGAAGTTCAGCCCCAGCACGAAGCCGCGCGCGAATGAGTAGTAGTACTGCATTTGCGCATCGCCCTTGTAGTACTGCGTGCCGGCCGGCGTGCCGTATTCGGCATTGGCCTGCGCGTAGTAGCCGCGGCTCGGCACCAGCGCGCTGTCGCGGTTGTCGCGCGACCAGCCCACGGTGAGCGGCACCGTGTTCGAAACGCGGCCGAAATCGTTCACGTAGTCGATATAGGTCTGCGGCGTGCTGGAATCGACGTCGAGGCGGTCCTGCTCGATGCCGAGGCCGAAATACACCATGTCGGTCTCGGAGAACGGAATGCCGAACTTCATGTCCGCACCGTACGAGACGATGCGAAAGCTCGTGTCGTTCGTGCTCGAGTAATAAAGCGGCTCGGTCGTGCGGTAGTAGACATCGGTAATGCGCTTGATGCCGTCCACCGTGAAATACGGATCAACCTGCGTGACCGAAAGCGTGCGGTACGTCGTGGCCGTATTCACGTTCAGCGAAAGGCTGTTGCCGGAGCCGAACACGTTGTCCTGCGAAATGCCCGCCGAGATGATCGGCCCTTCGCCAGAGCCATAGCCGAGGCCCAGCGAAAGCGTGCCGGTGGGCTTCTCGGTCACTTTCACGTTCACGTCGACTTCGTCCTGCGTGCCTTCCACCGGCACCGTGGTCACGTCCACTTCGGTAAAGTAGCCAAGGCGGTTGATGCGGTCCTTCGAAAGCGCGAGACGGTTCGAATCGAACCACGAGCTTTCGAGCTGGCGCATTTCGCGGCGCACGACTTCGTCGCGCGTGCGTGTATTGCCGGTGACGTTCACGCGGCGCACATACACACGGCGGCTCGGGTCCACCTGCAGTGTGAGCGCGACTGTGTGGTCTTTCTGGTCGATTTCGGGCAAGGCGTTCACGGTCGCAAACGCGTAGCCGTATTCGCCGAGCTTGTCGACGATCGCCTTGGTCGTGTCCTTGAGCTTTTGCGCCGAAAAACGCTGCCCCGGCTTGACACCGACGAGCTTGCTCAACTCCGCCTCGCGGTCGAGCAGATTGCCGGCCATCTTGACGCTCGAAATCGTGTAAGGCTCGCCCTCGTGAATCCCGATCGTGAGGTACATGTCCTTCTTGTCGGGCGACAGCGAGACCTGCGTCGAATCGATATTGAACTCCAGATAGCCACGGTCCAGATAGTACGAGCGCACATTGTCGAGGTCGCCCGTGAGCTTTTCCTTCGAGTACAGGTCGTTCTTCGTGTACCAGGAGAACCAGTTCGGCGTGGAGAGCTGCATTTCATCGAGCAGCGTGCTGTCGCTGAACGTCTTGTTGCCGATGAAGTTGATCTGGCGGATCTTCGCGCTCGGCCCTTCGACCACGGAAAACAGCAGGCCCACGCGATTACGGTCGATCGGCGTCACCGTGGTCGTGACCTCTGCCGCGTAGTAGCCGCGCGTGAGGTACTGGCGCTTGAGTTCCTGCTCCGCCTTGTCCACGAGCGCCCTGTCGTAGCTCTGGCCCGGCGAGAGCCCGACCGACTTGAGCGCCTTCGTCAAGTTATCCTTATCGAACTCCTTGATGCCCGCGAAATCGATCGTGCCGATAGCGGGACGCTCCTGCACCTGCACGATCACCGTGCCGCCTTGCGCGGAAATGCGCACGTCGCTGAAGAGGCTCGTCGCGTAGAGCGCGCGAATGGCGTCGGAGGCCTTGTCGTCCGTGAAGGTCTCGCCCTGCTTGATCGGCAGATAGGCGAATACGGTGCCCGGTTCGATGCGCGTGAGCCCGTCGATGCGGATGTCCTGGACCACGAAGGGCTCGGTGGCGTGCGCCGCAGCAGTCACGCCGATGCCGAAGCCGGCGAGAGTCAGTGCGCGTGCATAGCGCGCCGTGGTAGTTGATGCCGTCATGCGGGAGGTCGAATGTGAAGCAACGAAAGAGCCGTGAAAGTGCCGAATGCTCCATGACCGGCGCGAGACGCGCGCGGCCGGCATCCACGGATGCAGGGTGTACAACGAGTGCGGCAAACCGGGCCTGCGCTGCGCCTATTGCATGCTCGCGCGGCCAGGCAAGCGCATCTTCGCAAGCCCCGTTGCGAGCGAGAGCACCTCGGTCATGTGCACGGCTTGCGCAGGCTGCAAACGGAACGACAATTCGGCGCCCCCGGGCAAGCGAAAGCTCACGACGAGATGCTGCACGTCGCCCGACTCGCGGCCGACCTCCCAGGCCTCGCAAGGCATGGTGAATTTCACGCTTGCGGTTTTGTGGCGAATGCGCTCGGAGCGGCCAATCGCGTTGGAAAGTGCGGCGAGCAGTTCATGCATCACCGAGCAATGCAATGCGACGCTGTCCGGCTGATTGCCGTTCACCATCAGGTACTGGCCGTCCGCAGTCAGCTCGAAATCGCGCAGGGAATGAATGGCAAGAGCCGGGGACGAGGGCATGAGCGACGCTCCGTTTCGAAAGCATCGGCGGAGTCTAGTGCGTTGGGCGCGGCATGCGCGTTACCTCGTGATTACAGGAATTACTTTCATCAATATTGCACAGGCCTCGTTGAGTTCGTTTCGCGCGCACCCATTTCCGCGCGAGGCCAATCCCCTTCGTGCGTACAGCGGCTTTCAATCTGCTCTCGACTGCACGACGCCGCGGTTATCTTGAAAAATTTTTGGTAACCGTAGCGATTACGTTCGCTTTCGATAGGCAAACAGGCGTTTTACCGCGCGCAGCGTGGCCGGTTTCGCGACGACCGCATGCCGTCACTTATCAAAATAATCCTGAAACGCTGCAAAGCTCGCATGCACCGCGAGCGCTTGTAAGGGAAAGCAAGACAACACATTGGCAAATGTGCTAACTCGGTCGACGCGCTCGAGCAGCATCGCGGCCGCGTCGTTGCGCACGCCGCCGTGACGGTCGAGAAATTGGCCCCAAAGCGAAAGTGCACGCAGGCGCGCCACAGGCTGCGCGCTCGCCACATAGGCCGCGGGAAAGAGCCGCCGGTACGCAGGCACGTTGTAGAGCCAGGACGTGCCATGAATGAGCACATCGCCCGGCGCGCGACCGCTTTCGCCGAGATGGCTGCGCAGGTGCCCAATTAACGCCCGCAACTCAACGTACCGTGCGGCGCGTTGCCGGGAATCGAGCGGCGACATGCCGTTATCCGTTTGAGTGTTGAAGTGCAGACGCACTCCGCCGTGCGGTTCACGCGCGTACGAGAAGCAGCCAACCGTCGCGACGACCGCGGGCGCCGCCTGATGCGTCGGGCAGAGCTGCAAATAGCGCCACGTCCACTCGCACTGCTCGCTCACGCTTGCGCGCTCATCGAGGCCATGCACGTAAGCTGCCCAAAGGGGATGCGTGCGATCGAAGGCCCGCCCCGCGCCAAAGCGCACATAGAGGTTCGTGCAGTCGAGCAACGCCGCCGCGAGCGGCATGTCGGCGAGGCGCGCCGCCGTGCGCGCGAAGCACACCTGGAGGTCATAAAACGCGCGTTCGGGGCTCATCGGGCCTTGTCTCCTTCGTCCACGATACAATGCGGCTGCGTCCGATCCGTCCCTCGCTGCCCCTATCCGACATGCAGAATTCTACCCGGGCCTTCCTGTTGGGCCCGTTGCTCAAAGGCGTTTCCCGTTCGTTCTACCTCACGATGCGCGTACTGCCCGCCGGCATGCGCGACCCCGTGGGCGAAGCCTATCTGCTCGCGCGCGCCGCCGACACCATCGCCGACACCGCGCTGATTCCGCCCGAGCGGCGGCTCGCCCTGCTGCTCGCGCTGCGCGAACGCGTGAACGGCGCGACGAACGATGACACCCTGCTCGCCGATCTCGCGGGCGAGGTGGCGGGCCAGCAAACGCAATCGGACGAGAAGCTGCTGCTGGAGTCGCTGGGCGGCGCGCTCGATGTACTCGCGCAACTCGACGACGCCGATCGCCGGGCCGTGCGCGAGATCGTCACGACGCTCACCGAAGGCATGGAATTCGATCTGCGCACGTTCCCCGACGAGCGCTCGGGCCAGGTGGCCGCGCTGAACACGTGGGACGACCTCGATCGCTATACGTATCTCGTGGCGGGTTGCGTGGGCGAGTTCTGGACGAAGATGACGTACATGCACTTGCCGGGCACCCTCGCGCCCTCGCTGGAACCCACCATGTACGCGCGCGGCATTCGCTTCGGCAAGGCCTTGCAGATGGTGAACGTGCTGCGCGACTGCGGCAAGGATCTGCGCATCGGTCGCTGCTATCTGCCCGCTTCGATGCTGGCCCAGGCCGGGCTCACCGCCCAGGACCTGCTCAAGCCCGGCGCCTCGGCGCGCGCGCGGCCGATCATGCTCGAACTCGTGCGCATCGCGCTCGACCATTTCCGCGCGGCCATCGACTATACGTTCGCGCTGCCGCGCCTTTCGGTGCGCCTGCGCCTCGCGTGCCTGTGGCCCATTCTCATCGGCCTCGAAACGCTCGAGCGCCTTGTCGACAACGACGACTGGCTCGATCCCGCGAAGACCTCGAAGGTCACGCGCAACGACGTCTATCGCATTCTCGCCTGCTCCACCGCGCTCGCGCCTTCGAATGCGCTGCTCGGCGTCTGGTTCAAGCGGCTCTTTGCGCGTGTCGAAGCGCGTATCAAGCGCTGACGATACGGGAGTAAAAAAGGCGCGCTTCGCAGCGCGCCTTTCGCGACTCGAAACGACGTGACTCAGCCTTTGTCGGCGCGATACAGCTTGATGATCGCCGAGAAGTCGAGCTTGCCGTCGCCGTGGCTGCTCATGGCCTGATAGAGCTGCTGCGCGAGCGCACCCATATACGCGGGTTGATGCACGCCTTTTGCGGCGTCGGTGGCGAGGCCCAGGTCCTTGAGCATGAGGTCCGTGCCGAAACCGCCCGTGTAGCCGCGCGAGGAAGGCGCCGTCTCGATCACGCCCGGGTACGGGTTGTACGTGTCCGAACTCCAGCAGCGGCCCGTGGACGTGTTCATGATCCCGCCCAGCACTTTCGGGTCGATGCCGAGCGCCTCGCCGAGCGCCATCGCTTCGGCCACGCCGGCCATCGTGATGCCGAGCACGAGGTTGTTGCAGATCTTCGCCACCTGCCCCGTGCCGGTCTCGCCGCAATGGACAATGTTCTTGCCCATGCCCGAAAGCACCGGCTTCACGCTCTCATAGTGCTCGGCGCTGCCGCCCACCATGAAGGTCAGCGTGCCTGCGGCCGCACCGCCCGTGCCGCCCGAGACTGGCGCATCGACAAACGCGTTCCCCTGCGCGGCGGCGAGCTTCGCGAACTCCTTGACGCTCGCCGGATCGATCGTGCTCGAATCGATGATCGTCACGCCCTTCGCGATACCCGCCAGCACACCGTCTTCCGCCGTGAGCACGCTGCGCACGTGCACCGCCGCGGGCAGCATCGTGATGACGCACTCCGCGCCGCTTGCCGCTGCCTTCGCCGATGCGGCCTTCTGCGCGCCGGCTTCGGCGAGCGTTTGCATCGCGCTCGCGCTCAGGTCGAACACGGCTACCGCATGCCCCGCCTTGAGCAGGTTGAGCGCCATCGGCGCGCCCATGTGGCCCAGCCCGACGAATCCGATTTTCATGAGCCTGTCTCCGTTATTGTTCAGTACTCCGTGTTGATGCCGGGCGGCGTATCAGCGCAGGCTGATCGTCGTGTTCACGCCGTCGCTCACGGTCGCGTCGTCGAACCAGCGTGCCGTGACCGTCTTGGTCTGCGTGTAGAACTGCACGACCTGCTTGCCATACGGGCCCAGGTCGCCGAGCTTCGAGCCGCGCGAGCCCGTGAAGCTGAAATACGGCACCGGCACCGGAATCGGAATGTTGATGCCCACCTGGCCAATGTCGATCTCGCTCTGGAACTTGCGCGCCGCCGCGCCGCTTTGCGTGAACAGGCCCACGCCGTTGCCGAACGGATTCGCGTTGACGATGGCGATCGCTTCGTCGAGCGTCTTCGCCGTGAGCACTACGAGCACGGGCCCGAAAATCTCGTTCGTGTAGATGTCCATATCCGTCTTCACGTTCGTGAACACCGTGGGCCCGACGAAGTTGCCGCTCTCGTAGCCCGGCACCTTCACGTCGCGGCCGTCCAGCGCGAGCGTCGCGCCCTGCTTCAAGCCCGCGTCGATCAGGCCGAGAATACGCGTTTTCGCGGCGCGCGAAACGACGGGGCCGACGTCCGTCTTCGGCTCATGGCCCGCGTTGACCTTGAGCGTCTTCGCCTTTTCCACCAGTTCGTCCACCCATTGCTGCGCCGCGCCCACGAACACGGCCACCGAGGTCGCCATGCACCGCTGGCCCGCCGCGCCGAACGCCGCGCCGACCAGTGCATTGAGCGCCTGCTCGCGATTCGCATCGGGCAGCACGACAGCGTGATTCTTCGCGCCCATCATCGACTGCACGCGCTTGCCGTGCTCGCTGCCAAGACGATAGACGTGCGTACCCACGGCCGTCGAGCCAACGAACGAAATCGCCTTCACGAGTTCGTGCGTGCAGATCGCATCGACGACTTCCTTGCCGCCGTGCACGACGTTGAGCACGCCCTTCGGAATGCCCGCTTCGATCGCGAGTTCGACGAGCTGCATGGTCGAAAGCGGGTCCTGCTCCGAAGGCTTGAGCACGAACGTATTGCCGCAAACGATCGCCATCGGGAACATCCATAGCGGAATCATCGCGGGGAAGTTGAACGGCGTGATGCCGGCGCATACGCCTAACGGCTGCTGCAACGTGTAAGTGTCCACGCCGCCCGCCACGTTCTCGGCGAAACCGCCTTGCTGCAGCGTGCCGATCGAGCACGCGTGCTCGACCACTTCGAGGCCGCGGAAAATATCGCCTTCGGCGTCGGGCAGCGTCTTGCCCTGTTCGGCGGTGAGCGTTTGCGCGATGCGCGGCATGTGCTCGCGAATCAGCGCCTGCAGTTTGAGCATGATGCGCAAACGCGTGCCGACCGGCGTGGTCTTCCACGTGGCGAACGCGGCGTGCGCGGCCTTCACAGCCTGGTCCACTTCCTCGACGGTCGCGAACGGCACGCGCGCCAGCACTTCCTGCGTGGCCGGATTGACGATGTCGCGCCATTCCGTCGTTTTCGATTCGACGAATTCGCCGTCGATGAGCAGCTTGACGGTCGAAACGTGCGCGTTGGATGCCTGGGTCACTGCGTTCATCGTGAACTCTCCCTGTTGGATTCGAACGGGCCGGCCGTGGCCGGATATAGCGGAATATGCGGAGTACGCGAAACCTTCAGCCGCAGCACGCGCGCAAGGACGCAGCGCAAACGCATGCGCTCACGTCGAGCGTGCCGGGAACGGAGCCGGGCGAAGTCAAGGAGAGTCCTGCTGAACACGGGCGCGCCTGCGGCGAGCGCGTGGGGAACGACTGCATTTGCATCGTCTGTCTCCGTCTTTGTTGTCGTGCGACCGCGTCTTGTTTCAGTCGCCTTCTGCAGCGAGTATAGTTATTCGAATATCCACGGCATAGAGACGAAAAAGCCCATCCGATATGCAAAAAAACACAACGACCGGCATGGAGACATTGAACTGGGACGATCTGCGCTACTTCCTGGAAGTCGCACGCACGCAGCGCGCGAGCGGTGCCGCGAAGCGCCTGGGCGTCGACCACACCACGGTCGCGCGCCGCGTGCGTGAGCTGGAGGCGGCGCTAGGCACGGTTCTATTCGATAAATCGCGCTCGGGCGGCTTCGTGCTGACGGCCGAAGGCCAGCGCCTGCTGGCCTATGCGGATGCCGTGGAAACCACGGTGCAATCGGCCAGCGAGCAGTTCGCGCTTGGCGCGCAGTCGCTTTCGGGCCATGTTCGCGTGGGCTCGACGGAAGGTTTCGGTTGCTTCTTTCTTGCGCCGCAGCTGGCGCGCTTCACGGGCCAGCATCCCGACATGTCGATCGACCTGTTGCCGGTGCCGCATTTCGTGAGCCTTTCGAAGCGTGAGGCCGACCTCGCGATCATGCTGGAGCGCCCCGAGCGTGGACAGTATGTGTACACGAAGCTGTGCGACTACCGGTTGCGCCTGTACGGCACGCCCGCCTATCTCGAGCGCCACCCGCGCGTTCGCACAGCCGCCGACCTGCGCAATCATGCCTTCATCAGCTATGTCGCCGATCTGGCGTTCAGCCATGAACTGCTGTACCTCGAACGAACGGCGCCTAACGTGACCGCCAACCTGTGCAGCACCAGCGTGATTGCGCAATACCATGCTGCGCTGCAGGGCAGCGCGCTCGCCATCCTGCCTTGCTTCATGGCCGAGCCCGACCCGCGCCTCGTGCCAATCCTGCCCGACGAAGTCGTGGTGACGCGGCGCTTCTGGCTGTGCAGCCGCGAGGACCTGCGCAAGCTGCGGCGCATCACGTCGCTCTGGGACTATCTGCGCGCGGCCGCCGACGCCAATCGCCCTCTGCTGATGGGCGAATCGCCGGAAATGCATTACGTCGATGCCTGAGCGCGGCTCGCACTACAGTCTCGACAGGCAATAAAAAAGCCGCACATGCAGTCCGCGAAAGGGACTGCATGTGCGGCCTTCAGGAAGCAGCTGAATGCATCCGCTCCGGCGTCGCCGTCCGCGCCTCCACGCGCGATCGGCACACGCCGGCTAGCCGATGCTCAGGTCCCAACCGGGCGGATCGTCAGCGCGTTACGCACCGACGTCACGCCTTCCACGCCCTTGGCGACATCGCCGGCGCGCTGGATTTGCGACGACTCGGGTACGGTGCCTTGCAGAATGACGGCGCCGTCTTTCGCACGCACGGTGATGTTGGAGACGCTGATGTTCCGGTCACGCGCGAGGGCCGCACGGACCTTGCGGCCGAGCGCACGGTTCGCTGCGCGTGCCTGACGCAGTGCTGCCTTCGATTGATTGACGTTGTGCTGGGCAGCGGCCGTCGGACCGCTGGCGGGGGCCGCTGCGGCAGGCGCCGAAGCGTCCTGCGCATAGACCTGGAACGAGGCCGCCACGAGCGCCGTGGCTGCGGCCAGCTTGAACATCTGAATAGCCTTCATGCAGTTTCTCCTGTTGTCAGTCTTATTGCAGGCCCAGGAATGGGCCGTTAACTACACCATTGACTACAAAACATTCGCGCGCCGAACGGCGATGGGAAGTAACAATACCGCAACTATTTCATTCTTGACACGAAGCGTGCCCAATCTGTGATTCCACGCCACACTTTCCTGTTGCTTTCCACAGACGAATACGTTGGCTGTCCAAATAGTGAAGCCACTACACAACAATGCAATTGAAATGGCTTCACCCGCCCGCTTTACGATCCATTACCGCCGCTTCATTGCCGCTTTAAACGCCGCTGCAATGCCTTCAGCCGTGATCCGCTTTGGTGCATGCGATATGAATACAATCGCTAATCGCGTATTCCAGAGCGGGATTGAGCCGCTTTAATCAAACAGCAACGCACATCACACAAGCGGCGTTGACAATCCGGACAGCGGTTAACCCGAATACCCATTGCGCAATACGAGGGGCCGACATCAATTGGCCAATTGCGCCTTTATCCATCGATAGAACTGCTGGATCGCCGCCTCGCGCGGATGCCCTTCACGCCACGTGAAGTAATAGTCGAGTGAGGCTGGAATGCGAACCTGTCCCAACTGCACCAGTTCGCCGCGCTCGATAAAGCCACGCGCGAGTTGCAGGCGCGCCGTGGCCGCCCCTTGCCCGGCCACGGTGGCCTGCAGCAGCAGGCCGGCGTCGTCGAAGACCGGTCCGCGCTCCGGTTCGTCGCCGGCCACGCCCGCGGCCTCGAAGAAGTCGCGCCACGAGCGGCGCGAAAAACGCAGGAGCGGCATGCTCGCGAGATCTTCGATGCGAAAGCCGGGGTGGCGCGCGAGCAAGGCCGGGCTGCATACCGCAACGACCTGGTCGTCCAGCAGCTTGCGGATCTGGAAACCGGGTTCGTCCACCCGCCGATGCCAGATGCCGACGTCGAAGGGATACGGGTCAGGCGGCGTAACGTCGGCATGCATGCGCAGCGAGAGGTCGACCATGGGATGGCGGTCGTAAAAGTCGCCCAGGCGCGGAATCAGCCAGACGGAGGCGAAGTCGGACATTACGCTCAACTCGAGCCGCGTCACGCCGCTCACGCCGGGGCGCGTGGCGTCGAGCGCGTCGCGCAGGTCGTCGAGACTGCGGCGCACGCGCTCGGCCAGCTGTGCGCCCGCAGCCGTCGGGATCATGCGGCTGCCCGCGCGGCGGAACAGCTCGACGCCGAGTTCCGTTTCGAGCGCGCGCAGATGGTGGCTCACTGCGCTGTGCGTCAAATGCAATTCTTCCGCTGCGCGGCTGAAACTGCGCCGCCGCGCAGCGGCTTCAAGGGCGCGCAGCGCCTGCAATGGTGGGAGAGATCGGGCCATGACGTCAAATTCTACTCACAATGCCGTCTGAAATCTCTCGCTGGCCTCGCGTACGTCAATCGCCAATAATCGACAGCCAGGCATTCAATCCGCTTTCGCCCCAAACATGACCTCACTCAGACTGCGCGTATTTGCCGTATTCGCGCTCGGCTATTTCATTTCATACCTGTTTCGCGGCGTGAATCTCGGCTTCGCGCCGTTTCTTTCGCGTGAGATGGGCTTCACGGCGACCGATCTCGGCACGCTCACGAGCCTCTATTTCCTCGGCTTCGCCGGCGCGCAGATTCCCGGCGGCGTGCTCCTCGACCACTACGGCCCGCGCCGCGTGACCGCGTGCGTCATGCTCGTGGCCGCGGCGGGCGCGCTGATCTTCGGCGTCTCGCACAACATGGCCGCGATGATGGTGGGCCGGCTGCTGATCGGCGTGGGCGTGTCGGTGTGCCTCGGCGGCGCGTTCAAGGCCACGGCGCAGCACTTTCCCGTCGCACAGCTCACGCTCGTGAACGGCCTCGTCATGGCCGTGGGGGGACTTGGCGGCGTGGCCGTGGGCGCCCCGCTCTCGTGGCTGCTCTCTATCGCGCCCTGGCGCGCCGTGAGCCTCGGGCTCGCAGCGCTTACGGTGCTCGTGGCCGCCATCATCTGGATGGGCGGGCCGCGCACGCGCGACACCCACCATCAGGCAAGCGTGCTCGAACAGTTCAAGGGCACCGCACACATCCTGCGCAGCCATGCGTTCTGGAAGACGGCGACGTTCTCGTCGCTGACCCAGGCCGTGTTCTACGCCATGCAGTCGCTGTGGGTCGGCGCGTTCTTGCGCGACGTCGTGCCGGCCGGCACCGCCGATGCCGGTGCGCGCGCGGCTTCGCTCGTTTCCGTGCTGGGCGGCGCATTCATTGTCGGCAACATCGGCTTTGGCGCGCTCGCACGCAGCTTCGAGCGGCGCGGCGTGAGCGTTCAGCTCTTTTCCGGCGTCACGATGCTCGCTTTCGTGCTCGTGCAAGCCTTGCTCGCAGCGCGTGTGCCGCTGCCCGCATCCCTGCTTTGGGCCGCCTACGGCGCGTTCGGCGGCACCGGCATCCTCACTTACGCGGTGCTCGCCGAATATTTCCCGCCGCGCCTGATTGGCCGCGTGAACACCACTTTCACGCTCGTCATCTTTATCGGCATCTTCTTTCTGCAGATCGCGATCGGCGCGGCGCTCGCGCATTGGCCGGCACTCGACGGCCACTACCCGGCGGTCGCGCATCAGACCGTGTGGGCGGTCCTCGTCGTGTTGCAAGTGCTCTGCGCCGTGTGGTACTTCATGCCGTCGCGGCGCGCCGCCGCACCGCGCCACGCAGTCGAAACGCAATAGGGCGCGCTTTCGCACAAAGCCGCATCACGCTCTGCGCGCCGAGCGGCTTTGCGTTTCTGCTCACATCGATAGCACGATTTCTTCCTTCGGCACGGGCGGCGCACCACTATCATGAAGGCGCCCTGCCGTTCGCTTTTCCCATCATACGCAGCGCGCTTGTCGAGAAATGCAAATCTCGATTCATTGGTTGTCCTGATCGGCACGCACGGAAAAGAATGACCCAACGGCAACGACGGCGACGCAAGCTCGCCAGTCTGCGCACCCCGTTTCGTCACCCAGATCCGACCTGCCCATGCGTTCATATCGTGTTCTGCAGTACCTGCTTTGCGCAGCGCTCTCGTTCGTCTCCCTGCATGCCGCAGCCGAAAAGCCCACCGTGATCCGTATCGGCGTCGCACAGCAAGGCTCGGGCGATCCGCCTACCTTCGGCGGTTCGACCGCGGCCACGGTGCGCAGCCAGCAGTTGCTCGAAAAGGAGTTCGCCGCCGACGGCATCAAGGTCGAATGGCTCTTCTTCAAGGGCGCGGGCCCGGCTGTGAATGAGGCCATTGCCAACAATGCACTCGACTTCGCGTATCAAGGCGACTTGCCCTCGGTCCTCGCGCGCGCCAACGGTCTCAAGACCCGCATCCTGCTGGAATCGGGCGTGCGCTCCGGCGTGAAGGTGGGCGTGCCGGCCGATTCGGATATCAAATCGATCAAGGACCTCAAGGACCGGCGGGTCGCCATTTTTCGCGGCACGAACCTGCAACTCGTGGCCGACAACGCACTCGCCGAGAACCAGCTCGACGAACACGCGCTGCACGTGATCAACCTGGATACCGCAAGCTCGCTCGCGGCGCTCGCATCGAAAGGCATCGATGCCTCGGTGAGCGACTACACGCTTTACCGGCTGCGCGACCAGGGGCTTGCCCGCATCGTCTACGAATCGCAGCATGACGGGCCGCAGTTGACGCGCCAGGCGCATTTGCTCGTGCTCGACAACTTCGAGAAGGCGCACCCCGATATCGTGCAGCGTGTAGTCAACGTCTTCGTGCAAGCGGCGCAATGGTCGTCCGACGAGGCAAACCGCGACGCGCTCTTCAAGCTGTGGGCAAAGAGCGGCGTGAGCTACACGTCCTGGCAAGCCGAATTCGGCGAACAGCCTCTGAAATACCGCAATTCGCCGCTGATCGATCCGTTCATCGTGGCCCGCTACAAGGCCGTTGCGCAGGACGCGCTGCGCCTGAAGCTGATTCGCCAGCCCGTGGACGTCGATTCGTGGTTCGAGCCGCGCTATCTCGACAACGCGCTGCGCACGCAAAAGCTCGAACACTACTGGACCCGCTACGACGCCGCCGGCAAGCCGCTTGGCTGAGCGCACGAGAGGAGCCGCACCATGACGGAAACCGCGATCACAATTGCCAGCGATACGCCGCGTGCAGCACCACGTATCGACGCGGCAACGACCCACACACGCTGGCGCGCCGCGCTGCGCGCGGGCGCGTGGCATCTCGCGCCCTGGCTGCTGCCCGCGCTGCTCTTCCTGCTGTGGAGCGTGGGCAGCGCGCATGGCTGGATCGCGCCGCAAATCCTGCCTGCGCCGCAGCGTGTTTATGAAACGTTCGTCGAACTCGCCCAGAGCGGGGAGCTTGCACGCAATACGCTGATCAGCCTTCAACGCGTACTGCTGGGCTTCGCCGGCGGGACCGTGCTTGGCTTGCTGATCGGCGGCGCGCTCGGGCTCTCCCGCACACTCGAAGCCTGGGTGCTGCCGAGCTTCAACGCGATCGTGCAGATTCCGGTGCTCGGCTGGCTGCCGTTCTTGTTGCTGCTCGTCGGCGTGGGCGAACCGCTCAAGTATCTGCTCATCGCTCACGCGGCGCTCGTGCCGGTCACGCTCAGCACCATACAGGGCTTTCGGCAGACACCTGCGGCACTGGACGAAGTCGCACGCGTATTCGGTTACACACGCTGGCAACGCATCGTGAGGCTCGTGCTGCCCGCGGCGGTGCCCACGCTCGCCACCGGCGTGCGCCTCGCCTTCACCAAGGCGTGGCTCGCGCTCGTCGTAGTCGAGCTCGTGGCGTCGTCAGAAGGGCTCGGCTATTTGATCGTGTATGGGCGGCAGCTCTTTCAGCTCGATCTCGTGATGGCTTCCGTGGTTGTGGTGGGCGCGGTCGGCCTCGTCATCAACCGGCTGCTCGATGCGCTCGAGCGGCGTTTGCGGCGCGGCACGCCGTCGGCGTTTCGCGCTTGATGGCAGCCAATCACCCCAGAGGAACGTTCGCCATGAAATTATCGCTCGCACGAAAATCCGCGCGCCCCGCTTGCGCCTGCGAGGCAACCACGGAGGCCAAACCGCGACGAACTCTCGATCTACGCGGAGCAGCCCTGCCCCTCGTCGCCATTGCGCTGTGGTGGGCCGTGAGCGCCTCGCATCTCGTGAAGAGCGGCCTGCTCGTGAGTCCCGCCGATGTGGTTCGCACCGCTCACGAACAGATCGAGAGCGGCGCGTTGGCCCGCGCGCTTTCAGCATCGCTCGCACGCGAAGCCTGCGGCTTCGCCATCGGCGCGACGGCGGGACTTCTGCTGGGCGGCGCGCTGGGGCTCTCGCGCATCGCCGCGCGCGTCGTGGGGCCGAGCTTCGACACGTTCAAGCAGATCTCGCTATTCGCGTGGATTCCGCTCATTTCCGTGTGGTTCGGGCTCGGCGACGCCGCCAAGGTCGTCTTTCTTTCGCTCGCGGCGTTGCTCCCCGTTGCTGCCCACACGTGCGACGGCATTCACGCCGTTCCGCGCCAATACGTCGAACTCGCGCAGGCGCTGCGCTATTCGCGCTTGCAGCTGGTTCGCCACGTCCTGTTGCCGGCCGCACTGCCCTCGATTTTCACGGGCCTCTATCTTGCGCTCATCTATTCGTGGCTCGCCACACTCGGCGCGGAGTATCTGCTCGTTGCCGGCAGCGGCATCGGCAATCTGCTGATCGACGGCAGCGAACAATTCCGCATGGACCTCGTGCTGTTCGGCATCATCGTCGTGGGTGCGATTGGCTGGGCGCTCAATGCACTCGCACGCCGCGTGGAGCGAACGGTGCTGGCACGGTTGCACATCACCGCCCAATGATTCGCATTGCCAATCAAATGAACCTGAGAGAAAACCCGATGAGCACCATTGAACCCGAGGGACTCGACATTCTGCACGTGAGCAAGCGTTACGGCGCAGGCGAGTCCGCGCTCGCCGTGCTCGACGACGTGACGCTGCATGTGCGTCCCGGTGAATTCGTGAGCGTGCTTGGCGCGAGCGGATGCGGCAAATCCACGCTGCTGCGCCTCATCGCCGGCCTCGACGCGGGCTATAGCGGCGCAATCATGATGCGCGGCGAACGCGTGGGCGACACCTCGCTCGAGCGCGGCATCGTGTTCCAGGATCATCGGCTGTTTCCGTGGCTCACCGCCGAACAAAACATACTGGCGGCGCTGCGCAATGCCCCGCTTTCGGCGCGCGAGAAGCACGAAGCGGTGGCTGAGCACATCGAACTCGTGGGCCTCAAGGGTTTCGAGCGCGCATATCCGCATCAACTCTCGGGCGGCATGGCGCAGCGCGTGGCGATCGCGCGCGGCCTGGTCAATCGTCCGCGCGTGCTGCTGCTCGACGAACCATTCGGCGCGCTCGACGCCCTCACGCGCAGCCGCCTGCAAAACGAATTGCTGCGCATCTGGGAAAGCGAACGCATCACGATGATCCTCGTCACTCACGATGTGGACGAGGCGATCTACCTCGGTGACCGCGTGGTGACGATGGCGCCGCGCCCCGGCCGCATCCGTCGCATCGTCGACGTGACATTGCCGCGCCCGCGCGAGCGCGCCGATCCGCGCTTCGTGCGGCTGCGCGACGAAATCCTCGCAGACTTCTCCGATGGAACGACACCGCCCGGCGACACGTTGCTGGCCGACGCCCCTGCCCATTCTTCAGGTCAATGGCGCATGGCATGGTGAGCGCGCCGACCGACTGGTCGGTCGCGTTCCCTCTCTCTTCTTGATCCCGACACTCCCGGCGACAGCCCGGATGGGCCAATTGCGCGCGGCGTGAGAAAATCTCGTTTCGAACGGAAACGCACGCCGCGCAAGCGCCCACTCGGCAAGCCCACTTTCCCGCACTTAGCTGTCTTTTCGGCCGGTTTATCGACATATCCCGCCGGTTCGACATTGCGATACCGGGAAGGCGGCTGTCTCGCGCAGCGTGACGCGAAGTTTTCCGATCCGCCAGGGGTCGGCTCAGCGTAAACTCCCGCTGTTGCCATTCGATAGTGTCGATTCATGATAAAGAGAGAAACATCCATGCCAGACAACACCCACTCGCACGACGATCACTCCGATTCGTGCGGCTGCGATCTGTTACACCTGCTCGACGGCGTGGACGAATTCACTCATCACGTTTTCCCGGGCAACAAGGAGCTGTTCCACAGCCTCGCCCATAGCCAGGCGCCGCACACGCTCTTCATCACGTGCGCCGACTCGCGCGTTTCGCCGGAAATGATCACGCAGGCCAAGCCCGGTGATCTGTTCGTTTGCCGCAACATCGGCAATATCGTGCCGGCCTATGGCGAAATGCTCGGCGGCGTGTCGGCAGTCGTGGAATTCGCGGTGCTCGCGCTCAACGTGAAGCAGATCGTGCTGTGCGGCCATACCGACTGCGGCGCGATGAAGGGCCTCGCCTCGGGCGCGGAGGCCACGGCCAACATGCCCACGGTGCAGGCATGGCTGCGCAACGCGGAAGCCGCACGCAGCGTGGTGAAGACGCGCGGCCTCGACGACGACCACATCGTCCAGGCGCTCGTCGAAGAAAACGTCCGCCTGCAACTCACGCACCTTCGCACGCACCCCGCGGTGGCGGCGCGCGTGGCCCAGGGCCAGCTCGAACTGCAGGGCTGGGTCTATGACATCGGCCACGGCAAGGTCACCGTGCTGGACGAAGCACATGGCAAGTTCCTGTCGCTCGCCGAGGCGCGCTCGCGCCTGCGCAAGCGCGTCGAGGAATAATGGCCGGGCGCTGACGCGCCCAAGCCTTCACGCCCGCTCTCAGGCTGGCGCCGGGGCGGCGGTTCTCGCCGCCCCATTCATCCCCTGATTCATTCCGCATGAACTGAAGTGCGCCCACCAAGCATTTCGGATCTTGTCAGGCAACTATCTCAATCTACGCAATAATTCTTTTCGAATTAGGGGTTTACCCTAGGACGAAACGCGACTACACTGGCGGCCGTACTACATGCGGCGCCCTGCCGCACAAGAAGAAGAATTCCGGAGGTTGGTCGCTTATGCAGCACGTTGCCCCACCGTCGCATCACCTGTCTCATCCCGGCTTCAATCGCACTACCGGCGCATTGCGTCGTCCCACGCTTCGCTAGTTCAGCGCGCGTGTCCTGCCGTCGCGCACGCGCTGCGGCAGGCGAACCATCAAGGCCCACTCCGCGTCATCGCCGTTTCATACCGCTGCTTACGTCGCGGCAAACGGCGCGCGCCTCTGCGCGCATGGACGCCCGGTAATGGGCTTCGCACCCGTCACGGGCCAAGCGCCCGGTTACCGAAGGAGAAGCATCCATGGAGTCCGCGCAGAACCGTCAGTCGAAAGTCGAAGTCAAGCTGTTCCTGCACCCGGAAGATCACTATCGCGTGCTGGCCGCCGCGAAGACCGTCAATCTCGCGGAACGCGAGTTCATCGCCCTGGCGCTGCATCTGGGCGCGACCCAGATCCTGCGCCAGGCCGAAGCGGCTTGAGGCGTTGGGCACCTCACCAAGCGAACAATCTCCTCAAACCGGCGACGGATTGCGCTCGGCGAACCCCTCCTGATGCCAGTACGGGTAGACGGGGCGCACGGCGCTCGCGGCGTCGAGCTTCGCCACCTGTTCGGGCGTGAGATTCCAGCCGACCGCGCCGAGGTTCTGGCGCAACTGCGCCTCGTCGCGCGCGCCGATCAGCACCGTCGCGACCGTCGGGCGCTGCAGCAGCCAGTTCAACGCGATCTGCGGCACGGTCTTGCCGGTTTCCTTCGCGATCTCGTCGATGGCGTCGAGCACGCGAAAGAGGTATTCGTCCGGCACCGGCGGCCCCTGCTCCGCCGTTTTGTGCAGGCGGCTCTTCTCCGGCAGCGGCTGGCCGCGCCGGATCTTGCCGGTCAAACGCCCCCAGCCGAGAGGGCTCCACACCACGGCGCCCACGCCCTGATCGAGTCCAAGCGGCATCAACTCCCATTCGTAGTCGCGGCCGATCAGCGAGTAGTACGTCTGGTTCGCGACGTAGCGTGGATAGCCGTAGCGATCGGCCACCGCCAGCGATTTCATCAGGTGCCAGCCCGAGAAGTTCGACACGCCCGTATAGAGAATCTTGCCCGCGCGCACGAGTTCATCGAGCGTGGACAGCACTTCCTCGGCCGGTGTGCGCGCATCGAAACCATGCAACTGGAACAGGTCGATATGGTCGGTCTGCAAACGCTTGAGCGCCGCGTCCACAGCGCGCTTCAGATGAAAGCGCGATGAGCCCACGTTATTGGGTTCGTCGTCGAAGCGGAAGGTCGCCTTGGTCGAAATGATTGCCTTGTCGCGGCGCCCCTTGAGCGCTTCGCCGAGCACCGACTCCGACGCGCCGCTCGAATAGATGTCCGCGGTATCGAACATCGTCACGCCGGCGTCGAGGCAAATGTCGATGAGCTTGCGGGCTTCGGCGACATCGGTTGCGCCCCAGGCCTCGAAGAACTCGCCTTTGCCGCCGAACGTGCCGGTGCCGAAACTCAGCACCGGCACCTTCATTCCAGACGCACCCAGAAAACGGTATTCCATTTCCGATCCTCCATTGATCAAGGGAGTTGACGATGAGATGCCGACAGCGCACGAGTCTACGCGCTTCGATTTGGGCTTGCCGCGAAGGTCTCACAGCGCTGCCGCCCGCCGCGCGGCTGTACAGATGCTTTTGCGTATTGGAAACTGTCGCCTTTCGCTGCGGGCTTTTGGCTTCACTATCCGGTCCGCACGATTCCGATCGGCACGAGTCGTCCAGACTCGCCCGCAGACCGCACAGGACCCGCACCACGATGACGTTGATTCCCCTCTCCCGCGCGGAGGCGCAATGACCGCTCCCGCGCAACGTTCTTCCAGCGTCGGCTGGCTGCCGTACCTCGTCGCCGCCACGTTCTTCATGGAGTATCTGGACACCACCGTCATCGCCACGGCGCTGCCGCAGATGGCGCGCTCGTTCGGCATCGGCCCGAATAGCCTGAGCCTCGGCGTGACCGCCTATATGCTCGCGCTCGCCATCTTCATCCCCGCCAGCGGCTGGGTGGCGGACCGCTGCGGCGCGCGCACCGTGTTCTTCGGAGCCGTGGTCACGTTCACGGTCGCGTCCGTGCTGTGCGGGATCTCGCAGAACGTCGACGAGTTCGTGGCCGCGCGCATTCTGCAAGGCATTGGCGGCGCGATGATGGTGCCGGTCGGGCGCATGGTCGTCGTGCGCAGCACCGAGAAAAGCAAGCTCATGCAAGCGATCTCGACGATCACCTGGCCCGCCATCGCCGCACCGGTGGTGGGACCGCCGATCGGCGGCTTCATTACGACCTACGCGTCGTGGCGCTGGATCTTTCTGCTGAACGTGCCGTTCGGCATTGCCGTGCTTGCGGCCATCGCCGCGATCGTGCCGAATCTGCGCGGCGAGCAGCGCCGGCCGCTCGACGTCACGGGCCTCGTGCTGAGCGGGGCGTCGCTGACCGCCATTCTCTACGGCGCGGAACTCGCGAGTCAGGTTGGCCAGAATCCGTGGCGCGCGGTGGCGATCGTTGCGGCGGGCGTCGCGATCGGCGTCGTCGCGTTCGTGCATGCGAAGCGTCATCCGCATCCGCTCGTCGATGTTTCCACGCTGAAGGTCCCGACGTTTTCCGTCACGATCGTGACCGGCTCGATCACGCGTATCGGCGTCGGCGCGGCGCCTTATCTGATGCCGCTGATGTTCCAGATCGGCTTCGGTCTCTCCGCGTTCAAGTCCGGCCTGCTGCTGCTCGCGAGCGCGCTCGGCAATCTCGGCATGAAGGCGCTCACCACGCGCATTCTGGAACGCTGGGGCTTCCGGCTCGTTTCGGTTGTGGACGTGAGCGTGGCGGGCGTCTCGCTGATCGCGTGCGGCCTGCTCACGCCCGGCACGCCGCTCGCCATCGTGCTGATCGTCGTGTTCGTGTACGGCGTGACGCGCTCGATGCAGTTTTCCACCCTCGCAACGCTCGCCTACGCCGATGTCGCGCAGCCGCAGATGAGCGCGGCCAGCACGCTCTGGAGCGCGGCGGCGCAGATGACCATTGGCCTTGGCATTGCATTCGGCGCGCTCGCGCTGCGGGTGGCCGCGCACGTCAACGGCGAAACGACCGGCCATGTGTTCACGCTCGACGACTTCCGGCTCGCCTTTCTCGGCGCCGGCGTGCTCACGCTGATTTCGGTGTGGGGGTATGCGCAGATGGCGCGCGACGCGGGACAGAACGTGGGCGGCGGCTCGCGCAGGCAGCGCGCCTAGGGAGCACCGCGCGCCGGGCGGCGCGCGGCGGAACGACCGTTATTTGGAAAGGCTTGCCCGCACGGTGTATTCCGGTTCCTCGCCCGCTTCGAGTTCATCGGCATGTTCATGCGCGGCGTGGAACTCGTTGGACAGCGGCTCGACCGGATAACCGTGGCGCTCCCAGGCGTCGAGGCCGCCCCTGAGCGCGCGCGCATGGTAGATGTGCTTGTTGCGCAACTGATCGACGATGCGCTTGGCCGTCGCTTCGTTCGGGCACACGCAGTACACGACGATCGGACGCCCGAGCAACTCGGGCGACAGCTCTTCGCTCGATTCGAGATTCAGCGGCCGCGCGCCGGGAATCCGGTAGGCCTCTTTCTCGCGCACGGTTTGCGGGCGCGCGTCGAGCACGATGGGCGGCGCGCTCGACTTCATCATCTCGTCGAGCTGATCGGGCGAAATGCGATGCGTGGCGAGCCAGTGGCGGAACTGCATGCGCCGCAGCCAGCGCCAGCCGAGGAACAGCACGCCCGCCACGGCGAGCACGTCGAAGATCGTCATGCCGTTCGCGCGCACGAACGCCGCGAAACGCACGATTTCGGCATGCAGCGCCGCGCCGCCGAGCAACCAGGTGCCCGCCCACAACGCCGCGCCAACCGTGTCCCAAAGCAGGAAGACGTGCACGGCCACCGTTGTCGTGCCGAGCAGCGGCGCGGAAATCAGGCCAAGACCGGGCACGAACTTCGCCACCGCGAGAATGGGCGCGCCATAGCGCTCGAATACATTGCGCGCGATGCGGATGGTGGTGTCCAGCGACAGCGAAAAGCGCACGAGCCCATTGAGCAGACGCCGCCCGCGCTTGCGGCCCGCGGCGAACCACAGCGAATCGGCCAGCAGCGTCGCGATTACGGCCGCCAGCAACAGGCTTGTGTAGGATGTCTCGCCGCCCGCCGCCATCGTGCCCGCGAGAATCAGCACCGGCGCGGCCGGCACGGGCACGCCCAGTTGCGTGACGAGTACGCTGAGAAAGACCGCTCCGGCGCCGAAATCGGGTGGAATCGCGGTGGGGAGCGTCAACATTTGGAGATAACCTGCGCGCAGGGATGTTCAGGTAAGGAAACATGACGCGAATACCGCGCCGGCCGAGGGTGGAGATTACCCCAACGTGCCGTTCCTTGCTTACGTTGACGCAAAGCTTACGAGGGCGCCCCACAGGCCGATCCGACCCCGCTGCAGGCGCTTTCGCGCTGGTGCGAAACGATGCTAATCTCGTAAAAATCGCCTTTTTAGCCGTTTTCCGTTAAGAAACATGCGTTACTGGCATCTCGATCGACCGAGGCAGGCAGGTCAATTCGACCTCTCGCGCGTCACCAGCCTCGTTTCGGCCATCGGCCGCGACGACGCCAACGCGCTCGCCGCCGAAGTGCTGAACATGCTCGGGCCGGCGACGTCGGTCACGCAATGCACGGTGTTCGCGTACGAATTCGGCAACCGGCCGCGCACGGTTTCCGTGGCCGATCATCGCGGCGGGCGCTTCCTGCGCGATGTCGCCGATACCTACGCGCGCCTCTTCTACGCGCTCGACGGCAATCAGCAGATCGTCAACGGCGGTTCGGCCGACAAGCCGGGCTCGTCGCTCGTGCTGCACTGGCAAAGCAGCGCCGATATCGCGCACGACGGTTACCGCACCGCGTGCTACGCCACGCCCAACGTGTCCGACCGGCTCTCGCTGCTGCTGCAGCCGGCCGCCGATATCTGGCTTTCCGTGAACCTGTACCGCGAAAGCGACGCCGGGAATTTTCAGCCGGCCGAAGTCGAACTGGTCGAATCGCTCGCGCCGCTGATCGGCGAGTCGGCGCGGCATCACTACACGATTCGCGGCCAGAGCCAGCTCGGCATTCCTCAGATGATGCTTGCGCGCCTGCGCGGGCTCTGCCCCACGCTGTCCAAACGCGAACTCGACGCCCTGCGCGGCGTGCTCGAAGGACGCAGCGCCGTTGAAATCGCCGAATGCATGGGCGTGAAGCCCAGCAGCGTCGTGACTTATCAGAAACGCGCGTACCAGCGGCTGGGGATTTCGAGCCAGCGCCAGCTCTTTGCGCTTTGTCTGGCGACGGATCAGAGCTAGTTCACCGCCGCAAACCCTCGTCTCCTGCCGTAAGCCTCCTGTACCCAAATTGAGGACAGCGGGCCGCGCCTCGCGCTCCATACTGCCTTCATCGCCAGCGCCTCCGCTCGGGGCAAGCCGGCAAGCACAAGACTTACGTATGGAGACGCATTCCCCATGAGCGCCGAATTCAAACCTTATCCGTTCGAGGCGAAGCAGTACGCCGCGCGCCTGCCCGTACTCGAAGGCGGCCGTGAAGCCCAGCGCCACGCCGTGACGATCGTCGGCGGCGGCCCGGTAGGCCTCGCCATCGCGCTCGGTCTCGCGAAGCACGGCGTGCACTCGGTGCTTATCGAAGCCGACGAGTCGGTCTGCTACGGCAGCCGCGCGATCTGCATCTCGCGCCGCAGCCTCGAAATCATCGAACGCCTTGGCGCGCTCGACGGTTTCCTCGCCAAAGGCCTGCCGTGGACGGGTGGGCGCAGCTTCTATCGCAACGACGAAGTGCTGCACTTCACGATGCCGCAGGACGAAAACCAGAAGCTGCCGCCGATGGTCAACCTCGCGCAGTACCACATCGAGCAGTTCCTGCTCGACGCTGCCGAACAGCACACCGACCTGATCGACATTCGCTGGCAAACGAGAGTCACGGCCCTGCAAGAAGACGCGCATGGCGCCACGCTCTCGCTCTCCTCGCCCGCAGGCGACTACACCGCGCAGACCGACTGGCTCATCGCCGCGGACGGCGGCCGCAGCACGGTGCGCGAAGCGCTCGGCCTGAAGCTCCAGGGCACGAGCTACGAGGGTCGCTATGTGATCGTCGACATCCTGCTCGACAGCGCGCGGCCTACGGAGCGCCTCGCGTATTTCGATCCGGCCTCGAATCCCGGCTCGACCGTGCTCGTCCACAAGCAGCCCGACAACGTGTGGCGCATCGACTATCAACTGCGCGACGGCGAAGACGCCGACGAAGCGATCAAGCCCGAAAACGTCATGCCGCGCGTGCAGAGCCTGCTCGACATGATGGGCGAGAAGGCGTCGTGGTCGCCGGTCTGGATCACGATCTACAAAGCCAACGCGCTCACGCTCGAGCGCTATCGCCATGGCCGCGTGCTGTTCGCGGGCGACGCGGCGCACCTCGTGCCGATCTTCGGCGTGCGCGGCGCGAACTCGGGCATCGACGACGCCGACAATCTGGCGTGGAAACTCGCCTATGTCGTGAAGGGGCTCGCGAGCGACGCGTTGCTCGACAGCTACTCCGACGAGCGCGTCTACGCCGCGCACGAAAACTTGAGCTACGGCACGAAGAGCACGGAGTTCATGGCGCCGCCGTCGTTCGCCTTCGATCTGATGCGCACCGCCGTGCTGAGCCTCGCGCGCGAGCACGCCGCCGTGCGCTCGCTGATCAATCCGCGCCAGACTTCGGCCATCGCCTACACGGCCTCGCCGCTCAATGCGGCCTCCGACGCCTTCGCACGCGGCCCCGCGCCGGGCACGGTGCTGCCCGAATGCCCGCTCACGATCGTCGATCAGGCAGGCGCGCGCGCAGGCCACGTGACCGACTTGATCGCGCCGTGCTTCACGGCGTTCTACTTCAGCGAGGATGGCGCAACGCCCGCCCCGATCGCGGCGCTCGAAACGACGCTGGCCGCACGCGCGCTGCCGTTCGCGCTGGTGCCGCTCGCGCAGCGCCAGCGCGCCGATACGCCACGCCGCAGCGGCTGGGACCACACAGGACGCCTGTTCCCGATGTACGGCGCGCAGCCCGGCACGCTCTACCTCGTGCGCCCGGACGGCCACGTGCTCGGCCGCTGGCACGGCGAAGCCGGTACGGTCGCCGCGCAAGCGCTCGCCGCCCTCGACCATACGCTGTGCGCCTGAGCGCCACGCAATCAAGTACAGATGGAGATAGCCATGACCGACAGTGAACTCGACACCGTCTACACGCACTTGTGCAAGACCATGACCAATCTGGGCGAAGCCAACGGCCTGCTCTTTCTCGCGCGCTTTGCGCTGCTCGCGATCGAGCGGATCGGCAACGCGCAAACCTGCGTCGGCTTGATCGATGCGGCGGGTGAGAACGTTTCGGCGGCCGCGCCGAAATAGCGGAAAACGCAGCGCGCCTTAGCGCTGCGCCGACTGCACGAGGCGCGCGAGGCGCGAGCGGTTGGTGACGCCGAGCTTCTGAAACGAACGATCGAGATGCGTGCGCACGGTCGTATAAGAAATGCCTAGCCGCTCGGCGATCTCCTTGTCGAGCAGGCCTTCCACCACGAGCGCGACCACATCGCGCTCGCGCCGCGTCAAGCGGCTGATCGCTTCGTTATCTGCGGCGGATGTATCGCCTTGCGTCGGCTGAACCTGCGTCGCCTGCGCGCGCGAGCGCGCCAGTGCAGCGATGAAGGCCGGGCGCAACAGATCGAACAGCACCCGTTCCCGATCGGAAAAAGGCTCGCTCCGCTTGCCGCGCCGAACGCGCAGATGATCGAGACTCTCTTCGCCCGACCAGACGAACAGATCCGCGCCCGCATGCAGGCCATCGGCGCGCAGCAGTTCGAGCAGACGCCGCCCCACCTCGAGGCGCAACGCGCCCTCCGGCAGGATATGGTCGGCCAGCAGCTTGAAGACATCGGCGATCAACGCGAGTTCGCGGCTCGTCAGGTCCATGCTCAGGTGCAACGAGAAGTGGGCGCGCGCCTCACTTGCATGGCGGCGCAAACGTCAGAGCCAAAGGAACCTCGCCTGACGAATTCAATATGCGGTCTGACTGTGAAGCTGTGGAACGGAAATGCCGAAAAGAAAATGGGGCGGCAAACGCCGCCCCAAGAAAAACACACGCCGGCAAAGGGCTGTCTTCCGCCGGAGGTTGCATAGTACGCGATGAATAACCGCGCGGCATCCCCAAATTTGAGGACAAACGCTCACGTCATGCAAACTTTTGCCACCCCATGCCAGGTTGCCGATGCGAAATGGTTAGCTTTCATGCGCGGCGCATGGTTTCGCATCGGCATCGCGGTTTTACTGGATCAAACGCGACACGCCACGGCCGCGCGGATCGGAAACCGCGTCGGGCGTATCGCCGTTGATACGGATCGCCTGAATGTCGCCATTGAAGCTCTGGCCCTTCAGCACGTAGCCCTTCGCCTCGACCTGCTTGGCGAGTTCACCGTCGATGGGCTGGTACGGCTCCCAGAAAATCGTGTTGGGCGGCAGCAACTGGTGGTGGAAGCGCATCGTCGCCACCGCGTCCTTCAACGGCATGTCGAAGTCGTAGTTGTTGTTGATCACCTGGAAGATCGACGTGAAGATGCGCGAACCGCCTGGCGTGCCGATCACAAGCGCCACCTTGCCGTCCTTCGTGAGAATGGTCGGCGTCATCGACGACAGCGGACGCTTCTTCGGCTGGATCGCGTTCGCGTCGCTGCCCACCACGCCGAACATGTTCGGCACGCCAGGCTTGGATGCGAAATCGTCCATCTCGTCGTTGAGCACGATGCCGGCGCCCGGCACGACCACGCCTGAACCGAAGTAGCCGTTGATCGTGTACGTGTTCGAGACAGCATTGCCCCACTTGTCGACCACCGAGAAGTGCGTCGTTTCCGCCTTCTCCGGCATCGAGGTGCCAAGGCCCGGCTGCACGCTCTTGGTGTCGGAAGGCTTGTCCGGATCGACTTCGGCGGCGCGCTTCGCGAGGTACGCGTCGTCGGTGAGCTGCGCGACCGGCACCTTGTAGAAGTCGGGGTCGCCGAGATATTGCGCGCGATCCGCGAACACGCGTTTCTCGATCTCCGAGATCAGGTGGATGTACTGCGGCGAATTGAGCGGCACGTCCTTGAACTGCGGCGCAAGCATCGCCTTCATCTTGAGCAGCTGCACGAGGCCCACGCCACCCGAACTCGGGGGCGGCGCGGTGATGATTTCATAGCCGTTCCACTTCGCCTCGACCGGCTGACGCCACACGGCCTTGTACTCCTGCAGATCGCGCTTCGTGATGAGGCCATGACCCTTCATCGAGGCGGCGATCAGGTCAGCGGTCTTGCCGTCGTAGAAGTCCTTCGCGCCCTGGTTCGCAATGCGCGTGAGCACATTGGCGAGATCGGGCTGCTTGAACGTCACGCCCTCTTTCAGGTTGCCGAAGTATTCGTCGAAGTTGGTCTTGCCGGCGAAGTCCTTATCAGCGGCTTCACGGCGCTTGGCAAGTTGCTCATCGACGACAAAACCGTCGCGTGCGTACTTGATTGCGGGCGCGAGCACCTGCTTCCACGGCAACCTGCCGAAGCGCTTCTGCGCTTCCCACATGCCCTCCACGGTGCCCGGCACGCCCACGGCGTCGTAGCCATACAGACTCTTGCCCTCGATCACGTTGCCCTTGTCGTCGAGGTACATCGTGCGCGTGGCGGCGAGCGGCGCGCGCTCGCGATAGTCGAGGAAGTAAGGCTTGCCGTTCACGTAGAGCGTCATGAACCCGCCGCCGCCGATGTTGCCGGCTTCCGGGTATGTCACCGCAAGCGAGAAGGCGATGGCGACCGCCGCGTCGACGGCGTTGCCGCCCTCCTTGAAGATCTGCTCGGCGGCGTCGGCCGCGTACTTGTCGGCAACGGCCACCGCCGATGCGTTGAGGACCGCAGGGCGTTGCGCCGTATCCTTCGCAAAGGCCGGCGTGGCTTCGAGAAAGCCCGCGGACAAGGCGGATAGCGAAAGCAGTGCGAGAGTGGCAGCGGAAATTTTCGTTTTTTCAACCAGCTTCATTGAGTGCACCCCATGATTCGGTTTGTAGGGCCTACCGGATACCTGCCTTGGCCTTATAGCACGCCAGGAAAACGTTTGCGATCCGGCGATCCGCTGATTCCACAGTTGTGCAAAGCGAACGCCCCAGCCTGCATCAAGCCTTGCCACGCCGGCCGCGCGCAATTTCCTCTCCCGCATTCGCAGGCAAGCGCATCGTCACCGGAATCGACGCCACAGAAAAGAGCCCGACCACGAGAAACGCGGGCCAGAAGTCTGACCAGACGATGGTCGGATGGCCTTGCGCGCGATGCGAAATCTGCAGCACGAGGCCCGCAATCGTCACGCCGAGGCCGAGCGACACCTGCTGGATCACGCTTGCCACGCTCGTGGCGCGACCGATGTCGCGCGTTGGAATATCGGCATAGGCGAGCGAATTAAGGCCGGTAAATTGCAGCGAAGGAAAGATCCCGCCCGCGAGCACGATGACCCAGATGAGCCACACCGGCATGCCAGGCGAAAACGAGCCGCATATCGCGATGGCCGTTCCTGCGAGCACCGCGTTGACCATGAGCGTGCGGCGAAAGCCAAAGCGCCCGAGCACGCGCGAAACGATCGCCTTCATGAAGATCGAGCCGAACGCCGAAGCACACGTGATGGCGCCTGAAGCGAACGCCGTCATGCCGAGCCCTTCCTGCAGCGTGAGCGGTAACAAAAAAGGCACGGCGCCGAGCCCGATGCGAAACAACGATCCACCCGCCACGCTCGCGTTGAACGTGGGGATGCGCAAAAATTTCAGATCGAGCACGGGCCGCTCGACACGTTGCGCATACAACCAATAGGCGCCCAGCAGCAACGCGCCGATCACACACATCGTCACTGCCGTGCCGGTGGCGACGAGCTCGCCGCCCACCAGCGAAAGGCCGAGCATGAAGAGCGACGCCCCACCCGCGGAGAGCACGAAACCCGCCCAGTCGAGCCGGCCCGGGTGCTCCTCGTGCATGTTCGCGATATGCCGGTTCGCGAGCCAGATGCCGAGCACGCCAATCGGAATGTTGATGAAGAAGATCAGCCGCCAATGCAGATACGTGGTGATGAACCCGCCAAGCGGCGGCCCCACGACCGGCCCGAGCAACGCGGGCACAGTGAGATAGTTGACCGCGCGAATGAAGTCCGATTTGGGCAGCGAGCGGAAGATGATGATGCGGCCCACCGGCACCATCATCGCGCCGCCAATGCCCTGCACGAAGCGGGCGGCCACGAACATCTCGAGCGACCTCGAAGCCGCGCACAACAGCGACCCCGCCATGAAGATGCCGATGGCCGTGCGAAACACATTGCGCGAGCCGAAGCGATCGGCCACCCAGCCGCAAATCGGGATGAACACGCCGAGACCGATCACGTAGCTCGTGACGGCCAGCTTGAGTGTGATGGGGTCCTGGCCGAGATCGCGGGCCAGTGCGGGGAGCGAGGTGACGATGACCGTCCCGTCCACGTTCTCCATGAACATCGAGCACGCGACAATGAGCGGAACGATGAATGTGCCTAGGGCTAATGGCATGGGCAGGAACGACGATCAGCGTGGCTGATGGCGTAAAGCTGCCATTATGGCCCTTGTTGCGGAAAACGGGAACCCTGCAACAGATGAAGCGCCGCGCTTTTTGCCGATGCGGCGCGATGCAATCACACGCGCAAAAGTGAAAGCCGCGAAGCCCGCCGCCGCTTTCAAGCGGCGACAGATCTCGCGGCCTAATCAGACATCAAGCGTCGAGCAATCCGCGCCGATGCGCTTCAGACAGCCGTCTGCTTCACACGGCTCACCACCGGACGCAGTTGCGGCAGCACCTGCTGCGCGGCGCGCGTCACGTCGTTGGGGAAGTCGATTTCGATCCACGGCGCGCCGGTCACGTCCGCGGTTTCGAACTCGCTGCCGCGTTCGAGCAGCAGGTCGCGCAACGCTTCTTCGTGCGGCAGGTTCGCGCGGCCCGTATCGACATAGCCTTCGACGATCTGCGCAAAGCGGCGCGCCGTTGCTTCGTTCAGGCGGAAGAAACCCACCGACTCGCCGATCGTGTCGTATTGCAGACCGACCGCCAGTTGCTTGCGCAGTTCGACGGGCACGCCGTTGCGCAGGCACAGCTTCACGGGCTCGTCGCCGGCTTCGAAGTCGCGGTCGATCAGCAAACGGTTGGCCGGCGCCTCCCCTGCCACGAGCGGCGCGAACACGCGCTCGTCATAGAGCACGTCGGCGTCCATGAGCAGCACGTCGCCGCCACGCGTGAGCGCCTCGGCCGTGCGGTGCACCGTGAGCACGCTGCCCAGGTCGAAGCGCGGATTCATCACGACCTCGACCTTGTGCGGCCAGCTGATGCGCTTGAGTTCGGCCTCGACCAGCTCGGGCTGGAAACCGAGCGCGAGCACGACTTCCGTGACGCCCGCCTCTTCCAGGAATTGCAAATGGCGTTCGAGCAGCGTCACGCCCTCGAACTGCAGCAGACATTTCGGAAACTGATCTCCAGCCGGTTGCTGAAGGCGCAGGCCAAGGCCTGCCGCGAGAATGATGGCGCGCATGCGCAAACGTTCCTTGGGAGAAAAAAGGTCAATCGGCGACTTCGACAGCACAGACGCGCGAGGCGCGCCGGCGTTGCCAGCTACGTTCGCTGAAATGCAGATACAGCAGGCCCGGCAAGCCGAGCAGGATTTCGCGCGCGCGCTTGGCGAGCGAGAGCGCGAGCGCCGCCTCGGGCGGCAGGCCGACGAGCGGCGCGAGCAGCAGGTAACCGCCCTCTTGCACGCCCAGCGAACCGGGAATGGCGAAAGCCGCACCGCGAATGGCCTGGCCGATGCTCTCGAGCAGCAGCGCATCGATCCAGCCTACGGGATGGCCGAGAAAGCGCAGCGCGAGCCACACTTCCACCGTGCCCACGAGCCAGCCCGCGAGGCTCAGCGCGAAGCTGGCCGCCACGCGGCCACGCTCGGCGTAAAGCGACTTCACGGCCTCGTCGACGGCGTCGGCGCGCGTGGCAAGCGCCGACCAGTCGCGCTTGCCGAATACCTTCGAGGCAAGACGCAGCAGGCGGCCGAACAGACCACGGCGCTGCGCGACATAGAACAGCGCGATCAGGCCGCCAAGCACGGCGGTCGCGATCAGCGCCGCGACGCCGAGATCACGCGGCGCGCCGTTCGCGGCATAGGCCGAAAAAAGCACGATGCCGAATACGGCAAACACAATCTGCGCCACGGCCTGCAGCGTCGTGCTCACGGTGATGGCCGCCGCCGCGTCGCGCATCGACATGCCGCGTTGGGCAAGCTGGCGCACCATCGCCACCGGGCCGCCGATCTGGCCGGCCGGCAACAGGCTGTTGACCGATTCGCCGGTCCAGCGCGCGAGCAGCGCATCACGCTGATCGACGCGCGCGTCTTTGCCAAAGAGCACGGCGATCGCGCCCGCGTCGAGCGCGAGCGGCACGACGTGGAATGCGGCAACGAGCACGAGCCCCCAGCCGGCGGCCGCGAGCGCGCCCGTTACCGAGCCGAGGCCCTGCCAGGCGAGCAGCGCAATGAAGAGTGCCGTGCCGACCGACAGCAGCAGGATGGCAGCACGGCTCACGCCTTGCCTCCAAACGCCTTGCGGAACACCTGGCGGAAACCGAAGTACGCAATGGCGTCCTTCATGTTCGAGATGAAACGCCGCCACGGCCGCATGTTCGGGTTCGTCACGTATTCGAGCGTGAGCGACACGCGCACTTCGCCTTCGAGGCTCGGCGTGACGCGATGGCGAAGCTTGTCGCCGTCGAACACGATGAGCGCGCCCGGCGGGTACTGCACCGAGCCCGGTTCGTCGGCCTTGTTCGGGTCTTTCGTGTGCAACTCGTAGTCGAGCTTGCAGGACGATTCGTCGATCACGCCGAGCAGCACCGTATAGCGGCGGCCGTCGTAATACGACGTGTCGTAATGCCAGCCGATATGGTCGCCGGCGCGCGTGTAGTAATACAGTGCGTACGCGTGCGGGTCGTCTTCGGGTGAAAGCTGCAGGCGGTCGCCCGTGATCTTTTCGAGCCACGCGATCAGTTGCGGCGAGCGGTAAAGCTCGGCGATGTACGGCGCGAGGCGGTCGATCGTGTGACGGCTCACGCTGCCGCCCGCCTTGTGGCCCGGCAGATAGTTGCGGTTGACTTCGGGGAGCAGCGCGTTGGCCGCGTCGATCAACTGTTGCGTGGCGTCGGCGGGCAGGAAATCGGAGAGATATAGGAACGAGCCCTGGCTCTCGTAGTCGGCGCGCAGGCGCGCGGTGTTCAACGGTTGCAGCGCGCGGCCGATCGCGCCGTCCGGCTCGCCGGCCGCAGCGCGTGTGGCGCGGGCCGATACGGGTACGGGAGGCGCTACGACCTGTTCTTGTTCTGCTTGCAAGCTCATCTGCTGCTCCACACCTGGCTGGTTTCCTTGGCGGGGCGCTGGCGGCGCGTCACGCGCACGTAGTCGAGCACCACCCAGATGGCGAACAACGGCGCCCCGATCGAAGCCGCGATAATGAACGGCGACACCACGCCCGTCAGCGTGACAAGGGGTAGCAGATACAGCACGTCCTCAGTCTCGAAACCGCCGGCGAACGCCTGCTGCGTGCCCGCTTTGCCGGCCATTTCCTCGATGCGCATGCGCAGAAAAAAGATCACGGCGACCGCGACGCCCGCGATGCCGCCGAGCACGGCCGGCGGCACACGCCATTCGGCGCCCGTGTGGCCGGCCACGGCGCCAAGACCGTAGCCCATGCCGAAGAACAGCAGGACGGTGACGAGCGCGTCCGCTGCGAGATCGTAGAAATGTCCGATACGGCTGGTTTTGCCGCTGATACGCGCCAGTTCGCCGTCGGTATGATCAACAAAATTCGACAACACGATCAGAAACGCGCCAATATTGGCGTGCAGAAAGCCGCCGCGCGCCAGATAGAACCCGCCGGCAACACCAATCAGCAGTCGCAGCGTGGTCAGGTGATTCGGGGTAACGCGCGTGGGTACGAGCGGAGTGACGAGCCAACGCGCCGCGCGAGCATCCCACGTGCGCGGTAGTGGCACCGCTCGCGGAGCCGTTTTTGCAGGTTTATCTTTTTCGGTCATAACCGCGCAATATATACGCCTTCCAGAAAACTTGCAGGTAATCCGACGTTCGCGCCACATTAACTTGTCGTTTTGTAAGCCAAAGCGCCAGATCGGCCCGGCCAGGTTGGCTCGCGCAGCGCCGCAAGCGAGATCTCCCGAACACGCGTAGAGTGCAACCCTTTCGCGCCAGCCCGGGCGTTGTGCGCCTGCCGCATCCGGCCCCGCGCACGCACTTTCGCCAACCATGCAATGAAACGCTTTACGTTTGCCGCCCTTTTTCTCGCTGCGCTGACGCTTCTCGACGGCACCGCCCGCGCCGCTGTCATCGACGATTCACTGACCTGCAGCGAGTCCGCCCACGACTTTATCTCGGGACTGATCACGCAAAACCTGATCGATCCGAAACCCATGAAGGTCGAAAGCAATTCGATCAACGCGTTCTGGCCCGCGCACGGCCAGCACATGACCGCCTACGGTTTCAGTGTGTTCGCTGTGGTGGGCTTCCAGAAAGACGACCCGCTCTTCAAGACCGGCAACGGCAAGCCCATCGCCCCTTCCGCCTACGGGGCCGTCGTGGTTGGCACCCAGGCCAAGGTGCAGGCGGCGCTCACGGCGGCAGGCAATACCGCTATCGTTCACCATGCCGGGCCGCTATTGACCGCGATCTTCTGCCAGCAGGACTGAGCGGGCTTGCTCCGATAGTCGCCGATCGTTACTCGATACGGCCGAAGCCGCCTTCGGCCCAGGCCTCGGCGCGCGCCTTCGTCAGCTTGAAATTCGGCGCGACGCGCGCCTGCGCGAGCTGCTCGCCAAACGCGTCGATCGCGCTGACAAGCGCATAAGGCTCGTACTCGTCGGGAACGATATCGAGCGTCACGTCCACATCGCCATCAGCGGTCTGCACGCTCACGCGCTTGTGCAGCAGCGCGCGCAATTGCTGCTCGTGCCGGCGCAATACCTCGGAAGCGGTCTTCACGAGCGTGTTGAACGCCGACGTGTCGAGCGGCTTGGGATTCTTCTTGTCACGGCCCATGGTCCAAGGCCCGACTAGCGCAGGCTCCGGCTCGCCGTCCTTGATCATTTCGACGGCCCAGCCATCGTCGTCCTCATTCTTGATCACGCGCGCGGTCCAGCCGTCCTTGCGCCACAGGCGCGCTTCCTGGATCACCTCGGCCTCGGCGGCGGTGTCATCGGCGGGGAAATCGGGATCGGCTGCGGGAGAGGAATCGGTCATGGCGGGGCTTTCATCGGGTTCTGCGCGGGACTTGCCCGTCGCGGGGCAAGGGCAGGATTCTACCCGCATCGCGCCGCGCGTCGAACGCCAAGTCTTCTCCCCGTGCAAAGTTCCGATTATCCCGCCACCGAAGCAGAATATCTGCCGCGATTTTAATCATTCCATCTTCCGCAACGCACCATTCCGTTGCGTGCATTAATTGAAAATGATTTTCGCAGGCAAAAAAAACGCGGCCCGAGAGCCGCGCAAAACAGATGAAAAAAGACCACCCTTGGTCGAGGGCTGAAGAAATTGTAGCGCCGCGCGATGCATGTGTTCAGCCCAGGATCTGGAACAGTACCTTTCACCAAACGACGAGAATCACGCTTGAAAAAGAAGTGCATTCGCGCTAAGCCCGCTCCTGCGCGGCTTTGCCGCATCGTCGCGAATGCGCAACGGATTATTTCCGAGGATCAATTTGCCGCACCAAGTAACAGTTTTACAAATCTCTTTAAATGCAGCAACTTACAACGATTAATGCCAATAACGAAATGAGGCGCATGTATTGTTGCGCCGATCCACGCAAATCCTCCGATTACCAGGCCTACACCTCGTTGCGAATCAACCGGGCACGAAATCGATTTTCAGAATATTCGGCCTTTGATTTCCCAGGTTCTGACCGGAGAAAAACATGAAAAAAGCACTCATTGTTGCAGGCGTCCTCAGCGCCTTCGCCATCAGCGCCCATGCGCAAAGCAGCGTCACCCTTTACGGCTCCCTCGACGCCGGCATCGTCTACGCGAATAACGCAGGCGGCCACAGCCTGTGGGCTCAGGGCAGCGGCGCTCTCTCCAACAACTACTTCGGCTTTCGCGGCGCCGAAGATCTGGGCGGCGGCCTGAAGGCGATCTTCACTCTGGAAAGCGGCTTCAATCTCAATAACGGCGGCTACAAGAACGGCGACAACGGTTTCAACCGCCAGGCCTACGTCGGCCTGAAGAGCGACCCGTTCGGCACGCTCACGCTCGGGCGGCAATACGACTCGATGGTCGATTACCTCTCGCCGCTCTCGGAAGCCGGCGCGGCCTTCGGCAACAACCTCGCGGGCCACCCGTTCGACAACGACAACCTCGCGCAGAGCTATTCGATCAAGAACTCGGTCAAGTACGCCAGCGCCAATTACGCGGGCTTCCAGTTCGGCGGCCTGTACGGCTTCAGCAACGACGCAAACGGCTTTGCGAATGGCCGCGCATGGAGCGTCGGCGCGTCGTACGGCAACGGCCCGCTGAACTTCGCAGCCGCCTATTCGCAGCAAAACAACTCGGGCGGCCTGGGCGCGGCGAACAGCGCGGCTTCTGCTGACCAGAACATCTCGGCACGGCTGCAGCGCTCGTTCGGCGCGGGCGTGAACTACACCTACGGCCCGGCACAGGTTGGCTTCGTGTGGACACACTCGCAAATCGACGGCATGCAGAGTCTCTCGAGTGGCGGCAGCGCGCCGCTGCCGGGCCTCTCCGGCCTGAACCTGCACGTCGACAACTATGAGATCAACGGCGCTTACCATCTGACGCCCGCGCTCGCGTTCGTCGGCTCCTACACGTTCACCGACGGCACCGTCACGGGCAACGGCAACAACAACAGCCCGAAGTGGCACACCGTCGTGCTTGGCACCGACTACTCGTTGAGCAAGCGCACGGACGTCTATCTCGCCGGCGTCTACCAGCACGCTTCGGGCTCGCTCGGCTACAACGCCGACGGCTCAGGCATCGCGAACGTGGCTGCGATCAATACGCTCTCGCCCTCCTCGACGAACAACCAGGTGGCCGCGACGGTCGGTCTGCGCCACCGCTTCTGATCGCCCGGGTTCGGTCAAACGCGGCGCGACCCGCCGCGCTGCCCTTCCTTCGCGAAACGCACATGCGCCACAAGCGCATGTGCGTTTTTTCTTGTTTGTTGTTGCATCTTTTTACGTCTGCGTGGGCCTTGATTCAGATCAGGGTGCGTATACTCATTGGCATAATCCGCTGCTTCGATCCTGTCATGCCGCTTATGAAAACGCTCACGCTACGACTTCTTGCCGCTACCCCGCTCGCATTCATCGCCGCTTGCGGTTCGACACCGCCGTCCGGCACGGCCTCCAACGGCGAACCAATGATCTATGCTTCGTCGGCGCGTTCGGCGTCGTCGATCGCGAGTTGCCTCGAAGGCCGCTTGCCGCACGTTCACGCTTCGCGAGACGGCACGACAACCGAACTGAGCGTGGGCTCGCGCTCGGACGCATCGTACTTCGTCACGCTCACGCCGAACGGCCACGGTTCGGTCATTCGCGTAACGCATGGCGCTTCCGCGTCGAATGATCCGCCTGAAGAAGAACTACGCTTCGACGTAGCGCGCTGCACGACCTGACGCGCAAGTAGCAGGCGCGGGCACCGCCCGCGCCGCACGACGTACCGCGTGTCGCCTGCATGTCATCCGCGTTTCACCCCTGTCATAACGGCGACACATCTGCGAAGATTGCGCCCCCTTCGACTTCGCAATACACCGCTTCATGGCATCAGGCACCGCACATCACGCCACGGGTTGGGCCGCCGGCGTCATCGCCGCCGCAATCGTCACGCATCAGGGCGCCGATAGCGCCTGGCATCTTTACGCTGCGCTCGCATTCGCGGCGGGTGTCGCGGGCGGTTCGGCTCCCGACTGGCTGGAAGTCGCCTGGTGGCGCAAGAAGCGACGCCTCTGGATCACGCATCGCACGCTCACGCACTGGGGCATTGGCTGGATTGCATTGCTCGTATGGTCGTATCACAAGCTCGGACACATGCCGCTCGCAGCGCCCGCGTTCGGCTTCGCTTGCGGCGGCATGATCCACCTGTTCGCCGACTGGCCCAATCCGCTCGGTGTGCCGTGGATCTATCAGCGGCACTCGTTGAACTGGTGGCGCAGCGGAAGTTGCGACCTGATCGTCGTCGCCGCATCGTGGATTGCCGCGTGGTTTTTCGCTGTGCATGGCGTACCGCACGACTGGTCGTTCGCGCCGTTGCGCCGGCTCGTTTAATTGATCAGGTTTCCCAGGTAATCGCCGCGAACGCACAATCGCATTCGCGATTGAGTCACGCCGATGTGCTATTCGGCACCCGGTTTATTAACGAGCGAATACCGGCGGAAATGAAAAACGGCGCCCCGTTTAAAGGACGCCGCCCCCTAAATCGCTTCACGCGGTATTCAGGCGTTCTCTTCGCACTCCGCGCGGCCCATGCGGTAGCCGACGATCAGCCCGGCGTCATACGCCGACTCCAGCGCGCGGCCAATGTCCTCCACGCTCACGAGGTGGACGTCGGCCGTCGGCTTCCCGGTCAGCTCGAAACTTTCGATCCCAAGCGTTCTTCGCGAGATTGCCAGCAACAATTCGAGTCGTTCGTCATGCATTTTGCTCTCTCCACTTGATCTACATCATCTGATTACAATGATAAATATCAATTTCCGTGTGAGCCGCGACGCATGGACGCATTTTGAAGTGCCACTCTAATATCAAACCCAATAAATCTTTAAAATTTGTCAAATTAGCGGCGGATTAAGTTTTAAAAATCTTTAAATCGAGTCGTTTTAATTAATAATTAATTAGGGCATTAATGGGCGACGGGCTAGCGTCTGCCGCCCACCGGCGCCGAGGCTCCGGCCGGACCGGGCCATGCAGACATGGCTTTCACGCGGGCAAGCGTTTGATATGATCGGTAACACATTGCGCGGCCCAACCAGGGCTTTTCGTCAGTTTCCGAACGCAGCCCATGGACTCCACGCTCACCCCATCCGCCAGCACGGCGACCACCGACCTCGGCCGCCGCGTGCGTGCCGCGCGGGTCGCCCAGGACCTCACGCTCGATTCGGCCAGCCGCCTGTGCGGCGTCTCGCGCTCGACCTTGTCGAAGGTCGAAAACGGGCTGATGTCGCCCACCTTCGACGTGCTGCAAAAGATCGTCGGCGGGCTCAGGATCGACCTGGCCGAGCTGTTCGGCACCCCGCCCAAGCTCAATGCGGGCGGCCGCCGCGCGCTCACGCGCAACGGCGCGGGCCAGCGCCACGCCTATCGCGGCTATCAAATGGAATTGCTCGCCACCGACCTCGCACACAAGGCGATGCTGCCGTTTCGCATCCGCATCACCGCGCATTCGCTCGATGCATTCGACGACTGGGGCCGCCACGAAGGCGAAGAGTTCCTGTATGTGATCAGCGGCAGCGTGTGCCTGTATTCGGAGCTTTACGCACCCACCTACCTCGAAACCGGCGACAGCCTCTACTTCGACAGCCGCACCGGCCACGCAGCCATTTCGACGAGCGAGGAAGACGCCGAAGTGCTGTGGATGGCCACGAGCGCGCGCCTGCCCGGTGTCGCGCCGGAAGCATCGGCTACGTCGAAGTCGCGCGCCAAGGCGAAGCTCTCTACCGGCTGAATCTGGCGCGGTTTCGCGTCTGCAGGAACAGGAAGCCTCAACGTTTCGCGCCGGGTGAATCCTTGTCAGCGGAAGCGTTCGCGGCACGCGCACGCCGCTTGCGCGGCGCGGCGGAGCCATCCGGCCGCGCTTCACGCTCGCGCGCCGCGCGCCGAACGGCCTCAATCAGCGCGCGACCGGCAGGCGTAGGCTGCGTATCGGTCCGCTGAATCACACCCACCGGCTCTTCGCCGCCAGCCGCAGGCAGCGGCAGTTGCACCAGCGTGCCGCGCCGCAGGTCGTATTCGACGGCGCCGGCGGGCACGAACCACACCGCGTCGTTCTGGAGCGCAAGCGCGCGCCCCACCGAAACCGAAAGCAACTCGACGAACGCGGACAGCGGCGGCGCGCCCCACGCCGCGAGCAGGCTATCCGCCGCCTGGCGGATCAACGTGCCGAACGGCGGCATCACGAGCGGAAACGATGCGAGTTGCGCCGGCAGGCCCGCCCCCTGCGCAAGCGGGTGCCCCGCGCGCACCACCACGGCGAGCGGCTCGTTGTACAACTGCTCGAAGCTCAGGCCCACCATACGTTCGGGGTCGGCAAGCCGCCCCACCGCAAAGCTGATCGCCCCGGTTTTCAATCGCTCGAGCAGTTCGGTGTTGGCTCCCGTCACGAGCCGCACGCTCACGCGTGGCCATTCCTCGCCGAAATGTCGCAACGCGCCGGGCAGCAGCGCCGTCGCCACCGTCGGCAGCACGCCGATATCGAGCGTCGCGGTCACCGCGCCCTCGTCGCGCGCAAGCAAAGCCACGCCCTGGCGCAGCGCGCTCACGCAGGCGCTCGCGTGCGGCATGAAAAGCTGCCCCTCGCGCGTGGGCACCGCGCCGTGGCGGCCGCGCTCGAACAGCTTCACGCCCAGCACCAGCTCCAGCTCGGCGATCGTCTTCGACACGGCAGGCTGCGTGACCGAAAGACTCTCGGCGGCCTGCTGCACGCTGCCCATCTGGGCCACGGCAAGGAAACACTGTAGATGGCGGAATTTGACGCGTCCGTCCGCGAGCCGGTTTTGCATAACGGTTCGTTATACGAGATGCGAAAAAACATCATTTTGCATAACTTTTCGCTTTGGATAAAGTGCATGCATCGGCTCGCCACGCCAACCGCTGCCGGCGGCGAGCCCTTCCCCCAATAATCCACTCCAGGAGACACCCCATGGACGAGTCCATCCTGTCGCCGCGCGACTTCGACTCGCATCCCGTGTATGTTTATCCGCCGTATCGTTCGTCGGTCAAACGCGGCCCCACGCTCCCGCTCATTCCCCTGAAGGAAAAGCTGCGCAACCAGCATGCGCCCGTGTACGGCACCGACGACCTCGGCGCGCTCGATCACGATCTCACGCGCAATGCCGCGAAAAACGGTGCGCCGCTCGGCGAGCGCATTATCGTGACGGGCCGCGTGCTCGACGAAGGCGGCAAGCCGGTGCGCAACACGCTCGTGGAAATCTGGCAGGCCAACGCTGCCGGCCGCTATGTGCACAAGCAGGACCAGCACGACGCACCGCTCGACCCCAACTTCCTCGGCGCAGGCCGTGCGATCACCGATAACGACGGCCGCTATCGCTTCCTGACGATCAAGCCGGGCGCGTATCCCTGGGGCAATCACCCGAACGCGTGGCGACCGAATCACATCCACTTCTCGCTGTTCGGCGACTACTTCGGCTCGCGTCTTGTCACGCAGATGTATTTCCCCGGCGACCCGCTGCTCGCGTTCGACCCGATCTATCAGGGCACGCCCGAGGACGCACGCGAACGCATGATTTCGCGCTTCTCGCTCGACACCACCGAAGAAGGCTTCGCACTCGGCTACGAATTCGACATCGTGCTGCGCGGCCCGAACCAAACCCCTACGGAGCGTTGAACCATGGCACTCAAGGAAACGCCTTCGCAAACCGTCGGCCCGTACTTCGCCTACGGCCTGTGTCCGCAGCAATACGATTTCGATCTGAAGAGCCTCTTCACCGCCGACGTCGTAGGGCCTGAAACGCCGGGCGAGCACATCACGCTGATGGGCCGCGTGATCGACGGCGACGGCAACGCCGTGTTCGACGCGATGCTCGAGTTTTCGCAGGTCGACGCAAACGGCCGCTATCCGGCTTCGCGCGAGGAAATCGCGAAAGACGGCTTCCGCGGTTTTGCGCGCGTGGGCACCGGCACGGATGCGCACCGCCGCTTCGTCGTGCACACCGTGAAACCGGGCGTCGAGAACGCTGGCGAAGCGCCGCATCTGAATGTGATCGTGATGATGCGCGGGATGCTCACGCACACCTTCACGCGCATCTACTTCGAAGACGAAGCCGCCGCCAACGCCACGGACCCGGTGCTCTCAGCCGTACCGGCGGCGCGCCGCGACACGCTCATCGCGCGCCGCAGCGAGCAGGCCGGCAGCATCGTCTACACGTTCGACATCCGCATGCAGGGCGAACAGGAAACGGTGTTCTTCGATCTGTAATGCATTGACGGATAGACGCGCCGAATCGCGCGGACTTTCACGGGGCTTTCACGAACTGGCCCTATGATCGTGCCGCTGCGATCTGATCGCGGAACTCCGAGCTGTACCTTGCGAAGCCTGCCATGCGCAGGCTTCTTTTTTTGCAGCGCGTGTGCGGTCTGCGGCGCGCTCAGCCGAGCGGCCGCACGCCAATCAGCACGCCATGCAGCCAGAAGGCGAACACGGCCCAGGCCACGAGCCCGACCACGACGACGATCACATCGCGCGACGCCTGCCCCTCGGGATAGACGACACCGGCCTCGCGATCGCGGCGATTCTCTCCTCTAAGCTCGAACAGCGCCCAGACGAGAAAAACCGCGAAGAGAATGATGGCGTTGAGCGTGCCGTTGGCGAGCAGATGCGCGAACGCCCAAAGTGCAACACCGCTCACGAAGGGCTGGCCGAGCGCGCGCTTGAAGTGATTGCCCGGCACATAGGCCGCGACGATCATGATGAAGGCAATGGCGGTGAGAAGCGCCGCAACGTGGGCCATCCAGAACGGCGGCAGCCAGATCGGCACGGGGTAGCGGCGTGACAGCCCGTAGCCATACACGATCAGCACGAAACCCAGAATGGAGAGCAGCGCGAACGCGCCTCGCCAGGCACGCGGACCGAAATGCTCGATCTGCGCGGCGCGCCAAGGCGCCGCCATGATGCGGATCGAATGGACGCCAATGAAAATCACGAGGCCCAGCACGAGTATCGCCATGACAACCTCCCTGCCGCAGCAAGAACGGAATGGGCGAGATTGTCGCGCAGGTTGATCGCGTGGCCAACCCGAGTTTTCAAAAAAACTGACTAATTACGCGCGTGCAAATGCCAACAAAAACAATGCCTAAACCGGCGCTGCACATTAGCGGGCGCAATTAATCCCCGGCTCGCACCGAAAGGCAGTTTAAAACTATGCTGAATAATACTGGGCGCCGCGCCAATGCGCGGGCTTTGCGGCATGCGCCGCGTACGGTCTGGCGGTCGAACGGCAACACCGGCGCGCATTCGCGCACCGTCACGGCTAGCAGCGAAAATGCTCGATATCCTGTCCCGCGTGCTTATAACGCAACAGCCAGGCCGGCATATCGCCCTCGCCATTCCATGTATTCCCGTATGCGTCGCGGTACTTGGGTAGTTTTTCGCTTTCGGCAATAGACGCTTCAAGCTCTTCGAACGTAATGCCGTACTCTTCCATGCGGCGTCGAATCCACACGATGAGCCGTTCGCGCGCCTCTCCATCGAGGTCGAACATCGATTAATTCCTCTCGCTTCATCTGGGGCAAGGCACCGATTCAACAATCGGCAAAGAATCGTCTTCCCTGAAAAGACAAAGGCTTCGCGAACAGACTGCGAAGCCTTGCTGCACTGATGAGTTGGTCTGAGTGTGGAGCCCGCGACCGGTTCGGAGGGGATCTGCAGTCCGCTGCTCCGCTCTCAGGTGACGCCGCTACAGGTGAGCGAACGTTTGCTGCAAGCGGAACCCATGATACCTTGCGCTCGCGGCACAGATCAAGCGGTTTCAAGGCGGAGCGGGCCTCTGCGGCCCGCTCCGTTTTCCTATCGCGAACCCGCTGTATCCCTTGCGCGCCGCTCTGGTGCAGGTTTCATTTCGGCACCGTTCGCGTCGCCCTGGCCACGCGCCAGCACGGGCGCAAGCGCCGCGCCGGTATGGCTCGAGCGCACCTTCGCGAGCGCTTCAGGATCGGCAGCGGCGACGATGGTGCCGCCGCCCACACCGCCTTCCGGGCCGAGGTCGATGATCCAGTCGGCCTCGGCGATCACGTCGAGGTCGTGCTCGATCACGACGACGCTATGCCCCGCGTCCGCGAGCCGGTGCAGCACGCTGATGAGGCGCGCCACGTCGGCCATATGCAAGCCCACGGTGGGCTCGTCGAGCACGTAGAGCGTGTGCGGCGCCTTCTGCCCGCGACGCGTGATGTCGTCGCGCACCTTGGAAAGCTCGGTCACGAGCTTGATGCGCTGCGCCTCGCCGCCCGAGAGCGTGGGCGAAGGCTGGCCGAGCGTGAGATAGCCGAGACCCACGTCCTTCATCAGTTGCAGCGGGTGCGAAATACTCGTGATCGACCCGAAGAATTCCACGGCCTCGTCGATTTCCATCGTCAGCACTTCGCCGATGTTCCGGCCGCGCCACGTCACAGCCAGCGTTTCCGGATTGAAGCGCTGGCCGTGGCACACGTCGCACGGCACCTTCACGTCGGGCAGGAAGCTCATGCCGATGGTGCGCACACCCTGGCCTTCGCACGCGGGGCAGCGTCCGTCGCCGGTGTTGAACGAGAAACGCGACGCGCTGTAGCCACGTGCGCGCGCCTCGAGCGTATCGGCGAACAGGCGGCGAATCGCGTCCCACACGCCGATATAGGTCGCGGGACACGAGCGCGGCGTTTTTCCGATCGGCGTCTGGTCCACTTCGAGCACGCGGTCGATGCTTTCCCATCCGCTAATCGAATCGCAGCCCTGCCACGTATGCGCAACCTCGAGCTTCGGCTTGGCGCTCGTGCGCGCGAGTACGCTCGAACGGCGCTCCGCCGCGCTCGGCGCCTTCTCCTTCACCGCCTTGCGCGCGCGGCGCTCGGCGGGCGAGGACAGCACCGAACGCCCCACGGCGTCGAGCAGATTGGAAAGCAGCACGTCGCGCGCGAGCGTGGACTTGCCCGAGCCGCTCACGCCCGTAATCGCCACGAGGCGGCCAAGCGGAATCTGCGCGGTCACGTTGCGCAGGTTGTGCAACTTGCCGCCGTGGACGGTGAGCCATTGTCCCGGCACCGCTTCACGCCCGGCGCGCGCAGGGCGCACTTCGCGGCGCGGTTGCAGCGGATGCTGGATCGGCTGAGCGAGATAGCGCCCGGTCAGCGAATCGGCCTGCGCCGCGAGATCGGCGACGCTGCCTTGCGCCACCACGCGGCCGCCGCGCTTGCCCGCGCTCGGGCCGATGTCGATGATGTGGTCGGCGCGCCGGATCGTGTCCTCGTCGTGCTCGACTACGACGAGCGTGTTGCCCTTCTCGCCGAGGCTGCGCAACGCGTCCAGCAAGATCTTGTTGTCGCGCGGATGCAGGCCGATGGTCGGCTCGTCGAGCACGTAGCACACGCCCTGCAAATTGCTGCCCAGCTGCGCCGCGAGGCGAATACGCTGCGCCTCGCCACCCGAAAGGCTCGGCGCGGCGCGATCGAGGCTCAGATAGCCGAGCCCCACTTCCTCAAGGAACTGCAGACGGCTGCGGATTTCGCTCACCACGTCACGGGCGATTTGCGCATCGCGGCCGTTAAGCTTCAGCGTATCGATCCAGCGGCGCGTGTCCGCCACGGTCCACTGCGCGACGTCGACGATAGGATGCGCGTCGAACGTCACGGCGCGCGCCACGGGATTCAGGCGCGTGCCGCCGCAATCGTGGCACGGCTCGTCGACCACGCCTTCGGGCTCCTGCTCCTCCGAAGGCAAGGTTTGTTCGCGGCCACGGCCGTCTTCGGCAACGATCGTGTCGTCGTAGGCGGCGCGCTGCTCGCGCGTGAGCGCGAGGCCCGTGCCCACACAGGTCGTGCACCAGCCGTGCTTACTGTTGTACGAGAACATGCGCGGATCGAGTTCGGGATAGCTCGTGCCGCACACCGGGCACGCGCGCCGCGTGGACAGCACCTTCACCTCGCCGATGCCCGCCGTCGAACCACCATTACCAATCACATGATCGAGACCGTCGAGCGGCGCGAGCAAGTGCACGATGCCCTTGCCCGCTTCGAGCGTCGCGCCGAGCATGGCGCGCAATTGCGCCTCGTTTTCAGGCTCGATCACGAGGTCGCCCACGGGCAGCTCGATCGTATGTTCACGGAAGCGGTCGAGCTTGGGCCACGGCGCAACCGGAACGAATTCGCCGTCCACGCGCAGATGCGTATTGCCGCGCGCCTTCGCCCACTTCGCGAGATCGGTGTAGACGCCCTTGCGATTGACGACGAGCGGCGCGAGCAAACCGACATGCTGGCCGCGATGCTCGCGCAGCAGTTGCGCGACGATCGCATCGACGCTCTGCGATGTAACGGGCGTGCCGTCGTGCACGCAGTGCTGCACACCGAGCTTCACATAAAGCAGACGCAGGAAGTGCCACACCTCGGAGGTCGTGGCGACGGTACTCTTGCGTCCGCCGCGCGACAGGCGCTGCTCGATCGCAACGGTCGGCGGAATGCCGTACACGGCATCGACTTCGGGTCGGCCCGCGGGCTGCACGATCGAACGCGCGTAGGCATTGAGCGATTCGAGGTAGCGCCGCTGGCCTTCGTGAAAGAGGATGTCGAATGCGAGCGTGGACTTGCCCGACCCCGACACGCCCGTGATGACGTTGAAGCGCCCATGCGGAATATCGACGTCGAGCGCCTTGAGGTTGTGCTCGCGCGCGTTCACGATGCGCACCACATCCTCGCCCTGCACTTCACGGCGCGCCTGCGCGGCGCGCAACGCGGTTTGCAGCGCCACACCCTCTTCTTCGGCGAGCAGTTCAGCGCCGCTGCCAAGCGCCGCTTCGTAGCGTTCGAGCGCCGCGCCCGTATGCGAGCGCGGGCACGCGATCACATCCGCGGGCGTACCGACGCACACCACTTCGCCGCCCGCGTCACCGCCTTCTGGGCCGAGATCGATCAGCCAGTCGGCGGCGCGGATCACGTCGAGGTTATGCTCGATCACGAGCAGCGAGTGGCCGCCCGCGAGCAGCTTGCCGAAGGCGCGCATCAGCTTGGCGATATCGTCGAAGTGCAGGCCCGTGGTCGGCTCGTCGAACATGAAGAGACGCCCGCCCGCTTCCTTGCCGCGCGACTGCGCGGTTTCCGCGAGATAGCCCGCGAGCTTGAGACGTTGCGCCTCGCCGCCTGACAGTGTCGGCACCGGCTGGCCGAGCTTCACGTATTCAAGGCCCACGTCCACGATAGGCTGGAGCACGCGCAATACTTCGGCATCCTCAGCGAAGCATTGCACCGCTTCGCTCACTGTAAGGTCGAGTACGTCCGCCACCGAAAGCGAGCGGCCCGCGCGCTCGATCTTCACTTCGAGCACTTCCGGGCGATAGCGGCTGCCGTCGCAATCGGGACAACGCAGATACACGTCGCTCAGGAACTGCATTTCGATGTGCTCGAAGCCCGAGCCGCCGCAAGTCGGGCAACGGCCTTCGCCCGAGTTGAAGCTGAACATGCCCGCCGTATAACCGCGCTGCTTCGCGAGCGTCGCCTTGGCGAACAGCTTGCGGATCTCGTCGAACGCGCCCACGTAGCTGGCCGGATTCGAGCGCGCCGTCTTGCCGATCGGCGACTGGTCGACGAACACGGCGTCACTGATCTGCTCCGCGCCGCCCAGCTTGCGGAACGTGCCCGGCGCTTCCGTCGCCTTGCCCAGATGCCGCGCGAGCGCGGGATACAGCACGTCCTGCACGAGCGTCGATTTGCCCGAGCCCGAGACACCCGTCACGCAAACGAGCCGCTGCAACGGGATCTCCACGGTCACGTCGCGCAGGTTGTGCTCGCTCGCGCCTTCGAGCAGAAGATGCGGCGTGGACGCGTCGACCGGGCGGCGCTCCCAGTGCGAAGCGTCGGCGACGGCGCGGTGGCCGCCCAAGTACTCACCCGTCAGGGTGCCCGAGGAGCGGATATCGTTCGGCGTACCGTCGTAGACGATCGTGCCGCCGCGCTCGCCGGGACCGGGGCCCATGTCGATGAGACGGTCGGCCGCGAGCATCACGGAAGGATCGTGCTCGACCACCACGAGCGTATTGCCCGCGTCGCGCAGACGCTGCATCGCCTCGACAATGCGGTTGAGGTCGCGCGGATGCAGGCCGATGCTCGGCTCGTCGAGCACGAACAGCGTTTTTGTGAGCGACGTGCCGAGCGCCGTGGTCAGGTTGATACGCTGCACTTCGCCGCCCGACAGCGTGCGGCTCTGGCGGTCGAGCGTGAGATAGCCAAGGCCCACGTCGCAGAGATACTTCAGACGCGTGCGCACTTCCTCTAGCAGCAGCTTGAGCGCGTCGTCGAGCAATGCTGAGGAAAGCGAAAGATTGTCGAAGAAGCGGCGAATGCGCTCGATCGGCAGCAGCATCACGTCGTGCACGGTGAGGCCCGGCAGCGCTTCGAGCTGCGCGCGCGTCCAGTCCACGCCGTGCGGCAGGAAGCGCCCCGACGGCGCCAGGACTTCGTCGGCGTTCTGCTGCGTGCCGAGACGCCACTGCAAGGCCTCGGTTTTCAGGCGCGCGCCGCCGCAGGTTTCGCACGGCGTGTAGCTGCGGTACTTCGACAGCAGCACGCGAATGTGCATCTTGTAGGCCTTCGACTCCAGATACTGGAAGAAGCGTTTCACGCCGTACCACTGCGTTTGCCAGCTTCCCTTCCAGTCCGGCGCGCCGTTGATGACCCAGTCGCGCTGCGCCTGAGTAAGCTCGGACCACGCGGTATCGCGCGGAATGCCCGCCTTTGCGGCATAGCGCATCAGGTCGTCCTGGCATTCCTTCCACGCCGGCGTTTGCAGCGGCTTGATCGCGCCGCCGCGCAACGTCTTGCGCTCGTCGGGGATCACGAGGCCCCAGTCCACGCCGATCACGCGGCCGAAGCCGCGGCACGCGTCGCAGGCGCCGTAGGCCGAGTTGAACGAGAACAGCGCGGGCTGCGGATCGGCGTAGCGCAAATCGCTGTCCGGGCAATGCAGGCCGGTCGAGAAGCGCCAGATCTGCGGCTCGGCCGCCGTTTCGGCGTCGCCGCTTTCCAGCACGTAGATGTTGACGCGCCCGCTGCCGCGCTTGAGCGAGGCTTCGATCGCCTCGATCGCGCGGCTCTTCTCCACGTTCTGCATGCGGAAACGGTCGGCCACCACGTCGAGCAGCTTGCGTGTGCCTTCGGCGGTCTTCACCTCGCGCTGCGCCTGCACGCGCGTATAGCCGCTCGCGGAAAGCCACTGCGCGACTTCTTCCTCGGTGGTCGTGTCGGGCAGTTCGACCGGGAATGTGACGACGAGTCGCGGGTCGCCCGCGGCCGTGCGCGCCATCAGTTCGGCGTAGATCGTCTCAGGCGTGTCGTGCCGCACGGGCTGCGCCGTGACGCGGTCGAACAGATTCGCGGCGCGCGCGTAGAGCAGCTTCAGGTGGTCGTTCAGCTCGGTCATCGTCCCGACCGTGGAGCGCGAACTCCGTACCGGGTTGGTCTGGTCGATGGCGATGGCGGGCGGCACGCCGTCCACGCGGTCGACCTGCGGCCGGTCCATGCGGTCGAGGAACTGGCGCGCATAGGCGCTGAACGTTTCAACGTAGCGGCGCTGGCCTTCCGCGTAAAGCGTGTCGAAGACGAGGCTCGACTTGCCCGAGCCCGAAGGCCCGGTGACGACCGTCATTTCGCCGGTGTGCAGGTCAAGGTCGAGGTTCTTGAGGTTGTGCTGGCGGGCACCACGGATTCGGATAGATCGGTTTTCGCTCACTTGCGCTGGCATTCCGGCTGGGATCACACGCGTTGGGCCGGGCGGCGCGCGGATTGGGGCAAATGCACGGCGCGGCCCGGAAACTTGCAGCGCGGCGCGCGCGGAAAATCGGCGCGCGGCCCTGGCTGTCAGGCTAGGATTCTACTGTATATTTATACAGGACGCTGGATGGCCATCTGGCCGAGGACAGGACGCCAGAGGCCCCGTATCTACGGGCCAGATCGCCCTACTTTGCCGCGGCGCACCACATGCCTTCGTACGCCGCTTCGATACCGCGCGCGAAACGCTCGCCGTCCATCAGCGGCGAGGCCGCCATGCGCTCGCGCAGCGTCGCGCGCAGATTCGCGAGGCGCGGCAGGTCGTTCGCGAGACTCATCGCCGTCTCCACGAACGCGTCGTCGGAATCGGCGGCCAGTTCGGTCAGGCCTAGGTTCGCCAGCTGGCTCAAGCCCGCGCGTCCCGCCACCGTCGGCCCGATGCGCGTGACGACGGGCACGCCCATCCACAGCGAGTCGAGCGACGTGGTATGGCCGTTGTACGGCAAGGTGTCGAGGCCGATATCGATCTCGTGATAGCTGCGCAGATAATCCGCGCGCGGCCTGAACGGCAGGAAGCGCACGCGCGCCGCGTCGATGCCTGCCTGAGCGAGCCGTTGCCCGAGGCGGCGCCGCGCTTCACCCTCAGCGGCCATGAGCACGAGGCGCGCATCTGGCAAGCGGGCGAATACACGAGACCACACATTCAGCGTCGTATCCGTTAGCTTGCACGGGTTGTTCAGGCTGCCGAACGTGACGTGTCCCGCGCTCGATGCCGGCAGTGCATTCACTTCGGGCTCCGATGCAAGCGCGTCATAACACCAGAACGTGTGCGGCAAGCGCCACGACTTTTCGCTGTAGTAGCCGTCGTGCGCGGGCGGATCGAGCCAGGGATCGGTGAGCCGCCAGTCCATCGCGCGGACTCCGGTCGTGCCGGGATACGCGAGCCAGGCGACCTGCACCGGCGCCGGCTTGCGCGCGAACAGCAGCGGCCGGCCATCGGACATGTGCATCGTGAGATCGACGAGGATATCGATGCCATCCGCGCGGATCTGGTCCGCCAGCGCCGTATCGCTCAACGTGCGTACGTCGCGCCACTTTTCGACGTGCGCGGCGAGGCGTGCGGTCGTCGAATCGGGGCGCACTACGCTCGAATACGCGTGAATCTCGAAGCGCTCAGCGTCGTGATGTGTCAAGAGCGGCGTCATGAACAATGCCTGGCAATGCTCACGAAAATCGCCTGATACGTAGCCGATACGCAAGCGCCTTCCCGCCGCAGGTTCGACGCGCGCGTGCATGCGTTCCGCGCTGAGCGGCACTTCGTGATGCGCAGACCAGCGTCTCGCCTCATCGAGAATCACCTGCGGATCTGTAGCCTGAAACGACAACGCATAGAGCAGGTTGCTGTGCGCGATGAGGTTGCCGGGCTCGCTCGCCACGGCCCGGCGAAAACATTCGATGCCTTCGTCCAGCCCCCCGCTGTCCTTGAGCACGTTGCCGAGATTGTTGAGCGTGGCCGAGCGCGATGGATCGAGGTCGAGGGCCTGGCGCAATAGCGCTTGCGCTTCGTCGAGGCCGCCGAGCGTGCGCATCAGGTTGGCCGCGTTATTGAACGCGTCGACGAAATCGGGCCGCGCGCGCATGGCCGTTGTGTACGCCGCCTGCGCGGCCCGGTGTTCGCCGAGATCGCGGCAAACATTTCCGAGGTTATTGGCCGCTTCCGCGTGCGCGGGGTCGAGCGCGAGCGCGCGGCGATATTGCGCTTCGGCCTCGCGCAAACGGCCGCATGCCTGAAGCGCGACGCCGTAGTTGTAGGCCGCATGCGCGATTTGCGGTTCGATGGCCACCGCACGTTCGAGCAAGGGCACGGCTTCGTCCAGACGCGCCAGGCGGGTCAGCAGCACGCCGAGGTTGATCATCGCGACTGCGCTGTCCGGTGCGGCAGCAAGCGCCGCGCGCAAACGTTCGAGCGCCTCGTCGTCCCGCCCCTCTTCCTGCAGCAGCGTGCCGAGGTTCGTCAACGCGTTGACATCACCCGGCTGCAAGTCGAGCGCGCGACGATAAGCCGCCTGAGCCTCGCCGGAGTCGCCCAGCAAACGCAGGCAATTACCGAAGTTGTTCCAGATGTCGGCCCGGTTCACTTCTCGCTCAAGCGCCCCTCGCCACGCCTTCACCGCCTCCGCGTGCGCACCCAGCGCCTGCAACGCCGAGCCGAGCCCGCACCAGAGATCGGCGGACGAAGCGTCTTCCGTCAACAGGCCGCGATAGGTCTGCGCCGCTTCGGCATGACGCGCGGCCATGGCATAGGCCTGCCCCAACGCTTCGCGGTAGCGCCGCTCGCCGGGGTTTGCGTCGAGCGCACGCTGCAGCCAACCAATCGCATCGGCCGGTGCGCCTTCTTGCAAGCCGATCACGCCGAGACGAAACATCGCACTCGCGTGCGTTGCATCGACGGCAAGCAGTTGCACGTACAACTGACGCGCACGCAGCAGGTCGCCTGCGAAATGGCTCTCGCTGGCGCGCTCGTAGAGGGACTCGTTGTGCATCGGGCTCACTGAATTCGTGCAACGGTGTCGTTACCAAACCTTACCCAATGTTAACGGCAGTTTCTTTCGAAAACTTCTGCCCATTTTTATTTCCAACCATTGAGCAGGTTCATCGCACGCGAAAACCCTTTCCTTCAAACTTGAAAGGCAGGCGGACGTGCGGCGGCACCGCGATGCGCAACGCATCCGGCCGCGCGCCGCCATTTCGCTTCGACAGGAGCCCGACGATGAGCAAGACGATGCAAGCCGCAGTAGTCCGCGCATTTGGCAAACCCCTGGTGCTGGAGGAAGTGGCCGTTCCCACCCCGGGACCCGGCGAGCTGCTCGTGAAAATCGAAGCGTGCGGTGTGTGCCACACGGACCTGCACGCCGCACACGGCGACTGGCCCGTGAAGCCGCAACCGCCGTTCATTCCCGGTCACGAGGGCGTGGGTTATGTCGTGGGCGTGGGCGCGGGCGTCACGCACGTGAAGGAAGGCGATCGCGTAGGCATTCCGTGGCTCTACTCGGCATGCGGCCATTGCGAACATTGCCTCGGCGGTTGGGAAACGCTGTGCGAGCAGCAGCAAAACACCGGCTATTCGGTCAATGGCGGCTTCGCTCAATACGCGAAAGCCGACGCGAATTACGTGGGGCTGCTGCCGAAAGATATCGATTTCATCGAAATTGCGCCCGTGCTTTGCGCCGGCGTCACGGTCTACAAGGGCCTGAAGGTGACGGACACGCGCCCGGGCAACTGGGTCGTGATTTCCGGCGTAGGCGGCCTCGGTCACATGGCCGTGCAATACGCACGCGCAATGGGGCTCAACGTCGCCGCCGTCGACGTCGACGATACGAAACTCGAACTGGCGAAACGTCTTGGCGCGACCGTGACGGTCAACGCGAAAACCACCGATCCGGCTGCGTATCTGAAGAAGGAAATTGGCGGGGCGCACGGCGTGCTCGTCACCGCGGTCTCGCCCATCGCGTTTTCGCAGGCGCTCGGCATGGTGCGCCGGGGCGGCACGGTGTCGCTGAACGGGCTGCCGCCCGGCGACTTCCCGCTGCCGATCTTCGACATGGTGTTGAGCGGCGTGACGGTGCGCGGTTCGATCGTCGGCACACGTCTCGACCTCGAAGAGTCGCTGATGTTCGCGCAGGAAGGCAAGGTCAAGGCGACCGTCTCCACCGACAAGCTGGAGAACATCAATGACGTGTTCGCGCGCATGGAGCGCGGCGCGATCGAAGGCCGCGTCGTGCTCGATATGGCGGGCTAGGCCGCGCACGGCGGCCCAATGAAAAAAGCGCCGGACACCGCTACGTAGCGCTGTCCGGCGCTGGCCGGTCACGAAGACGAATGCGGCGTCAGTCCGCGACGTCCACGCCCGTCAATGTCTTCACCTCGGGCGGCAGCGCCACCAACGCACCGATCTTCGCGCGGTACGCCGCATAGTGGGCGCTGTCGCGATGCGCCTGCACCGCGGCTTCATCGACATAGGCTTCGTAGAGGTAAAAGCCCGGCGCGCCGTCCGCGCGGCGCAGCAGGTCGTAGCGCAGATTGCCCGGCTCCTTGCGCGTCTGCGCGACCATGTCGCGCGTGAACGCTTCCACTTCGGCGACATGCTCGGGCTTGGGTGTGATGCTTGCGATCAGATAGATAGTCATCGGAACTCCCTCATCTTCGACGGCTTTGCCGTCAGGTAATTTTCAGCCGACCTTGTAGCGCTCGAGCCAGTGTGCGTACGGCGCGGGCAAGGTCCACGCGGCGCGCTCGACGCCCAGTTCCTGCGCAGCGTAGTACGGCCAGTGCGGGTTGGCGAGATGCGCGCGCCCGACCATCACGACGTCGAGTTGCTCCTTCGCGACCGACCGCTCGGCCAGTTCCGGCGTGCCGATACCCCACGCCGAAGACACCGGCAGGCCGGTTGCGCGACGCACCTTCTGCGCGATCGGCGCGAGGAATGCGGGCGCCCACGGAATCTGCGCGGCGGGCGTCGAGAAACCGACGCTCACGCCCAGCATGTCGAGGCCTTCGCGCTTGAAACCCTTCGCCAGTTCGATCGATTCGGCGAGCGTTTCCTCGTCGCGGCCGTCGTACTCGATCACGCCAAAGCGCGCCGTCAGCGGCAGATGCTCCGGCCAGACCTTGCGCACCGCGGCCAGCGTTTCCAGCAGGAAACGGCTGCGGTTTTCGAGGCTGCCGCCATACGCGTCGTCGCGATGGTTCGAGTGTGTCGAGAAAAAGCTCTGGCCGAGATAGCCGTGCGCAAAGTGCAGTTCGAGCCATTCGAAGCCGGCTTCGAGCGCGCGTTTCGCCGCGGCCACGAAGTCCTCGCGCACGCGCGCGATGTCGTCGAGCGTCATCGCCTTCGGCACTTTCGGGAGATGCGCGCCAAACGCAGTCGCGGAAGGCGCGATGGTGTGCCAGCCGCGCGCGTCGCCTTCGGCAATGTGGTCGTCGCCTTCCCACGGGCGGTTCGCGCTTGCCTTGCGGCCCGCGTGCGCAATCTGGATGCCGGGCACGGCGCCCGCCGCCTTGATTGCGGCGACGGTCGGCTTGAACGCCTCCATCTGCGCGTCGTTCCACAGGCCCGTGCAAGCCGGCGTGATACGGCCTTCAGGCGAAACCGCCGTCGCCTCGACGATCACGAGGCCCGCGCCGCCGCGCGCAATCTGCGCATAGTGAACGTGGTGCCAGTCGTTGATCATGCCATCGACGGCCATGTACTGGCACATCGGCGGCACGGCGATGCGGTTGCGCAGGGTCACGCCCTTGAGCTTGAACGGTTCAAACAATGCGGACATCTACAACTCCTTTCTTGGCGCAGGTCGCGCGTCGCGCGGCGCCTGCGCCGGTTGGCAAAATGGGCATTTCCTTGCGGCAACGCGCAGGCGGACACGCGCTGCGAGCACGGCTCGCAGCGTTGCCGAAAGGAAATAGAGGGAAGCGAACGCGCTCGCAGACAAGCGACCGCGTTCGCGCGGCATCAACCGCGGCGCAGCGCCGCGAGCAAAGCCTCGGCAACCGGCTCGGACGAAGCCGGGTTCTGGCCCGTGATCAGCAGGCCGTCGATTGCGACGTGCGGCTGCCAGTCGGCGGCCTTCGAATACTGGCCGCCGCTGGCCTTCAACATGTCCTCGACGAGGAACGGCACGACATCGGTCAATTGCACCGCCGCTTCTTCGTCATTCGAAAACCCGGTGACCGACTTGCCGGCCACGAGCGGCTTGCCATCCGCACCCTTCACGTGGCGCAGCACGCCCGGCGCATGGCAGACGGCGGCGACAGGCTTGCCTGCGGCGATGGTCTTTTCGATCAGCGCGATCGAAACCGGATCTTCGGCCAGATCCCAAAGCGGGCCATGGCCGCCCGGGTAGAACACGGCGTCGAATGCGCTCGCGTCGATATCGGCGAGGCGTTTCGTATTGGCAAGCGCCGCTTGCGCTTCGGTATCGGTTGCGAAACGCCGCGTCGCATCGGTTTGCGCGGAAGGATCGCTGCTCTTCGGATCGAGCGGCGGCTGGCCGCCCTTGGGCGATGCGAGCACGAGTTCGGCGCCGGCGTCGCGCAGCGCGTAGTACGGCGCGGCGAATTCTTCGAGCCAGAAGCCCGTTTTCTTGCCCGTGTTGCCGAGGTCCTCATGCGAGGTCAAAACGATCAGTACCTTCATCGGCGTTCCTTTATCGGTGAGGTTCGGGCGCTCGCGCACCCTTCGGATACCGGCCTCTTCATACGCTATTAGACCGGTCGTCTAGCACTTCCGCACAATACGCGACAATCGCGCGCAATTCACGCGCTGCGCACTACCGTCGCTTTGCGTTCGATTAACCGCCCGGAGGCAGGTTCAGCAGAATTCGCGTCGTCGCCATGGCCGCATCGAGCGGCTTGCGGTCGCGGTGGATCTTTTCGAGCAGCGTCGCGCCGAGCCACAGTTCGTAGAGCGTCACTGCCATCGTCGCGGCGTCGTTCACCCCCGCGAGCGAGCCGTCCGCGCGCCCTGCCTCGATACACGCGGCAATGCGCGAGATCGTCGCATCGGTGCCAAGACGCAGCGCCTCGCGCATGGCCTCGGAAAGGTCGCTCACCTCCGCGCCCAGCTTGACCGCGAGACACTTGCCTACGGGGTCGTCGGCGCACTGGATCAGGCGCCAGTCGTCCCAGTAGCGCATCAGCTTCGCGGCCGCCGTGCCCGGCGCGCGCAGGAGCATGTCGTCGAGACGCTCTGCATAATCGGCAAAATACGACGTGAGCAACGCTTCGCCGAACGCTTCCTTCGAGCCGAAATAGTGATAGAACGACCCTTTGGGCACGCCAGCGGCCGCGAGGATCTCATTGAGACCGACCGCGGAAAACCCCTTGCCCAGCAGGATGGGCATGGCGGTATCGAGGATGTGTTGCCGCACTTCAACGGCTGCCGCTGCATTCATGAGATGAGATCTTACAGAGCGATTAGACCAGTCGTCTAGTAATCTCCCATGACGAGTAATGGCATTACAGCGGGCATCGCATCGCAACCGGTCACATCAACCCAGAGAGGCAATCCATGACGTCACGCACCCTGCTCTGTTACGGCGACTCCAATACGCACGGCACGAAGCCGCTGACCGTGCCCGGCGTGTCCGAGCGATTCGGCCCCGCCGACCGCTGGCCCGGCGTGCTGAGCGAGGCACTGGGCCCGGGCTGGACGATCATCGAGGAAGGCCTGCCCGCGCGCACCACGGTTCACGACGACCCCATCGAAGGCCGGCACAAGAACGGGCACGCTTATCTGCGCCCATGCCTCGAAAGCCAGTTGCCAGTGGACGTGGTCGCACTGATGCTCGGCACCAACGACCTCAAGGCGCGCTTTTCCGTCACGCCCACCGACATCGCGAACTCGGTGGACGTGCTGCTCGAAACGCTGGTGGCGTGCCGCGCGGGTCCGGGCGGCGCCACGCCACACGTGCTGCTCGTGTCGCCGGTGCCGATCGAAGAGATCGGCTTCCTCGGCGATATCTTCACGGGCGGCGCGGCCAAGTCGCGCCTGCTTGCGCCGCTCTACGAGCGCGTGGCCGTGAAGTACGGCTCGGCGTTTCTCGACGCCGGCGAGTTCGCCACGGTCAGCACGACAGACGGCATTCACTACGAAGCCTCTCAGCACCATCGCCTCGGCAAGGCCGTCGCCGAAGTCGTACGCCAGCGCTTTAACGCCTAAGCGCGCACAAAGCCGCCGAAAAGAAAAACGCCGCCGGCCCGAAGGCCTGGCGGCGTTTTTCGTTTGCGCTTCACTCGCAGCGAGCGAAGCGCAAGTCCAGCAACGATGAGCGCTTAACGCGACATCATGTTCATGCTGACGTTGTGCATGACCCACAGCGTACCGACGACCACGATCAGGACCGTCAGCACCGTGAAGCCAAATGCCGTCACGTTCCAGCGCTGGCCCGACGACGTGTTCATGTGCAGGAAGAACACGAGGTGGACCACGATCTGAACCACAGCCAGCACGGCGAGGCCGAGCAGCGCGGTTTCGCGCGGGAAGCCGCCGTGCAGCACGAGCCAGAACGAAGCGGCCGTGAGCACCACCGCCAGGACGAAACCGGCCAGGTAGCTGCCTACGCTGCCGTGGCTTTCTTCTTCATGGATGGAATGAGCACTCATTTAGATCACGCTCGCAAGATAAACAAAGGAGAACACGCAGATCCAGACGATGTCCAGAAAGTGCCAGAAAAGGCTCAGGCACGTCAGGCGGCGGATTTCACGCTCGCCCAGCGTCGGGGCCTTCACGGCCTGAACCATCAGGACGATCATCCAGATCATGCCCATCGTCACGTGGATGCCGTGGGTGGCAACCAGCGTGAAGAACGACGACAGGAACGCGCTGCGGCTCGGGCCATTGCCCTCGGCGATCATGTTCGCGAATTCATGCAGTTCGAAGTACAGGAACGTTGCGCCCAGCAGGAAAGTGATCGCCAGCCAGACCAGCACTTGACCCTTGCGCTGCTTGTGCGCGCCGATCATCGCGAAGCCGTACGTAATGGACGACAGCAGCAGCACTGCCGTTTCCATCGCGACGCCCTGAATGTCGAACAGGTCCTTGCCCGTCGGGCCGCCTGCAAACTGGTTCTGCATCACGGCGAACACTGCGAACAGCGAGCCGAACAGAATACAGTCCGTCATCAGGTACAGCCAGAAGCCGAACACCGAGTGTGACGGCGGGTGATCGTGGTGATCGTGCTCCGCGAGTGCGGCCGCACTAGTTTTCGTCAACATCAGTTGGCCTCCAGTGCTTCTTCAACCTTGCCACCGCGTTCAGCGAACGCCTTGACCAGTGCGCGGCTACGCGCTTCTTCGTCTGCCCGGACCTTGGCGGCCGGGATGTAATAGCCTTCGTTCTTCTGGAAGCTGTAAGCGATGGCCGTGCCGAGAATGCCGACGAAGCCAACGATCATGAGCCACCAGATGTGCCAGATGCCAGCAAAGCCGAGCACCAGGCTGAAGAAACCGATAAACAGACCTGCGCTCGTGTTCGAGGGCATGTGAATGTCGGTGTACTTCGTGTTCGCGACGTCCACGGTTTCGCGGCCGGTTTCCTTCAGGTGCTGGAACTCATCGAGTTCCGACACGTGCGGAATGATCGCGAAGTTATACGACGGCGGCGGCGACGACATCGCCCACTCCAGCGTACGGCCACCCCACGGATCGCCCGTCAGGTCGCGGTTTTCCGGCAGGTTGCGGTCGCGGATCGACACGTACAGCTGCAGCAGCTGGTGCGCGATACCGATTGCCACGAGCACGGCGCCAACCCACGCGATGACCATCCACGGATGCCATGCCGGATTGTCGTAGTGGTTCAGACGGCGCGTTGCGCCCATGAAGCCGAGCACGTACAGCGGCGTGAAGGCGACATAGAAGCCCGAGAGCCAGAACCAGAACGCGCGCTTGCCGAGCTTTTCGTTGAGCTTGAAGCCGAACGCCTTCGGGAACCAGTAGTTGAAGCCGGCGAGGTAGCCGAACAGCACGCCGCCGATGATCACGTTGTGGAAGTGAGCAATCAGGAACAGCGAGTTGTGCAGTACGAAGTCCGCGCCCGGGATCGCCATCATCACGCCGGTCATGCCGCCGATGGTGAAGGTGACCATGAAGCCGATCGTCCAGAGCACCGGCGAGGTGAACTCGAGGCGGCCGCGGTAGATCGTGAACAGCCAGTTGAAGATCTTCACGCCCGTCGGGATCGCGATGATCATCGTCATGATGCCGAAGAACGCGTTGACGTTCGCGCCCGAACCCATCGTGAAGAAGTGGTGCAGCCACACGAGGAACGAGAGCACCATGATCGAGCAGGTCGCGTAGACCATGGTCTTGTAGCCGAACAGCGGCTTCTTCGCGTAGGTCGCGACGACTTCCGAGAAAATACCGAACGCCGGCAGGATCAGGATGTACACCTCGGGGTGACCCCAGGCCCAGATCAGGTTCAGGTACAGCATGGCGTTGCCGCCGCCGTCATTCGTGAAGAAGTGCGTGCCGATGTAGCGGTCGAGGCCGAGCAGCGCGAGCGTCACGGTCAGGATCGGGAACGCGGCCATGATCAGCACGTTCGTGCACAGCGCCGTCCACGTGAACACCGGCATCTTCATCATCGTCATGCCGGGGGCACGCATCTTGATGATCGTGACGAAGAAGTTCACGCCGGTCAGCAGCGTGCCGACACCGGAGATCTGCAGCGCCCACAGGTAGTAATCCACCCCTACGCCGGGACTGTACGCAAGCTCCGAAAGCGGCGGATACGCGAGCCAGCCGGTCATCGCGAATTCACCCACGACGAGCGAGATCATCAGCAGGATGGCGCCGACTGCGGTCATCCAGAACGACAGCGAGTTCAGGAACGGGAACGCGACGTCGCGTGCGCCGATCTGCAGCGGCACGATGATGTTCATCAGGCCGACCATGAAGGCCATGGCCATGAAGAAAATCATGATCACGCCGTGCGCCGTGAAGATCTGGTCGTAGTGGTGCGGCGGCAGAAAGCCCGGCGCGTTGTACGCGAGCGCAAGCTGGGTACGCATCATGATGGCGTCGGCGAAGCCGCGCAGCAGCATGACGAAGGCGAGGACGATGTACATCACGCCCAGACGCTTGTGGTCGACGCTCGTCAGCCACTCCGTCCACAGATACTTCCACTTACCGAGGTAAGTGATGGCACCGAGCACCAATGCGCCGATGACTGCCATGCCGATCATCGTGCCGACGATAATCGGCTCGTGATACGGAATGGCGTCCAGTGTAAGTTTTCCGAACATGCCTGGTTTACCCCTTGGTCACGCACGACGGGTCACTGAAATTCGTGACGTGGCCGTTGTTGTACTTCGCGATGATGTTGTTGAAGAGCTTCGGGTCGACCGTCGAGAAGTACTCAACCGGAGCCTTTTCGCTCGGCTTTGCGACCGTCGCGTATTGATCCATCGAAAGCTGCGTCTGCGACGCCTTCACCTTCTGGACCCACGCGTCGAAGTCTTGCTGGCTCGTGGCGAGCGTGCGGAACTTCATGTCCGAGAAGCCCGCGCCGCTGAAGTTCGCCGAGAGGCCGGCGTAGTCGCCAGCGTGGTCGGCGATCAGGTGCAGACGCGTCTGCATGCCAGCCATCGCATAAACCTGGGTGCCAAGCTGCGGGATGAAGAACGAGTTCATCACCGAGTCCGACGTGATGCTGAAGTTCACCGGCGTGCCAACGGGCACGGCCAGCTGGTTCACCGTCGCGATGCCGAGATCCGGATAGATGAACAGCCACTTCCAGTCGAGCGCCACAACTTCGACGTTGATCGGCTTGACGTTGGATTCGAGCGGCTTGTACGGGTCGAGCTCGTGCGTGGTGTTCCACGTGAGCACGCCGAGGAACAGAATGATCAGCGTCGGGATGGTCCAGACGACGACTTCGATCGCCGTCGAGTGCGACCACTTCGGCGCATAGGTGGCGCTACGGTTCGACGCGCGATAGCGGTACGCGAACCAGAGCGTCAGGACGATCACAGGGATCACAACAATCAGCATGGCCCATGTGGAGGTTGCGATCAGCTGCTTTTCCGCCACGCCCACACTGCCCTTGGGGTCGAGGAGCTCCATGTTGCATCCGGAAAGACACAAGGCCAATCCGGCGCTTACGGGAAGCAGTAACCTTTGAAAGGTCGTTCTTTTCATCACGTTTGCCTGAATTTCATTCATTGAATAGTTCCGGACGCGTCCCCTGACATCCGACAAAGGAAGCGCGCCCGCATCATACAGCCGCTTTGATATTTCGCAATCAATGAATGTGGAAAATGACCTTTGTCAAAAGAAGATTGAGACACTTTGTCGCATGTGTTCGCGAGGTTTGTCGCGCCTCGGAAACACACGCACATCGCGCCCTTCTCGACCCTTGACAGCAGTCCGCCGCGGCTATTTTTCGAATCTCAAAATTCGAAAACTCCTGGACGCACAAACGCGCCGCGCCGCCCGAAAGGCGGTGCGGCGCGTTGGTTGCGCCGTCAATCTTTAGCGATCACGTCGGCGAGTGCTGAGCACGAACGTCCGTGCCCGCGCGCACTGCGTCGGCAGGCGCTGCTTCGTCGACAGGTTGCTTGCTGCGACCGGCCTGGGTGACGAGGTTCGCCGCCGAGAGCTCGATCGCGTCGGTCATCGGCTTCGGGTAGAGGCCGATCGCGAGCACGAACGCTGCGAGCGAAGCGAAGATCAGCGTTTCGCGGCGGCCGATGTCGGCCAGCTTCGCAACGCCCTTGTTCGCCACAGCGCCAAAGATCACGCGCTTGTACATCCACAGGGTGTACGCAGCGCTCAGAATGACGGTCGTCGCGGCGATCGCGCCGACCCAGAAGTTCACGCGGATCGCGCCCATGATGACCATGAACTCGCCCACGAAGCCGGACGTGCCCGGCAGGCCGAGGTTGGCCATGCAGAACAGCATCATGAAAGCCGCGTAGCGCGGCATCACGTTGACGACGCCGCCGTAAGCCGAGATCGTGCGCGTCTTGGTGCGGTCGAACAGCACGCCGATCGAGAGCAGCATCGCGCCCGAGACGAAGCCGTACGAGATCATCTGCACGATCGCGCCTTCGGTGCCGATCTGGTTGAAGAGGAACAGGCCCAGCGTGACGAGACCCATGTGGGCGACCGTCGAGTACGCGAGCAGCTTGGTCATGTCGGTCTGCGCGAGCGCGAGCAGGCTCGAGTACACCACGGCCACGAGCGAGAGCGTGATGATGGCCGGCGCGAAGAAGTGCGCGGCGTCAGGCGTGATCGGCAGCGTGAAGCGCAGGAAACCGTAGCCGCCCAGCTTCAGCATGGCCAGCATCACCGTCGCGCCGGTCGGCGCTTCGAGGTGGACGTCGGGCAGCCAGGTGTGGAACGGCCACATCGGGACCTTCACCGCGAACGCCGCGAAGAAGCCGATGAACACGAGGATCTGCGGGATGAAGCCGAGCGTGAGGTTGTGCCACACGGACATGTCGAAGGTGTGCGACTGGCTGTACAGGTACAGCATCGACACCAGCATCATCAGCGAGCCGCCGAACGAGAAGAAGAAGAACTTGACCGCGGCGTAGGTGCGGCGCGCATTGCCCCACGAGCCGATCAGCAGATACAGCGGGATCAGCGTGGCTTCGAAGAACACGAAGAACAGCATGCCGTCGGTCGCCGCGAAGGTGCCGACCATCAGGCCCGAGAGAATCAGGAACGCGCCGAAGTATTGGGCGACGCGCACCGTGATCGATTCCCACGAGGCGATCACGATCACGAGCGTCGTGAACGCGGTGAGCACCACGAGCCACATCGAAATACCATCGATCCCGAGACGCCACGCCACGCCGAACTCAGGCAGCCATTCGCGGAATTCGACGAACTGCATGCCGGCCGCGTGGTTGTCGAAGCCGGTAATGAGCGGGAGGGTCAGCAGCAGGCCGACGACGGCGCCAACGAGCGCCAGCCAGCGGGCGCGCTGCGGATGACGATCCGACCCGGCGCGCAGCACGGCCACGCCGAACAGGATGGGAATCCAGATCGCCAGACTCAGGAATGGAACGGATTGCATTTCAACAGGACCTCAAAAATGCGGAGCAAATAGCTTCCACGGCGCACGTTCAGGTGCGCAAGCAACTTGAAAGATTGACGCGGGGTGAAAATCGAACCAGGCTGGCTGTAATGTATTTGTCAGCGACGAGGCGAAATGCAACACACGTTCAAGGGTTAACGAGGGTAAACGGAATACGGAAGTTTTGCAGCGCAACAACACGGGCCGGATCGATGATTGACGCAAGTCATTGTTTTTATTCAGAAACGTACTAAGAGAAAAAACAACAAACAGGCCGTTACAGCCCATTTTTGATCGCGAAAACAACGCTTTCGACCTCCGGGGCGCGGTGACGCGCGGCAGGCTGTCGCGCTGCGCGGCCCGAATAATACCTTACTTGTTTCTTTCGGTTCAATGACTTATGCATCGGGGTGTGGCCCCCTTCGGCCTCCAGGACGCGTGCCAGGTCCGCCCCGCGTGCCCTTGCGCGGTGCAAAAAAAAGCCCCGGCCTTCATGGGGCCGGGGCCAACTCTCACGTTGCGCCAGAACACTGGAACACGCATGGCCGGCACTTTAGCGGCTTGTGTCCCTGTCATTAAGGGCGCCGGCTGGAACAGTCCCTTCCCGGTTCTGGCAGGTCGTGTTTTCGCCGCACTCGATCTCTTTTCACAAATGAGAATCATTTGCATTTACGGGAAATTTGTCCCAGAATAGAGCCCAAGCCGGACGACCCGGCGCCACCCGAATGATTTGTGCGGGACCGGAGGCTCCATGAACTACACCGCCCCTTTCGCAAGAAATGACACGCTGATCGACGACACCTTCGTCCATCACCCCGACACCGCCGAGCAAACCGTCCTGCGCGCGGTGCGCACCTGGCTGCGCCCGCATTGCGACGCCTACGCCAAGGCCGAAAGCTGGCGCGGCGTGCTCGCCGACGCCGGGCTCGGCGCAGAAGGCTTCGGCTATTTCGATCTGTTGATGGGCACGCTGTGCCGCGCCTCGTGCCGCCCGTTGGACACACGCTGCCGCTGCGCCTCCGAACTGGCGAAGGACGAAGGCTCGCTGCTGCAGGTAATCGCGCTTTTGCAGTCCACGCGCAGCGAGGCCGCCGTTCAGCTCCTCAACGACTGGCTGCCGATGCAAAGCGTAAGCGGCATGCTCAAGACCGCGCGCTGGTTCGCCATCGCGCTGCTCGACGCGGGACTGCAGTTGAGCGACCGCTCGCGCCGCGTCACGTACATGCACTAGCTGGACATTTGCGTGCATGGAAGCTTGCACAAGGTTGCAGGACACCCGCGGCACGGCATGAGCTCATAACCAAAAACGATTTGGGCGCGAACCGCGCGGGGGTTAGCATCACGCGCTTTGCCGCTAATCGCGCGCCCGCTCGCGCCGCCTCGCATGTCTGCCTCAGCTTCCCCCGCTTCGTTCAGCCCTTCCGGCCGCCCGGTGATCCGCAGCGCAGCCGACGTCTCACAGCTCGTCAACGCGGGGGCCGCCACCGGCAGCAACGCGCGCATCGTCGTGGCCATCGCGCTGGGCGGTGTGTTCCTCGATGCCTACGATCTCGGCGCCCTCGCTTTCGGCCTCAAGGACGTGGCGCGCGAGTTCTCGCTCACGCCGGCGGGCACCGGCTTCGTCGCTTCGGCCATCACGTTCGGCGCCATCGTCGGCGCGTTTCTCGGCGGCTTCCTCACCGATCGCATCGGGCGCTATCGCGTGTTCATGGCCGACATGTTCTTCTTCGTCGTGGCCGCGATTGCCTGCGCGCTCGCGCCCAACGCCTGGGTGCTCGGCGGCGCGCGCTTCGTGATGGGACTGGGCGTCGGCATCGACCTGCCCGTGGCCATGGCCTTTCTCGCCGAGTTCTCGCGGCTCAAGGGTCGCGGCAACAAGGCCGCGCGCGTGGCGATGTGGTGCCCCGTCTGGTACGCCGCGATCAGCGTGTCGTATCTGCTCGTGCTCGCGTTCTATGCAGGCTTGCCCGCCTCGCACTCGCACCTGCTCTGGCGTCTCACGCTCGGCTTCGGCGCCGTGCCGGCGCTCGTCATCATCGCGATCCGCAGCCGCTATATCAGCGAGTCGCCGGTATGGGCCGCGAACCAGGGCGACCTCGCGGGTGCGGCGCGCATCCTCAAGCGCTCCTACGGCATCGATGCGCAGGTCGCGCCCGAAGCCGCCGCGAACGCCTCGGCGAGACCCGCGCGCGTGGCGACGTGGAAGAACTACGGTGCGCTGCTGCGCGGCGTCTATATGCGGCGCACGGTGCTCGCCACGGTCATCGGCGTGGCCTCTTCGTTCGCGTACAACGCGGTTGCGTTCGGCCTGCCCGTGATCATCTCGAGCTTCCTCGCGCAGTCCATGCTCACGACAATCCTCGCCTCGCTCGTGCTCAATCTCGGCTTCGCCTTCGTGGGCGGGCTGATCGCCGTGCGGATCGTGCCGCGCTTCGGCGCGTGGAAGCTTACCGTCTGGGGCTATGCGATCCAGTTCGCGGCGCTCGTCGGCCTCGCAATCGTCGGCAAGCCGGCGACGACGCCCGAAGTCGTCAGCGCAGTCGCCCTGCTCGCCGCCTTCCTGTTCGGCCAGGGCGTCGGCCCCGGATCGCACAGCATGACGTTCGCCTCGCTCGGCTACCCGACCTCGCTGCGCGGCGTGGGCGTCGGCTTCAACCAGACGCTCATGCGCGCCAGCTCCACGGTCTCGCTATTCCTGTTCCCGGTGCTCGCCGCCGCGCTCGGCACGCGCGTGTTCTGGATCATCGCGGTCGCGCCGCTTGCGGGACTCGCGGCGCTGCTGTCGATTCGCTGGGAGCCTTCGGGCTATGACGTCGATTCGGAAGACTTCGAGGCCGCAACGCCCGCGCACGCGCTAGCCGGGCGGGACGTAGAAACGGTGCAGTGAAGGTGGATAAAGGGCGGTGCATGTGGAGCACCGCCCTTTTTGTTTGGCCGAGCGGCACTTGCCAGGCACTAGTCCCGCTTGCTCGACCGCTCGCGCAGATAACGCCGCACCGCGCGCGCCATTTTCGGATACTGCTCGCCGGGCACGGCGAACAACACGAGCGCACACAGCGCGAGCAGGCTGCAAAAAACAAATGTGCCGCGATAACCGAACGCCTGCACGAGCAGGCCGGAAAGCACGCCCGAAAGAATCGAGCCGAGCCGCGACGCATTGAAGAAGAGCGCCGTCGCCCGCCCCGGCGACGAGGGCATCAGATCCTGCACGAAGGTCATACCCAAGCATGACGTGACGGCCACCACGAAGGCGTTGAGGATCTGCATCGGGATCAGCGCTTGCACGCCGGGCGCCAGCGACATCGCGACGAAGTAGACGGCGTGCACCACGGCGCAAGCGGCCAGCCACCATGTCTTGTTCAGCACCGAGGCGCGCGCGCCGAGCGCGAGCATCATCGGGATCTCCATGAACGCACCGAGGCCGAGCATGATCGACACGTCAATGCGCGTGCCGTGCAGGCCATGCACGATGTAGAGCGGCAGCACGATCATCGTCGCATTGGCCGCGAGGCCGATGAGTGTGAGCGCAACGATCGCGCGCATGATGTCTTTCTGCGAGCCCTCCGCGGCGGGCGCGGCCTTGGCCTTCGCTTTTGGCGTGCCCGTCGCTGTTGCAAGCGTTGCAGAGTCACGTGGCGCACCCGGCTGCACTTCGGCCTGGGTCAGCGGCTGGCCCTCGTACTGCGCAGCGCCTTCGGCGCTCATCTCCTGCGCGACTTCGGTGGCGGTGGGACGCGCCATCAAATGCTGCGTGGCGTGTTCGTCGTGGCGCGGCTCACGCATGCGCCAGACGATCGTGCCGCACGCCGCGAAGCTCGCCGCCGCAAACAGGAAAAGCCCGTAGAAGTTGGTGGCCGCGAGCACGAGCGCGCCAACCGCGGGCCCGAAGACCCAGGCAGCGGAGAGAATCGTGCGCAGCGTCGCGCTCGCGAAGGTCCGCTCAGCGTCGTCTTTTGCGGGCAGCGCCGCGCGGCTGAACGAGAACACGAGTGAGAGCGCGCAACCGCCCGCGCCGATGAACGCAACGCCCACAAGGAGCAGAAGCCGGTAATCGCGCACGACGCACAGGCAGAGATAGCCGAGCGTGGCGGCGCACAGCGAGACGAGCAGCAGCGTTCGATGCTTGCCGGTGGCGTCGCTCCAACGGCCCGCGACGGTGCTCGCGATGACGCCGCTCGTGGCGATGGCGGTCATGAACACGCCGAGGCGGAACGGCGTCATACCGACGCGCTCGACGCCGAATAGCGAGAGATAAGGCGCGGTGAAGGACATCGCCACGCCCAGCATCAGGGTGGCGCCGGCGAGCGGCAGGAAACCAGGAATATGCAGAAGACCGGCAAAGCGCGAGTTTTTGAGCACGGCGCGGCGGGTAGTGGCGAGGAGAAAGTTGCCCGTGCACGCGCGGTCACGCGACGGCCATATCGACGAAGATTATCGGGGCGAACTCCCACACTGTGCAAGGTTGATTGGGCAACGATCAACATTTGGGTGCGCTATCCACAGGTTTCGTGGACAGGGTTGTGTGTAACCCTGGGACGATTGGGCCAAGTGCTTGATGCGATTGGGGTTGTGCGGGAAGTTGCTGATTGTGGCAGTGGCGGCACTTCGCGGGAAAATGGGCTGGGGCTTTGTCCACAGATTTTGCTGGCAAAGCTGGGGGTAACCTTTCCCCCACAGCGCTGAATCCCTTGGCACAAGGCTTTGCGGGCCACGTGAGGGGAAAAAAGGCATTCCCCACGGCTCCACAAACATCGTTCCCCCACGTTTCCCCTCACGCTGCGGTGCGGGGAAACTCGCCGTTCCCCATGGCGGGGACGGTCTACATATTAAACATGTGTCTTGTAAGAGATGCAACCTAACGACAGACGATGAGCGACTTTTACAAGTCACTTGTTGAACAAAATCCTGACGGGTTGCTTGTGCATGCTGCGCTGCACACGGTGTGGGGAACGCCAGCAACTTTCCCCCACAGCGCCCCTACAGCACGTCGATCCGCCCGTGCCGACCGACCAGGCAAGGCCTGCTGCGTCGTTCGTCAATCTGGACCGTGATGTTCTCCAGCAGGCGAAGGTCCGCGTCGGGCGCATCGAGCGCCATCAGCAACTCGGGCAGCAGCGTCGGGGGGACGAGCAGCATCGCGGGGCGTCTGTGATGAGCGCGCCCTCTGCCGAACCGGCGAATGCGGCGTTCCAGGTAGCGCCACGTCGCCTGCGCAAGCTGTACCTGGTCGGGAAATTTCAGCCTGATGATTCCCCCCCCCCACAGCCACGGGTCATGATTCATCTGCTGTCGCATCGGATGATAGGGCTAAACGTCATAGGGCTTGCCGTTCCCGTCAGCCAGCACCGGCTCGGGGAACAGCGGACAGGTTCGTATCTGCACGCCACACCCAGGTCAAGCACCTCCAGCAGGTTGGGATGCAGGATGAGTACGGCAGGCTTGCGCCCATGCTGTTGCACATAGTCCTCGATGGCAGCCGCGACCCTCTGCCACGTGACTGGAGTCTTCCTGTTCGTTTTCATGGAAATCACACCCTGTGATTTTCTCCTGGCGGCGAGCGGTCTCGCACAGCGCGCGGAACTGCCCCCACTGCCGCTCGTAACCCTGCAATTCGCCTCGCGGCGCTGAAGGGCACACCGTCATAACGGGAGCGGGTGCATCCGGTCGAACGTAGATGAGCCGCTTGCTCACGCCTGAGCTTTGAAGCTGGCGTCGCGCGACTGCCTGCTTGAGCACGACTTGCAGGTGTGTCATTTTCAATCCGGTCAATTCAGCCAGCGCGGTCGCACCATATGGCTTGCCGGGTTGCATGAAAGCTAACAGTTGATGGATCTGTGGCAGTACGCCGCTATCGAAAAGGTTCACGATATGGACTCCGAAGGATGATGATAGTGGATAGCGCCGTCGAAGCGGCGCATGGCCGCGCATCTATTGCTGGCGCGACGCGTTGCTGAACCTAATCAACTTCAGAATGCAGGTGTTACTTCGATGGTGTTGTAGTTCGGCGGCCCGATTCGCTCCCGGTAGACGCGTTCGTAGTCGGTCTTCTTCCAGGTGTAGATGCTTTTGACCCAACCATTCGGCTTCTTGCGATCACTAATGTAGGCTTCCACGTATCGCATGCGTTCAGCGTCAAGGTGTTTTAGTACGGAAATATCGTCCGTTTCCATAACAGTTGTGTTTGCTTCGAGTATCAATGACCATCGCGCGCCGTCAGCGGTGCGGCATGGTGCGGGACCATCGAGCAATTCGTCAAGCGACGAAAGAGAGCGATTGTCAGGCACGACAGAACGCTCCGGAAATGTAATGTCGATCGGTCGCAAAAAGCATTCGTAAGGCTCGATATGCGGAGGTATGTTGCTCTCGGCACTCGGGCGTTCATGGCTGCACGCAGTGAACAACGCTACCGAAGCAAGCACAATTGCGAACGTTGAATATCGTCTGAATAGATGCATTGATAAAAAACTCAAAACATGGTTTTGCAGTTTTACGTTCGGCCTCGCAGGTTCACGCCATGCCAGGTGAACCCCGCAACCTGATCCGGCGAACACAGCCAGTACCAGCGGCCATCGATCATCGGGCAACTGCCGCCCTCCCAGGCGGGCACCGTGCGCACCACGTCAAACTTGCGCCCCTTCTCGACTTGCAGCACGTCCGTGGCACCTGTCTCGGTCCAGCCTTCCCACAGGCCCGTCTCGGGGCAGACAGAGCCCGTGCGCAGATTCATGTAACCGTACTTCTGGCGCTTCGCTTCGTTGCGCTGCTGGAGTTCCTCGGGCAAGAGATAGAAGCGGGAGATTGTGATATCGCGCAAATCCACTGCGTTACGGAAATTGCTGAGCCCACCTACTATGTGTGGGTTAATCCATTCACCAAGATACCCAAAACTTGCGTAAATATCGTAAGGCGAATCCTCGGGAAGGGGCTGACGCCAGGCAAAACGCACGTAATTCTTCGGGAGGCTACCCGAAGTGTCGATCATGCCATTTGGGCTAAAAAACTCGTCCTTTTCAGTTCGTATATTGTCCAACCGCTCGCCGCGTGCGACACGCTGCATGCCCAGGCTGTCGAACTGCTCGTAGGGAATGTTGGTATGCACGCTATCAGCTACGCTGATTCTAAACGTAGAGATAGTGGGTTTGTCGTCTGCCGAGTTTTCCCTGTCAAACGTAAAACTGACAGTCATTATATTTTCCGGAAACCAGTCGTATTCGATTTTCCCAAGCTGATCTGACTTAAATTCTGGCTTGCCGAGAGTCCTGACTACATCATCGAACGATATTCCCCCCTTGATCCAGTTCAGCCCGATATCGACATACCGAAGCAGCGCTCTCTGTTGCGCTTCCGACATCTTTTTTTGCGGCACTGCCATATCACTGACCTCCGCTCGACTTACCTGCGGATTGATCTGCAAGACTAGCGTACTTGCGCAGACGATTACCAGTCTCATAAGCCGCGCTGCACTGGTCCGCCGGATACGTCTTGAGGGCGTTGTGAACGTCCATATCGGCCCACCAGTAAGCCGCAGCCATCTCGCCGCAACAGAACGCGTCATTTTCCCAAGGGCGTTCCGAATAGCCCCAATAACATTTTCCAGGGTCCTGTACCATTTCATCGACATCAATTGCTGTTCCTCCTATTCCTACATGCTGCAAAAGATCAATGGCCGCCGCTCGCGCGCGCCGGTATTCGGCCTCAAATGCCCCGGGGTCCGTCAGGTAGCCGGGGCGGTATGTACCAAGTTGCCAGTCGTGCAGATCCCAGAAATAAGCCCCCACCGCCATACGCTTCAGGCTGATGAGCGCCGCCGTATCGTCAGAAAGCGGCTGGCTTTTCGTCAAACCGAGAACCGAGGGCAAATGACTGGCTGTTTTCACGTCACTAGCCGCCTCGGGCCACTTGGCAATATTGGGGATGGCCTCGAAGTTATCCGGATGCTGATGTACCAGCGCGTACAACCAGAAGAACTGCTGGCAATGGCGTGACTCATGGTAAAGCGTGTCGGCCATCTCCTGAAGCGGCATAACCTGTTCAGAACGCGATTTTCGGCGAAATATTTCGACGCGCTCACCGGTCGGAAACATGGGCTTCAGGGACACCATGTTGATGTACATGGTCCAGTAGGTCATGTTGAATGCGCCTTTTTCACCATCAAGCGTAGGCGTATAGGACTTGATCGGGGGCACTGTTTTATCGGGGATGCCGAATCCCCCGGCAGGATTGGTTAAGGCAGCGGCCAAGACTGGCTGGACCAAAGCAAAAAAGCCCTTGATTTGAGCCTCATTAAACGGCCACTGCAATTTCAGTGCTGGCGTTGTGCCCGCAGGCCCGTAATACATGTCACCCCACTGTATCTGCTCAAGCATGACCTTCTGCATTGCCTTTGCGTAGTCGCGCGCAACCGGATAGATGAGTTGACCTTGCTGGTCCGGGTGTTCATCCGACCAGCGCATGCCCCACCTGTCAGGCGTGCACAGCGCATAGGTTGGATTGATTCCGGCGGTCGTACGTCCCGGCTTAACTTTTTTTAGCAGGTACGGCCCGACATTTTGAACGCTATCGTTATCGCCTTGTTCACTGCTCATACGTCGCTGCTCCCTTGTGATTTGAACGCTGTATCAGTAGTCCGTGTGAGCATTGGCTGATAAATCGCCATAACTGAACCGTCCTTCCGCAGCAACCTTATTTCGGCAATCTGCATGCTCTGGCTCATAACCAGCGACGTTTCACCGTGTTCATTGGATGTACCCTCGATGAGTTGCCCGTCGTGCAGCTTGATGCGGTAACGCTGCTGCGCCAACGTCAGGCCCGAGCCGTTGTCCGGCAGCACGAAATGATCGACCACCTTCGCTTCGGAGATGTCCGTTATCGGTGCCATGATCGGGACGTCCTGTGGATCGTCCGTCGCATGGGACCCTGCATGAACAAGAAAAGCACCGTTCGTGTGCCCGAGAATTCCGTCAGCACCCAACGTCAGTTGCGTGCCACCGCCGTTCATCACGATGCGCTTCGCCGTCAGCCGGATTTCGTCCTGCTCGGCCAGCAGGTTCAGGACCCGCCTGGCGATCAGGTCCACGTTGTCGCCCTGCGATTGAATTCGGACGGGACCCGGCGTGATGAGGCGTATCGCCTTGTGCGCATAGAGCGCAATCGATCCCTGCACGGACGCATAAAGTGACTTGAGCGCCGCAATGGCCACGTTCCCGCCAGCAGTCAGCGCCGTATGCTCGCGGCTCACGATGTGCGTGCTGCCTTCCGCCGTGGTGTGAACGTTGGCGGCACTGGAGATGGCAATGTCAGGGTTGTCAAACTCGGGGAACTCGCCATCGCCCTTGCCGCGTAGTCCCGCGTTGGCGTCCTTGATGGCCTTCTCCACGTCGCCCTGGTTGTCCGTCGCCTCCTGCGCGCCGTGCCGCTGCGCGGTCTGTGCCAGTTCCTCATGGATGCCGCGCGCCTCGGTCAGGCGCGAAAGTGTCTCGCCCATGTCCTTGGCCTTGCCTGCCGCGTTCTTGCGGCCATGCGTGCTCAGGTACAGGCCAAGCGCCGCGCGCAGCGCGCCCCACAGATCGGTGCGCAGCTCCCAACCCTCCCCTCTCGCATCCTGCCGCCCCTTGTTGCCATCGATGCGGGTGTTATAACCGAGACTCAGGCTCGACTTGCCGTGATCGCTCGCGAGCTGCGCCTGCTGCTGGTTCTTCGTGTCGTCCAGCGCCAGATGGTTCGATGACAGGCCGCCGTCCATGCGGCTGCGCATGCCCGAAAGCCACTGGTTATGCGGCAGCTCCCACCCAGGCAGGTTGTGCGCATTCACGATGCTGCCCAGCATCACCGGCATGTCGGGATTGCCGTTGATATACCCCAGGATGACTTCGGACCCGATGCGGGGCACAACGAGCGTGCCAACTTGCCCGTTCTGCCAGGGTTGCAGGGGCGTGACCCAGATGAACGAGTTCTCGTCAAATGTGCCCTCGCGGTCGGGCACCGGCTGGCAGCGGATACGGCCCTGTGCATCGGTCCAGATGATGTTCCCGTCAGGGCCAGTGACGATGGCTCGCTCGGCCACCACCACCGGCAGGGGCGTATCCAGCGGCATGCGGTAATACTCGTTGGCCGGCTGGATTTCGAATTCCGTCTCACACCGGAACACCTGTCCCGCGCCGCTCACCTGGCCGACCTCAACAAGCGTCAGCTTCGTGCGCAGCACCAGATACTCCGCATTTACCTCTTCGAGCGGATACCCAGTCAGATCGAATGTGAATCCAGGCAGCAAGCCGCGCATGTTGCCGTGACCCCTGGCCCGCAGCCCGACGCAGCGCAACGCCTGCATGCGCACCAGCGCCGCCTCCCGCACCTCCGCCTCGATGTCGTTCGGCGTGGCGCTCAGGCCCATCGCCCCCTGGAGCGGCTGGCTTGCGCCCGTGTGTCCATAGAACTCCTGGTGAGCGTCGCCCGTGTCGCGAGGGTTTTCCTCTTCCTCCCGCATCGGGACGACGTTGTTTCCGAGACGTGGTCGCTGGGGGTCGTGATCGACGCCCGTCACCTTGCCCTCTGTCACCCTGCTTGCAACGTCCAGGCAGTCGATGTGTTCCTCGTCAATGCGGTTGTCCGTCGAGTAGAGCAGCGTCTCGTAGGCTTCGCCGTGCGGATGGAACGCGCCCAGGTTGTCCGCCAGGACCATCACACAGTCGCCGTCCCTGTGCTCGAACCAGTAAAAGATGCCGTAGTACTCGCACAGGCGATGAAAGAAGGCGAAATCCGATTCGAAGTGCTGGCGGATCAGGTCACGCCTCGGGTAGTGCCCAAGGATGAGCGGCCCATGAAGCCGCAGCTCGTACCGCGTGTAGCGGCCCATGATTTCCGTCAGCACATCCTCAACGGTGCATTCCTTGAAGAAGCGGTAGTCCTGCCCAAGTCTTGCCTGGGCGAATGGCGGCTCGATGATGAGACGGTAGACCCTGGAACGCTCATCCTCGCGCACGAATTCGGCCTGGCTGACGCGCCCGTTGATCTCTCGCACGTAGTGCCCGCGATTGCCACGGCCCGTGTCGCCAGGCATTCCCGGAATAAATTCTCCCTTGCCCGGTATATCAATGTGCAGTGTCACGTCCTGGCCCACGAGCTTGTTGTGGTCGAACGTGGGCATGCGTGAACCCAGTTCCAGCGACTCGACGCTCGTGCGGCACAGCACGACATAGCGGAACAGCATGCCGACGCCGTCCTCGCCCTCCACGCTGATGGGGACCACCAGAGGCCTTTCCACCTGTTCACGACGCCCGAGTGCGTCATAGCGTTCCAGCCCCCACGTTGGCAGGTTTGGCCCGCTTATCATCAGCGTGTGTTCGGGCTTGCGGTAACTCCCTGAAAAGTCGTTTCTCACGCCCACCTCACGCCTTGACCAGCGTCGCACCACACGCCGTCCTGTCGCCGAGGAAGGCCACCTTCACACCACCATGCGTGCGGCTGCCGGTCGCGATGACAGGGAACACGCCGCCGCACTTCGGACATTCCACACCGTGACGGTCGAGCGCCACGCGGATGCCCTTGTGCGTGAGGTTATGCGCGGCTTCAATGACCCTGCCGCCGTGGTCGGTCGTGTCGCCCAGGCGTGCAACCTCGCGCCCCGTTACTGCGTCCTTCATCTGCGATACCTCCGTTGGGAAAGGTGATGCAATGACATGCTGGCCGGAAGTTCCGTCCATGCAATACAGGAATAGTCCGAAAACAGCGGGTACAGTGGTTGATCAATATCATCAGTAATCCTGATTGCCCAATGCGCATCAAGTAACTTGCCGCGCGGCAGGGTTACATGCCCGATTCGTCAGCAGGAGTGCAGATCGTTCCGACAGTGGTGATACGCGCAAGCATCTCGCGCAGTCGCTTGCCGCATAGGGCGCACGCACGCGCATCGTCCACCTGACGCGCCTGCTCCGTGAGCAGGTGGAGACAGCGGATCATGTCGAAGAAACCGTCCTCCAGGGAAGACAGCTTCACGATCTCATCGGCCAGCTCTTCCCTGGGGTATTCGGTCGAGAAAATACGTTTGTGGGACATGGCATCCGGCTCCGGTTCCGGATCGACCCGCTCGAGACAGGGGGAAATGGGGGTGTGCGGGCACTGAACAGTGTTGGCCGACCAGATTGGACATCGGCAGACGCTCGCGCGTTTCCCTGCATGGAGCCGCCCAACGAAGACGAACAAGTACAGCCGCCCGGACTCGACCAACAGGCGAACATCTAAATAGTTGAATCGAAACCGAACAGAAGTTTGTACAGTCCACACGCCGCGGCCCAAACTTCTCCACAACTTCCGTTGACAGCCTTGTGCGTAACCTTTGGACGACTACGCCAAGTGCTTGACGCGATTCGGTTTGTCCGCAATGTTGCCGATTGCGGCACTGACGGCGCAGCGCGAAAAAACGCGCTGGGGCGTTGTCCACAGATTTCGTTGACAGCCCTGTGGGCAACTTCTGGACATCCGCACCAACCCACTGATTAGAAACGGAAAGCTCGCAAACGACACAGAAAATGCATGTTTTTTGCGCAGCAAAGTTGTCCACAGTTTTTGGTGACAAACCTGTTGATAACCGCCTGGAGAGCGCGCCAACTCATTGATCGGATGGAAAGTTCGTCGCTTGTGTCGCGCTTGCATCAATTTGCGTTTCCGATGGGCAACCGGGGGCGGCGGCGCAAACGTTTCGCGGCCGCCACCGCCCCTTCGCCATCGATACGCGCAGCACTCAGGCCAGATCGAGCGCCGCCGTCAGATCGCCAGGCGGCGTCTGCCCTCGCGAGACGAACGCCTGATCGCGCGCCGCCACGCCGTCGAGCGGCGCGAGCCCATGCACGCGGCTGATGAAGCGCAGGACCGAGACCGTGTCGTAGAACGTGTGATCGACATAGCCCTTCTTCGCGAACGGCGCGATCACGAGCGCCGGAATGCGCGAGCCCGGGCCCCAGCGGTCGCCCACGGGCGGCGCGACCGGGTCCCACCAGCCGCCGTTCTCGTCGTGCGTCACCACGATCAGTGTGTTCGCCCATTGCGGCCCGCGCTGAATGTGCTCGATCACGGCCGTGATGTGGCGGTCGCCCGATTCGACGTCCGCATAGCCCGCGTGCATGTTCAGGTTGCCCTGCGGCTTGTAGAACGTGACGGCAGGCAGCCGCCCTGCGTCGATGTCCGCAATCAGGCGGTTGGTCGACGGATCGTCGCCCACGCCCGCATCGCGCAGGTGGCGCGAGCGCGCGGCCGTGCCGGGCGCGAAGTTGGCGAAGTAGTTGAACGGCTGATGGTGATACTGGAAGTCGGGCACCGCGCCCGTGTCCTGATGATCCAGCGCGTACTGCCAGGCCCCGCTGTACCAGGCCCAGTCGACGCCCTTCGCCGAGAGCCTGTCGCCGATCGTCGCGTAGGTCTGCGGGCGCAGCACGCGCGGATTGGACGGGTCGGCGAGCGCGGGGTTGCCGCCTTCCGCCGGGCGCACGTTGCTCGGCTGATACGGCGGCGCCATCGTATTGACGGCGTAGCCGTCGGGCGTGAAAAGACCATCGTTCACGAACTTCGGCGGGCCGTCGAGCGCCGACGCCGGCGAGTTCGCCGCGACCTTCAGGCGCGTGCCGGTGGGATCGTCGCCCTCCACGACCGAGGCGAGATGCTTGGCGGCGCTCGTCTGGATATCGGCGTATTGCGGCACCTGCGCCGAGATCAGGAAGATGTGGTTGAGCCACGAGCCGCCAAACGCGGCCATGAAGAAGTTGTCGCAGAGCGTGTATTGCTGCGCAATATTCCAGAGTCGCAGCGTCTGCGCGGAATTCTCGTAGTAGCCCATGACAAGGCCGCCCGAATCGCCCCACGCGGCGAACTGGTTGTTGCGCCCCGCGTTGATCTGCATCTGGTTCTGATAGAAGCGATGAACCAGATCGCGCGTGATGATGCCGTTCGGCAACGGATTGCCGTGCGTATCCACGATCAGAAACGGACCGTTCGAGAGGCCCGTGATCTGATGCTCCGCAATCATGTAGCGCTTGCCATCCAGCTCCTGCGCCTGGGGCACGAGGCCGCCCCAGATCTTCGGCAGTTGCGGCAGCGGTGTCTTGCCGTCGCGATCGAGCTGCGCGTAGCGCTCGGCGCTCACGCCCGCCAGCGGCGTTTGCACGCCGGGATAGTTGCCGTACAGATTGACGAAGCTGCGATTCTCCGCGTAGATCACCACGATCTGGCGCACCTGGTCGCGCAGCGCCGCATCGACACGCGCGTCGGCGGCGCTGCGCGGCGCGCTCGCCGCGCTCTGCACCGGCGTCTCGCAGCCGCCGAGCGCGAGGCCCACGCCAACCGCCGCCAGCCCGCCGAGCACACGGCGGCGCGCGGGGTCGTCCGGACCAGCGGGAATGGAAGGTTCTTCGGGGCGCCCGTTCTTTGGGTCGTCGTTCTGCTTCATCAGCCTGCCTCCATGGTCGAGGGGACGCGCATGACGCGCGGCATACCGCGAATATTACGCAGGAGGATACCGGTTCGGCAGTGAGCGCGGCAAAAGGGAACGGAAGCCGTCCTTTTAACCGTCGCGCGGCATGCGCGGCGTGGTCGAAGCACCTTGCGGCTGGGCTTGCGCGAGCGTTTGCGCGGGCCGCGGTTCGTTCACGTGCCCGTCATGCGCGGGGCGCGGCGCGCTCGGCAGCGTCGTGCGCTCGTGGCGCGGCACGTTGCCTTCGTCGGTCCACAGCGGATCGGGAATCTCGCCGAACACCTGGCGCAGCCGCTCGCCCCACGTCGAATGAATCATCTGGAAATACGCATTCGACTGGTCGATCGACGCATATCGCGTGACACGCAGCGCGTCGCGCTCGTACACGAGCAGGTCGAGCGGCAGGCCGACCGAAAGGTTCGAGCGCAGCGTCGAGTCCATGGAGATGAGCGCACACTTTGCAGCCTCGTCGAGCGGCGTGTACGGCGTCAGCACGCGGTCGATGATCGGCTTGCCGTACTTCGACTCGCCGATCTGGAAATACGGATTGACGCTCGACGTCTCGATGAAATTGCCGGCCGCGTAGATCTGGAACAGCCGCATGGCATGGCCGCCGATCTGGCCGCCGAGGATGAAACTGCAGTTGAAGTCGACGTTGAACGTCTTGAGCGCCTCCGCGTCGCGCCGGTGCACTTCGCGCACGGCTTCGCCCACCACGCGCGCCGCCTCGACCATGGTTGGCGCGTTCCAGAGCGTGGCGCGCCCCGCTTCCTGTGGCTCGGTCAACACCTGGAGCGTAGCCTGAGTAATGGCCAGATTGCCCGCGACGAGCAACACCAGCACGCGCTCGCCGGGTTCTTCGAACACGGCCATCTTGCGCGACGTGCTGATGTGATCGACACCCGCATTCGTGCGCGTGTCCGAAAGAAACACGAGCCCCTCTTCCACCGCCATTGCCACACAGTACGTCATGCGCCTCCTTGCCCGTCCCTGTCTTCGCCGCTGTATTTGTTATAGCGGGAAAACTACTGCTGCGACTGCTGCGCGCTCACTTGCACGCTGACATCGAGCGTTTCCCCCGCACCGCCAACGCGACGGCCGCGAACCGGCGCGGCCGCGTCGTAGTCGCGCCCCACCGCGATCCGGCAATATTTTTCGCTGGCGAAACACGCGTGCGTGACGTCCACCGTCACCCAACCATTGTCTAGCCACACGTCTACCCACGCGTGGCTCGCCATCTCGGGCACGTCGCCTGGGTCGATATAGCCGCTCACATAACGCGCCGGCACGCCGCGCGCGCGGCAGACCGCGAGCATCACATGGGCATGATCCTGACACACGCCACGCCCTAGCGCCAGCGCGTCCGCCGCACTGTGCGTCACATCCGTGACACCGGACTCGTAGCGCACGCGTTCCGTAATGCGCGAAGCCGCGTGGAGAATCGCCGCTGTGTCGTCCAGCGGCGGCAGGCTGAACGCGAATTCCGTGAGGGCCGCGTCGGCCTCGGTAAGACGCGTGGGCGACGTGAAATGGTGCATCGGCACCGTGCCCTCGCCTTCGGGCAAGCGGCCATCGGGCAGCGCCACCGTCTCGACTTCGCCGCGCACGCTCAGGCGAATCTCCCGATGGGGTCGCGTGAGCACGAGCGTCATCAGTGCATTGCCATAGGCGTCGCGGCCCGCGTCGACCTTACCCGGCGCCTCGACATGCCACTGCTTGACGATCTGCGTGGGCGTGGTAAGCGGCGAAAGCCGCAACTGCTGGATCGAATAGTGTACGGGCGCTTCGTAGCGGTACACCGTGTCGTGCCGGATTGCGAGCTGCATGAGGTGAATCCTCCATCGAGACGTTCTGGATATCGATGAGCGCGCAATCGCGCTAACCAACCGGCAACATCAAATAGGTGCGCGCAACCTGGTTGCCCAGCTCGTACACGCGCGCGAGAAACTGCGTGAGAAACGTATGCACGCCCATCGAGAAAATCTGCCGCAGGTCCGCGTAAAGCAGCTCGGCGCGCAACTTGCCCGCGGAGCGCTCGACTTCGCGCGAGCTATCCGTGCGCAGCATCGCGAGATTCGTGCAGACACCGTCCAGCGACGCCAGCAGCGAGCGCGGCATTTGCTGGTTGAGTATGAGCAGTTCCACCACGCGCGCGGGCGTCACCACGTCGCGGTACACCTTGCGATAGATTTCGAGCGCGGAAACCGAGCTGAGAATCGAGGTCCAGTAATAGAAGTCCTCGAGCTGACGCGCGGCCGAGCGCGAGTCGGCGTTCTCCACGTCGACGAAACGCACATCGAGAATGCGCGCCGTGTTGTCCGCGCGTTCGAGGAACGTGCCGAGCTGCGTGAAGAACAGCGCGTCGTCCTGCAACGCCGTGCCGAGGCGCACGCCGCGCGAAAGATGCGAGCGGAATTTCACCCACTCGAACAGCGCATCGGGACGGGACTCCAGTTCGCTCCCGCGCAACAGTTCGACGAACTGCAGCCACGTGTCGTTGATCGTTTCCCACCATTCCGTCGTGAGCGTGCCGCGCACCGCGCGCGCGTTCTCGCGGGTCGCCTGCAGGCACGAGTAAATGCTCGACGGATTCGTTGGGTCCGCAACGAGAAATTTGAGCACATTGCTGCTGGTCGTTTCCTCGTGGCGGGCGTCGAAGGCGGGCTCGAGCTCGGAGATGCGCAGCATCGCGCGATGCGTGCGCGCCTCCGCGTCCGCGCTGCCAGGCAGCAGGAGCGCCTTCAGGTTGATGTCCAGCATGCGCGCGGTATTCTCCGCGCGCTCCATGTAGCGGGCCATCCAGAACAGATGATCGGCGGTGCGGCTCAGCATGATCGAACCTCTTCTTGTACGTGCATCATGGCAATGGAAATCATTCGAGCACCCAGGTGTCCTTGGTCCCGCCGCCCTGCGACGAGTTGACGACGAGCGAACCTTCCTTGAGCGCCACGCGCGTGAGGCCGCCGGCCGCCATCTGGATCGTCTTGCCGGAGAGCACGAAGGGCCGCAGATCGATGTGACGTGGGGCGATGCCCGCCTCGACGAAAGTCGGGCAAGCGGAAAGCGACAGCGTGGGTTGCGCGATGTAGTTGCCTGGCCGCGCGAGCAACCGCGCGCGAAACGCCTCGATTTCGTCGCGCGTGGAAGCGGGCCCGACGAGCATGCCGTAGCCGCCTGCACCGTGCACCTCCTTCACGACGAGGTCCGGCAGATGTTCGAGCGTCCATGCGAGATCGTCAGGCCGGCGGCATTGCCACGTCGGCACGTTCTTCAGGATCGGCTTTTCGCCGAGATAGAACTCGATCATGTCGGGCACATACGGGTAGATCGATTTGTCGTCGGCCACGCCCGTGCCCATGGCATTCGCGAGGACGACGCGGCCCGCGCGATACGCCGTGAGCAGCCCCGGCACGCCGAGCGCGGAGTCGGGACGAAACGCCAGCGGATCGAGAAAATCGTCGTCCACGCGCCGATAGATCACGTCCACGCGGCGCGGTCCCTGCGTCGTGCGCATGAATACGTAGTTATCCTCTACGAAGAGATCCTTGCCCTCCACCAGCTCGACGCCCATTTGCTGCGCGAGGAACGTATGCTCGAAATACGCGGAGTTGTACATGCCGGGCGTGAGCAGCACCACGGTCGGATCGTCCACGCCTTCGGGCGCCACCGAGCGCAGCGTATCGAGCAGCAGATCAGGATAGTGCGCAACCGGCGCCACCTTGTGCTGGACGAACAACTCGGGAAAGAGCCGCATCATCATCTTGCGGTTTTCGAGCATGTACGAGACGCCGGAGGGCACGCGCAAATTGTCTTCGAGCACGTAGAACGCGCCATCGCGCCCATCGCGCACGATGTCGATGCCCGCGATATGCGCATACACGCCCAGCGGCAAGTCGATGCCCTGCATCTCCGGCCGGTACTGCGCATTGGTGTAGACCTGCTCCGCCGGAATCACACCGGCGCGCACGATATTGCGCTCGTGATAGACATCGTGCAGGAACAGGTTCAGCGCCTGCACGCGCTGGCGCAATCCGCGCTCGAGCAAAGCCCATTCGTCTGCAGGAATGATGCGTGGAATCAGGTCGAAAGGAATCAGACGCTCGGTGCCGGAGAGATCGCCATTCACCGCGAACGTAATACCGACCCGCCTGAACAACAGGTCCGCCTCGGCGCGCTTGCGCGCCATCGTCTCGCCAGTCTGCCTCTCCAGCCATTGCTGGAAGCGTTCGTAGTGCGGGCGCACCGCGCCCTCGTCGCGCATTTCGTCATGGACTTGCATCGGTTCGTTCTCGCGCGTGAGTGCAACTGCGTCAGCGGCGCTGCCTCGTTTCGTCTCATGATTGACGCGAGAGGCATTGCGCGCTGCGGTACAGGCTAAAAAGCAAGGCGTATGCCATCGCGATCGGGCCTTGTTTCATGCGCTCGATTGGTGCAACTCGGGCATGATCGGCAGTATCGAAACAGGGCATGTCAATGCTGTGTCACATTTGCGCTTCACGCTGGTGCAGCGCGCTTACGCGGCACGGTATATGCAGGAACGACGGGCGACTGAACGCGCCCTGGTCCCCCATGACCGAAGCGACCTGCTTGAACGAGCGTCCTACGAAATTCACTGTGTGGCAAGCGTTTGGCGTGCTCGTGCTCATGCTCGGCGCATGCACGAACGTGGGCGGCCCCTTGTCCGCCGCGATCGACCCTGTAGCCGATGATGGCCCAGCGCGCGCGTACATTGCTGCCGTGCGGCCTCGACGGCGCCACGGTCCTGTGCTTCGGCTTTGGGGAACAGCAGTACGCGGTGGCGAGACGCCCCGATCCGCTCACGATGATCGCTGCGCTCATGCCGAGCGAGGCCACCGTGCTGATGACCGTACTGCGTGCGCCAGCGGAAGTCGCCGTCGGCGTGCAGAACGTCGTGGATGTGCGCGTGCACGACGCCGAACTTGCCAGCGTCCAGCGCTATTTGCTCGCTTCGTTGGAAATGGATGCGGCAGGCCCAACGCTGCCGCAAGCCAGCAAAAAACCGGCGCCGCACGCCTGGCGCAGCCGGTTAACGTGGGAACTTGCGTAGCAGCAATCCGAACGCCGCGGAAATCGGTTCATTGCGACGCCGCGCTCTCGCGGCTGCGCGCCGCCGCGAGGCCCGTGCGGTTTTGCACGCCCCACTTGCGCCGCCCGAGCAGGAAATGCAGCCAGCCGAGCGCCGCGCCGCTGTGGCGCATCAACTGGAACGAGAACGGCTCGAAGATGGCGGCAAGGAACGCCATGCCGAAGCTCGAGTGCGTGCGGTCGCCGCTCCAGCGCCGGTAAAGATGGACCGAGTACATATGAAACGCGAGGTCGATCGCGATCTTGCCGACGATCACGCCGAGCACCGGCAGCACGATCGTAAAGCGGCCGTCGAACAAGAAGCCGATCAACAGCGCGAACGCGGTCAGTCCATAGATGGGCTGTACGGTGTCGAACGCCTTCACGGGCAGCATCATGAGACCGAGCTTGCCATACAGGCGATTGCCGGTCATGTCGCGATACCAGTACTGCGTCTGCAGGAAGCCCGCGAACCAGCGGCGGCGCTGACGCAGGAAGGTCGTGAGCGTGCCGGGCGCGTCAGTGCGCGCGCGGGCCGTGCCGAGCACGCGCACGTCCCAGCCGAGGCCTTTGCGCGCCGAGTAACGGCGCAAGCGGTGAATCAGTTCGTAGTCCTCCACGAGGCAATCCGCATCGAAGCCGCCCACGGCCATCACGGCATCGCGGCGAAAGCCGGCAAACGCGCCCGAGATCAGCAACAAGCTGTCGGCGCGCATCCACGCGAAGCGCGAGATGAAATTGCGGATGTACTCGTAGGTCTGGAACCACTGGAAAAAGCGCCCGCTGAGCGTATGGTCGCAAACCGGCGTGAGCAGGCCCGCCGCTGCGACCAGCGCCGGCTCGCGGCCAAATGCGCTCGCCATCGCCGCGCAGGCGTCGGGTTCGAGCAGCGTGTCGGCGTCCACGGTCATGACCGTTTCCGTTGCGATTGCAAGCAACGCCGCGTTGAGCGCTCGCGCCTTGCCGCCGTGCGCGAGCTTCAGCCAGCGCAGGTTCGGATACTGCGGTGAAGGTGCGCTCATCTGTCCAACGCCTGGATCGGCCAGGCCATAGCGCTGCGCGAGCAAGGCAGCCGTGCCGTCGCTCGAGCCGTCGTCGGCAATCACGATCTGCTGCGGGGCGCGCGTTTGCGCGAACAGCGCGTCGAGCGTGATCGGCAGCACGGCCGCTTCGTTGTGCGCGGCGACGATCACGCCGAGCGTCGGCAGCTTCGCCTCGCCTGCGGCGGCGGGCGTCACCGCAGGCGCAAGCAGCACGCGCGCTTTCCAGGCGACGAACAGCAGCAACACCGTGTCGTAGACGACATAGGCAATGCCGGTGGACCACGCCACCACGCCTTGCAGGAAGAACGCGCGCGCGAACAGCACGAACCAGAGCGCCATGACGCCCAGATGAATCGCAATGCTCGCGAACGGCGTGCGAGGTGGCACGAGGCGCGGCGACGTGCGGGCGAGCGCCTCTTCAAGCGTGTTTTTCAAGTCGTACCCTTCTCGTGTTGCTCACGGCATCATCCGGCGCAGCACCGAATGACGATCGATCCATTGATGCTTGAGCGCGCCCGCCACATGCAGCGCGAGCACGCCATAAAGCGCGTAGCTGCACGCCGTGTGCAGCGCGCCGAACTGGCTGTGCAACTGTTCCTTCGTGGCCGCATCGAGATTCATGATGAAGCCGATGCGCGGCCATTGCACGAGGCCGAAGAGATACATGGGATGCGATGCGGCGGCGACCCAGGCGGAGTCGTGCAGCCAGCCAGAGAGCGGCATCGCGAAGATCAGCACGTAGAGCGCGACGTGCGCGGCGTGGGCCGACGCGCGCTCCCAGCCTGGAAACTCGGCGGGCAGCGGCGGCGGGCGATGGGTGAAACGCCACAGCACACGCAGGATCGCCAGCCCGAGCACGGTAATGCCGATCGACTTGTGCGTGTCGATGACGAAGCGGATGGCTGTATCCGATAACGCGCCGTCGGGCAGCAGCGCGGCGGTCAGGCCCAGCGCGACGTTCGTGAGAATCAGTAGCGCGATCAACCAGTGCAATAGCACGGCAACGCGCGTGTACTTCTGCGCGCCGGCGGCGGCATCGACAAACGGGGATTCGGCGGAAAGGGAGGTTTTCACGTGGGCTTGGCCGTTGCGGATCAGTACGGATAACGCACGGCGCGGCACATTTATTCCGGCCGCGCGTGGCACGCCGGCGGGGTTGCGCAATGCTGCCCACACAGCGACCCGCGCATTATGCCCCCTCGTCCCTGACGCTGCAGAATCCGCTAGATGGCGGTTCTGCCAGTTTGGCGGTGGTCGACCGTCATGTAGCGCCGGTGAAATGACGTGGCGCACAGGAGAAGCCGGATCGGTCGTGAAGACGGTTCCGGGTCGTTCGCAGCCCGAGCTTCGATCTGGCCGCCCCCACTTCGGTGTCGATCGTCTTCCAGTGGCCAAACACGCGCTCGCGCACAGGCCTGCCCACGCCATTCAGGCGCGCTGCTTGTCGTTGCAGACGTTGCGAGCCGCCCTGTTGGAAATTCCCACCCAAAATCAGGCGTTTACATAATTGTTGCGACGCACAAAAAACTTCTTGACACGATTTATGGATGGGTTACCATGAAGTCGATTGCTGCATCGCACAAAACCTTCTCTGCGCGAACCGGTGATCGAACCGAAAGTTTATTTCGTAACCGAAACCGACGCGTAGCGTCCATCTAAAGGAAAGAGACATGAACCTGCCGACCCCCGAACAATTCGCCGCCAACCAGAAAGCCGGTCTCGAGGCCCTCTTCGGCCTGACGAGCAAGGCATTCGAAGGCGCGATCAAGCTCGCCGAACTCAACATCGAAACGGCCCGCTCGGCGTTCGCCGAAGGTCAGGAACACGCCCAGCGCGCGCTTTCGGCCAAGGACCCGCAAGGCTTCTTCGCCGTGCAGGCCGGCTTTGCCCAGCCCGCCGCTGAAAAGGCGCTCGCCTATGGCCGCAGCGTCTACGGCATCGTCTCGGCCGCGCAAGCCGAATTCGCTACCGCCGCCCAGTCGCAGTACGAAACGCAGCAGCGCGCGCTCGAAACGCTCGTGGACAACGCCGCGAAGAATGCGCCGGCCGGCTCGGAAGCCGCTGTCGCCGCGATCAAGTCGGCACTGAGCGCCGCCAACAACGCGTACTCGTCGGTGAACAAGGCTGCGAAGCAGGCTGTGGAATTCGCGGAAAGCAACTTCGACGCCGCCGGCAAGGCCGCAACGAAGGCCGTCGCTCAAGCGTCGGCACGCGCTACCAAGCAAGCTGCTTAAGCGTTACGCTTCGCTTTCCGCTGGCGGCGGCAACACCCGCCGCCGGCTGGACTGAAAACGGGCGTGAACCTCGTGCAATGCGAGGTTCACGCCCGTTTGTTTTTTCGGCTCGGCGCGACGCCGCGTGAGCCGTCAAGGCGCGCAGCCTGCCGTATCGAACATCGTCGCCAGTGCGCAACTCGACGTGAGCATGCGCGCGCCGTCGTGCCCCACGCCAGGGACGACGTGAAATGTCTGGTTCAAGCCGTCCGTGTGACGGGATTGCAGGTAGCGATAGAACCCCTGCGCGCGCGCCACGCGTTGCGCGCCCTGCGCCTGCGCAGCGCAACGCTTGTCGAGTGAAACCGAGGCCGGGTCGTCGTCATCGCCGCCCACGAGATAAACGATGCGCCGCTTCACGTAATCCGCTTCGAGCTGCGCGGGCGTGCGGTCGGCGATGAACGCGGGCCGGTTCTCCATACCGTATTTCCAGTGGTCGAAGGCCGCGCAGCGCGAGGCGTCGAATGCCGCTGGCACGCCGTTCGCGTCGGGCCGCTGCGCATCGAAATACGCGTACGACGACGGACTCGCCACCACGAAACGCACGTCGATCCCCTTGGCGGCAAGCGCGTCCGCGCGAGAGGCGATCGCGTAGCGCTGCAACACCTGGGCGCCGCCCGAATGCCCCGCAAACACGATCGTTTTCAGATTGGGAAAGAGACGCCGGTCGGCGAGATGCCGCGCAATGTCGTCGAGCACGGCGTATGAACTCACCGGCGCCCCGCTCCTGGCGTTCGATCCGGCCATCCACGCGTTGCCGCGCCAGCTCAGGAGATCGCTGGGCGCGTGGTGCGCGCTCACATCGTCGGTGGCGAGAAACTGCGGCGCAACGAGCAGCGTGCTAGTGGGATCGACGCCTGCTCGCTCGCGCGCATGCTGTGCGGTGCGAAAGTAGGTATCGGCGTTACGCAGCCGCCCATGGACGATGATCACCGCGCGCAGCACGGCAGGCTGCGGCGTGTTCCAGTCGGCGCTCACATACAGCGGAAATTGCGCGTGGCCTTGCGGGGTATCGACGGGCATGCGCGCGTCGGCGATCACGCTGACGGGGCGCACGGGACGCGCCTGCGCGAATGCCGATGCAACGGCGAGCACGCTCGCCACGAGCGCCACTGCCAGTCGCCGCACAACGTTTGAATGCATAAAGGCACTCGCCGCGAATCTCAGCCAAAGGGAAGCGCGCGAGAGGAGAAGCAAGCGAGCGCGTACGGGCGGCACGCGCGCCGCCCTGACAAGCCGGCAAGAAAGCTCAGGAGCCGAACATCCGGTTCACGGCGCGCTCGAGATGCGCGCGCATGGCGGTCGCTGCGCGCTCGGCGTCGCGCGCCTGAATGGCTTCGAGCACTTCGAGGTGTTCCTGCTGCACGAGGCGCTGCCGCTCGATCGACTTCACGAGCGAGAGGTTGCGCGACAGGTTCATGCTGAACACCATCTGTTCCTGGATGCCCGAAAGCGCCGTGATGAAGAACTGGTTCTTCGAGGCGCGCGCGACGGCCATGTGGAACGCGAAGTCGTCCTTCGCGCCAATGCCCGAGGTCTCGATGATGGTCTGCAGGTTGTCCCACTCGCGCTGGATCGCGGCGATGTCTTCGTCTTCCGCCTTTTGCGCGGCGAGCGAGGCCGCCCCGGCTTCGACCACCACGCGGTATTCGTAGCAGCGGCGAATATCCGACAGCGTTTCGAGCGGCGCGAAGCGGCGCACGTCCGGATCGGGGCGCCGCATGACCGTCGTGCCCGAACCGTGGCGCGTGGCGATGATACCGTCCGCGCGCAGCTGGGCGAGCGCCTCGCGCACCGTGGGGCGCGAGGTCGCGAAGCGCTCCGCGAGCATGTGCTCGGTCGGCAGGCGCTCCCCTTCCTTGTACTCGCCTTCGATGATGCGATTGAGGATGTCGCTGTAAATCCGCGCCGGCATATTCGGCGCTTTCTGCTCAGACATGATCGGACGGTGCACTTTGGGTTGTCAGGAGTGTCGTCAATTGTAAGTCATATGGCGGGCCGATAGCGCTCTTGCGCCCCCGGCAAGCCCCGTTTTGCGGCTGTTTCAGCCCGCTCGGGCCCGTTGCGGCCCGCTTTACCACTTTGTGGCCAATTTACGGCCGGTCCCGCTTTTGCACTGCTTAGCCCTGTCGCAGCGCGCTCACACGGATGCGCAACTCCGCTTTCTGTGTCTGTCCCGGCTCCAGCCAGCGCAGGCCGAGCCCGGTATGAATCGCGTCGGGCAGGCCGAGCCACGGCTCGACGCAGTAGAAGTCCGAATCGGGCGCGAGCGTCCAGGTCGTCACCGCATACCACGACGCCGATCCGGGCCGCCGCAGATCGATTTCGATCGCGCGCTGCTGCGACGGCATTTCGATACGCACCGGCACCTCCGGCTCGCCGTCGAGACAATGAAAGCGGTCGATGATCTGCGCGTCGTCGAAGCGGTATTGCGTCGCACCCGGCGCGGCCGCGGTCGTCGTGCCGTCCGGCAATTGACGCCGATGCACGTTGCGCGGCAGCGTGATCGTCGTCTCACCGCGCTGCGCGTGCGGCAGCGCGAAATAGAAGTGATGGCCCGCGCAGAACGGCATGCGGGCGTCGCCCGTGTTCGTCGTGGTCAGTTCCACGTCGAGCGTCGTTTCGTCGGCAAGGCGGTAGGCGGCCTCGAAGCGAAAACCGAACGGGTACATCACGCGCGTCGCCGCACTGTCGCCAAGCGTCATGCGCACGCCGTCGCCTTGCGGCTCGATCTGCGCCATGAACGGCAAATCGCGCGCGAAGCCGTGCAGCGGAATCTCCCGCACGACGCCCTGCGCGTCGCGCCACCGGCCCACCTGGCCATCCACCCACTGCCGCGCGATAAACGGAAACAGTAGCGGATTGCCGCCGCGGATCAGCCCCGGTTTGCTCCAGTCCGGCGCGTCGGGCCAATGGATGATGGGCGCGCCGCCGATCGTCCACGAAAGCAGACGCCCGCCGGCCTGCGGCGCGAGCAGCAGCCGCGAAGCGCCGCGCTCGAGTTCGACGACGTCCTGGTTCTGAAACTGCGGCATATCGTGTCGCTTAATCAGCAAAAGTCTGGGGCAAGGGTCAGGCAACCGCGCGCAGTGAACCCGCGAAGTCGGGCTCGGGCAAGCCGCGCACACCGGCGTCGATAGCGAATACGAGGCCGTCCTGCTCGCCGGTTTGCGGCGGGCAGATCGTCGTGACGTAGAGCACGTCGAGATTCGCACCGCCGAACGCGCACATCGAAGGCTTCGCAACCGGCACGGCCACGCTGCGATCGAGCCGCCCTTCGGGCGTGAAACGCAGCAACCGGCCCGCGTCGTTCGCGCAGATCCAGTAGCAGCCGTCGGCGTCCACGGCCGCGCCATCGGGGCGCCCCGTGTAGTCGTGCAGATCGGCGAACACGCGGCGATTGGTGGGCACGCCGTTGTCGATGTCGTAGTCGAACGCCCAGATCAGGCGGCTCGACGCATGCGAATCGGAGAGATACATCGTGCGGCCGTCCGGCGACCATGCGAGGCCGTTCTGCGTGCACAGGCCTTCGACCACCGGCGCCGACAAGCCTTCTTGCGCCGTGTAGCGATAGAGCTTGCCCGCCGGGTTCGGCTCCGCCGCGTCCTGCACCATCGTGCCGGACCAGAAACGGCCCTGGCGGTCGCAGCGGCCGTCGTTGAAACGCATGCGCGCGGCCTCGTGCGCCACGCTCGCGAGCGGCCGCACGCTCACCTCGCCTGCCCGCGCAGTCGCGAGCGGTTCGTGCAGCGTCACCGCGAAAAGTCCCGTTTCCAGCGCCGCAAGCACGCCGCCATCGCGCGCAAACGCAAAGCACCCAATGCGCTCCGGCAGCGCCCACTCCGTGCGGCGCGCAGTATCGACCGCGTAACGCACGAGCGTTTGCGCGGGAATATCGACCCAGTAAAGCGCGCTTTCCTCGGCGCGCCACACGGGACACTCGCCTACCGACGAGCGGCGCGCATCGCTCGCTTCGAGCGCACGCACCGGCGGCGTAGACACAGCGTCTACCGTCACTTCCTGCTGCGTGCTCAACGCTGCTCCTTCTTCCAGGCTTCGTAGGCGGCAAGCGTGGCCTCGTTCGGCGGATAGGTGCCCGGCAGCGCCGCGCCCGCCTCGATGCGCTCGGTAATGAAGCGTTCGAGCGTTTCCTGCTCCGTGGCGTCGCGCGCGACTTCCTCGGCCAGATGGCGCGGAATCACGACCACGCCGTCCGCGTCGCCGACGATGATGTCGCCCGGAAACACGGCCACGCCGCCGCAGCCGATCGGCACGTTCAGATCGACCGTGTGGTGCTTGCACAGATTGAGCGGCGCCGAGGCGCCCGCGCAGAACACCGGAATGCCGAGCGCCGCGATGGTCGCGCTGTCGCGCACCGGGCCGTCCGAGACCATGCCGGCCACGCCGCGCACCTTCATGCGCGTGGCGAGGATCGAGCCCATCGAGGCGGCGTCGGTCACGCCGCGGCAGTCCTGCACGAGCACCGCGCCCGCGGGCACGGTCTCGACGCCCTTGCGCTGCGGATGCTCGGGGTTCTGGAACGCGCTCAACTGGTCGAGGTCCTCGCGTGCCGGGATATTGCGCATCGTGAAGGCCGGGCCGACCAGGTTCGGCGCGCCGGGCGCCGGTGCGGCGAGCGGCTTCACGCCCTGCAGGAAGACATTGCGCAGGCCGCGCTTGAAGAGCTGCGTGGTGAGCGTGGCGTTGGAAACGTGGCGCAGTTGTTCGAGCGCGGCGTCGCTCACGGGGATGGCGGGGGAATTCATCGTGTCTCGTCCGTTGTCGTGTGTCGTGGGGCGCGTGGCGCGGGCGGCGGCTCGAAAAAACTGTCGAGCGGATGGGTCGCATTGTTGTAATACAACACGGAAATTGTCAACCCGCCATTGCCCTGCGGCCCGCACGAGGATGTATGACGACCAGCCTTCGGACAGGCGCGAAATACATCGTAAAATTCGGCGCGCGCGACAGGAGACAACACGATCCAGGTCAAGAAACCCGCGCCCAGAAGCCTCCGCGGGCGTCCGACCCCGACTTCACACTAGGGAAACCCCCAGCACATCAATATTTGCTTTACAACTTTGCTCCAAATAGAATGATGTCTTACATGAAGGGCCCGATGCGCACCGGCACCGCCCTTCATCCCGGCCAGCGGGAGACCAGCAACGCGGCTACCAGGCTACCAACGGACGCCACGCACAGAAACACAGCCATTCGGGCTCACCTTCCGGCACAGCTTCACGCCAGAGCCCGCCAACAGCAGGAGACGAGCAGTGCAACGCAAGACAATCAAGGGGGTGCGGTGGTGGATCATCGGCCTCATCATGATCGGCACCATCTTCAACTACCTCGCGCGCAGCTCGCTCGCGGTGGCCGCCCCCACGCTGACTGAAACGCTTCACATGACCACGCAGCAGTACTCGTACGTGGTCACGGCCTTCCAGGCCTGCTATGCCCTGGCGCAGCCGGTCGCCGGTTTCGTGCTCGACTCCGTGGGCGTCAAGATCGGCTTCGCGATCTTCGCGTTCGGGTGGGCCATTGCCAATATGCTGCACGGCCTCGCCGGCAGCTGGCCCGCACTCGCAGTCTTCCGCGGCATGCTCGGCATGACCGAAGCCGCGATCTTCCCGGCCGGCATGAAGTCCATCAGCGCATGGTTCCCGGCCAAGGAGCGCTCGGTCGCGACCGGCTGGCTCAATACCGGCACCTCGATTGGCGCGATGCTCGCTCCGCCGCTCGTCGTGTGGTGCATTCTCAAGTTCAACTGGCAGTTCGCGTTCGTGCTGACCGGCGGCGTCGCGCTCATCTGGGTGGCGCTCTGGCTCGTGTTCTTCAAGATGCCCGCCGAACACCCGCGGCTCTCGCAGGAAGAAGCCGACTACATCCGCGAAGGCCAGACCGAAGCGCAGAAGTCGACCAAAGGCCGCCGCGCCTCGTTCAAGGAAGTGCTCAAGACGCGCCGCTTCTGGGGCATCGGCATTCCGCGCATGCTCGCGGAACCGGCATGGCAGACCTTCGGCGCGTGGATTCCGCTGTACATGGTCACTGTGCGCCACATGAACCTGAAGGAAATCGCGCTGTTCGCGTGGATCCCGTTCCTCGCCGCCGACCTCGGCTGCCTGGTGGGCGGTTACCTCGCACCGCTGTTCATCCGCTGGTTCGGCTGCTCGCTCATCACCTCGCGCAAGCTCGTCATCACGACCGGCGCGCTGCTCATGATCGGACCGGCCTGCGTGGGCCTCGTTGCGAGCCCGTACGCTGCCATCGCCCTCTTCTGCGTCGGCACGTTCGCACACCAGACCATTTCGGGCGCGCTGTTCACGCTGGCTTCGGACGTGTTCGGCCAGCACGAAGTCGCCACGGCCACGGGTCTCTCGGGCATGTTCGGCTACCTCGGCGCGACGGTGTTCTCGCTCATCGTCGGCATCGTGGCCAGTACCATCGGTTATAACCCGTTGTTCGTGTGCCTCATGCTGTTCGACATCATCGGCGCCTGCGTGGCATGGCGACTGATCTCGAACGAGCAGAACGACAACGCGGCCAACCCGGCGCTTCAGTCCTCGCATAAAGTGAAGGCCTGATCGCCCTGTTCACCGGCCGGCGCCTGCGAGGGTGCCGGCTTTCGGCATTTCTACGTGAGGACAATCACAGTGAAGAAAGTTGCATTGACCGGCGCAGCCGGCCAGCTCGGCACCGTGTTGCGCAAGGGCCTGCTCGAACGCGGCGTGAACCTGCGTTGCGCGGCCGGCTCGAAGCCGCTTGAACCGCTCGTCGCGGGCGAAGACGTGATGCATGGCGACCTGCGCGACCCCGCCGTGGTCGACCGCCTGCTCGACGGCGTGGACGTGCTGATCCACATGGCCGGCACGAGCGTCGAGCGCCCGCTGCCCGAGATCATCGAAAACAACCTGCGCGGCCTCGTCGAAGTCTACGAAGGCATGCGCCGCCACGGCACGAAACGCATTTTGTTCGCGAGCTCGAATCACGCGATCGGCATGTACCCCGTGGAAGAAAAGCTCACGCTCGACTGCGCGTTCCGCCCGGACGGCTTCTACGGTCTTTCCAAGGCATGGGGCGAATCGCTCGCGCGCCTGTACTGGGACAAGCACGGCATCGAGACCGTGAACGTGCGCATTGGCAGCTGCCTGCCGAAGCCCACGGAGTTCCGTCAATTGAGCACGTGGTTTGGCCACGAGGACCTGTTCCATCTCGTCGATCGCGTGATCAATGTGGATGAGATCGGCTTTGCCGTGGTGTGGGGCGTGTCGAACAACACGCGCAGCTACTGGATTCAGGAAGGCGCAAACGACGACGCGAAGCGCCTCGGCTATGAGCCGAAGCAGAACTCGGAAGACTGGGCCGCTGAAATTCTCGCGCAAAAGAATCCGCTCGACGCCACGGCGCAGCGCTATCAAGGCGGCAGTTTCGCCAGCTTCGATTTCACGCCGGTGGACAAGCGCGGCAAACATTCGTGAAACGCCGCTTCTCCGGTGTTTGCGTTTTGGCGCCCCATGCGGGCGCTTTTTTTTGGTTCTTCGCGGATTTTCGGGGAGATCGCGTCAACGGGAACGATTCCGACTCAAGAAATTGCGCTGCTGCGCCGTTAGTCAGAGAATCACGCCGCGATTGGCAGCGTCACGGGAACTGCGTCGACACATGACTGGAAACAGCGAACGCTCGTCGACAGCGCACGCCCTTGGCGACCTTATCGGGTACACCCAACAAATAACAACGCATCCAACCCTGTGATCAACCCTGCAACTTCAACGTCGCGCGCAACGGCCGCCTCTTCTGTCTTGTGCCTGCTGCTTGCCGCCTGCGGCGGGGGCGGTTCGACTGCCTCAAAAACAGGTTCCTCGGCGGCAGCCCCTGTGACTGCCTCCTATACCATCGGCGGTTCCGTTAGCGGCCTGTCCTCGAACGCAAAGCTGACTCTGCTGGACAACGGAACCGATCTGCTGATGCTGGCCGCTTCCGGCGCCTTCACCTTCGCCGCGCCGGTCGCCTTGAACGCTGCCTACGCCGTGACTGTTGGCACGCAGCCTCTCTGGCAATATTGCGCGGTGAGCAACGGCAGCGGAACCGCGACAGCCAATGTGTCCAACGTGGACATCGTGTGCGCGACGGCTCTAGCCGATGTCGCAACATTCGCGGGTTCCGGCGCGCGCGGCTCGGCCAACGGCATAGGCGCCGCTGCTTCGTTTGATTTACCTGACGACGTCGCGGTGGACACCGCGGGCAACGTCTATGTGGCGGACACAGGAAACAATCTGATCCGCAAGATCACGCCCGAAGGGAACGTCACCACGCTTGCCGGGTCTGGCGCCGCAGGCGCGACCGACGGCACGGGTGCAGCGGCTTCGTTCAATGGTCCTAACGGCCTCGCGGTTGATGCGGGGGGCAACGTGTATGTCGCCGATACGTTCAACCATGAGATCCGCAAGATCACGCCTGCGGGTGTCGTCACCACCCTCGCGGGGTCTACAACTGCGGGTTCGGCCGACGGCACGAGCACGGCCGCTTCGTTCAACTCCCCGTTTGGGGTAGCGGTGGATACGGGCGGCAACGTCTTTGTCGCGGACACCGTCAATAACGAGATCCGCAAAGTCACTTCCGCTGGCGTCGTCACGACCATCGCGGGATCGCCAACTGCAGGTTCGGCAGACGGCGCGGGCGCCGCTGCATCGTTCAACACGCCGTTTGGGTTGGCGGTCGATAAAAGCGGCAACATCTATGTCGCGGATTCCTCGAACAACGAGATCCGCAAAGTCACGGCATCAGGCGTCGTCACAACGTTTGCCGGAAGCACGACTGCCGGCGCGGCAGACGGTAACGGCACCGCTGCGTCATTCCACCTGCCGTACAAGGTGACGTTCGATGCGAGCGGCAACCTGTACGTTGGCGACACCATGAACTATGCGATTCGCCGCATTACGCCCAGCGGCGACGTCGCGACGATCGCAGGTTCGGGATCGCGCGGCTCAGCTAACGGCATTGGAACCGCTGCCTCGTTTGCTGGCCCGACCGGCGTGGCCGTCGATGCGAACGGCAATCTCTACGTCAGCGACTACAGCAACAGCGAAATTCGCCTCCTCACGCCAGCGGCCGCAGCCAAGTAGCGAATCGTTGGCCAGGCCGGGTTCCGTTCTCGATAAGCGGTTTGGCGACTTCCGGACGTATTCGTCCACGGCATGCGCGCGTGGACGACTCGGCCCGTCAACGGAAAGTGCGCATCAGGCTAGCACTGTCGTATCGGTGATTGATTTGCAGGCTTGGCGCAACTTTCGCGAATTTTCGTTGATGAGCCTGGTATTGTGAGTTTTACTATTCCAACGTTGCCGGTGGAATACGCCGACGTCGTGACCGACCCCAAAAGCACGCCCGCGCGAGGTCTTGCCGTGCCCCCCTCTGAGTTCACAATCAGATGCCTACAGCGAGACGAATGGCGTTTATTGAAGGCGCTTCGTTTGAGGGCGCTTGCTTGCGACCCTCAGTCTTACTGGGAGAGTGTGGAAGACGCCAGCGCTCGCGACGACGCGTACTGGGATACCTGCGCCGGCATAGTCACGACGCCGGCGGGGTCCCGAATGTTCCTCGTCGAGCATCCTGAAAGCGTTGCCGCTTTCGTTTTCGGCATTAAAAAGGACGATGACGCATATAGCGTCGGGGGCCTTTGGGTCGATCCGGTTCACCGACGAAAAGGATTGGGCAGCTTGCTGGTGCAACAGGTCGTCACATGGGCAAGAGCAGATTCGCATGCTGCGAGAATCCGTCTCTGGTGCCATACAGGACCGCCGCTATCGTTCTATCAGCGAAACGGCTTTCAATCTTTGGACAGATTTCGGATCAACGACCTGGATGGCCGCCAGATAGTTGAGATGGAGTGGCGCGACATTTGATGGTTCTGCGCGCCATCGTCGATCACGCAACCGTGCTCGATCGGCCCATCGACATACTGAACGTCCTGCCGCTTGTTCATATGGTCAACTCGCCGTCATGCACGACGACGCGTCCATTCGCGACGACGAGCTTGCGCTTTGGCCGCGCGACGACAGCATGCGCAACGCTCTCCGCCTCCACGACCACGAGGTCCGCACGCGCGCCCGCGCGCAGGCCATAGTCGGAGAAAGCGCAGCCACGCGCGGCGGCATCGCTCACGCAATCGAATGCGATCGCGATATCGTCGTCGCGCCGCAAGTCGTAGCGCAGGCCGATCAACATGGCGCGCTCGAGCATGTCGGGCACGCCATACGGCGACCACGTGTCGCGAATGCCGTCGTTGCCGCCAAACACCGTCACACCCTTCTCGCGGCACAGTTTGAGCGGCGGAACCGGGCACGAAGGCGGAGCGCTCGTGAGCAAGGCCACGCGCAGTTGCGCGATGCGCTCGATCAATGCGTCGCGCTCGCGCTCCGGCAACGCACCCAGGCAAAACGCGTGACTCACGACGACCTGGCCTTGCATGCCGAGCGCCTGCACGCGATCGAGCAGCAATTTAAGCGTGAACGCCCCAACCTCGCCGGGCTCATGAAGATGAATATCGATCGGCTTGCGATGGCGCTCCGCCAGTTCGAACGTGGCATTCAACGAGGCCACCGGGCCGCGGTCGATCAGCGCCGGGTCGAGCGCGCCGAGCACGTCGGCGCCGGCCGCCAGTGCGCTGTCGAGCAATTCGACCGTACCCGGCCGGATCAGCATGCCCGACTGCGGAAACGCGACGATCTGCATGTCGAGGACATCGCGCATGGTGTGCCGCGTGGCGAGCACGCCTTCGAGATAACGCAAACGCGCGTCGGTGTCGATATCGACGTGTGTGCGCATGCGCGTCGTGCCCGCCTGCACGAATGCGCGCGACAGCGCGAGCGACTGCGCAGCGGCATCGTGGCCCGACGTCTTGCGCCATTCGCGCTCGTTGGAGATGCGATCGGTGAGCAGTGGCCCGACCTCGTTGCGATACCACGGGCGGCCCCAGTTGCTCTTGTCGAGGTGCGTGTGACCTTCGACGAAACCCGGCAAGAGCAAGGCCGCGCCGCCGTCCACGACCGGCACGCCCGGTTGTGCGGCGACATGCGGTCCGATTGCCTCGATGCGGCCGTTGGTGACCGCGACGCAAACGCGCTGGCCATCGGCCAGGCGAACGTTGGAGAGATGAAGTGAGGAAGTCATGAATGTCGTGCCGATTCTAAGGCGCCGGAGATACGGGTGACCAGTGTGCGCTGAATCCCTCTGATCGCGACGAAGACGGTTAGCCAATAGCGAAGTTTCATGTGGCTCCAGCATATCTCGTCTTGACTTTTGACGCAGCGGGCGGCCAGCAGCGTCAATGAGCGGCGTGGCTGTGCAGCGATTCCCACCCCACAAAAAAAACGGCGGCGCCGGGGCAAACCCGGCACCGCCGAAAATACTGCTTTCGGAGCGTGAAAAGACTTAGAAGCGGTGAACGATACCGATCGCGCCCGCAACCTGGCTGCGCGACGAGGACGGCGCGCTGTTCTGGCCGTCGCCGATGTCGGCCGTCGCGTTGATGATGCTGCTTGCGCCGGTCGCGCTAGGCGTGCCCAGCGTCTGGCCGCCCGCGCGCTGGTACGCTTCGACGAAGTAGATACCCGTGCGCTTCGAGAGCGTGTAGTACTGCGACATGTTGTACTGTGCGTACGAAGCGGCGCTCTGGATGCCGTTGGCCTTGGTCGCGCGCGTGTACGCGAAACCGGCCGCGAGGTCGAGCACGGTGATCGGCTTGTAGTGCAGCACGACGCCGCCCGTGTTCCAGATCTGCGTGTCGCCGAAGTGCGAATTCACGCCCGGGATGTACTGAACGTTCGAGTAGGCCACCGAAATGTCCCACTGCGAGCTGAACTGGTAGCCGGCCGTCACGGCGAGGCGTTGTTGCGTCTGCGCCCACTGGAAGCCGTTGGTGAGCGCCGAAACGCCCGGCTCGCCGGCGCTGTTCGCCGTCGAGTTCGCATCCCACGGGCCGCCGCCGTTCGCCGCGTTGCTCAGGCGCTCGAAGCCCACTGCGATGCCTGCCGGACCATGCAGATACTGCGCGGCCAGGCTCCACGACTGGCCTGCACCGGTCGCGCCCGCCACACCGCCCAGCGCGTACATGCCGCTCACGGTCAGGCCCGCGATGTTCGGCGACGTATAGACCAGCGAGTTGTTGATGCGATAGATCGTGTCCATCGAGTCGATATCGCCCGGGTGCGCGCCGTATGCGCCGGTCAGCCACGTGGTCGGGCTATACGGCGAGAGCAGCGTGTAATACGGCGCGTACTGGCGGCCAGCCGTTAGCGTGCCGTAGTTCGCGTTCGCGACACCGATCCACGACGCGCGGCTGAACATCAGGCCCGAGGTCGATTGCGCACCGGTTGCCGAGTTGTAGCCTTCTTCGAGCTGGAAGATCGCGCGCGTGCCGCCGCCCAGATCTTCGCTACCCTTGAAGCCGAAACGCGAGCCGGCCCACACGCCCTGCACCATCTTGACAACGGAAGCGCCGCCGGCATTGCTGCCGAGCTTCGCCGAACTGCTCTGATAACCAATACCGGTATCGACGATACCGTACAGCGTGACGCTGCTTTGCGCGTGTGCGCCCAGCGCCGCGAGTCCAAGCGCGGAAGCGAGGATAGTTTTTTTCATCGGTAGTCCTATCTTTAGTCGTTGTGGTTTGATACTCGTTAAAACCCTGGTTGCTACATTGCCTCCTGTCCGGCATGGAGCGCAACACCCCTGAAGCGCTCCTTGCCGAAGGTGTCTCCTTAGTGAATCTCGGGTTCGCCGCCCGCGCTGGCGCACGCGCCGCCCACGCCGTCACGCTGCATGAAGTCGAATTCGCAGCCGTTGTTGGCCTGCATCACGTGCATCTGGTACATCGCGCCATAGCCGCGCTTGAAGCGCGGTTCCGGTGCCACCCACGCGGCCTTGCGGCGCGCCATCTCTTCGTCGGAGATCAGCACGTTCAGGCGGCGCTCCGGCACGTTCAGCTCGATCAGGTCGCCGTCCTGCACGAGTGCCAGCGGACCGCCGATAAACGATTCCGGCGCCACGTGCAGCACGCACGCGCCGTAGCTCGTGCCGCTCATGCGGGCGTCGGAAATACGCAACATGTCGCGCACGCCCTTCTGCAGAATCTTTTGCGGAATCGGCAACTGGCCCCATTCGGGCATGCCCGGCGCACCCACCGGACCCGCGTGCTGGAGCACGATCACACTGTTCTCGTCGCAGTCGAGATCTTCGCTGTCGATGCGCGCGGCCATGTCGTTGTAGTCCTTGAACACAACGGCCTTGCCGGTATGCACGTGCAGGTGCTTCTCCGCTGCGCCCGGCTTGATCACGGCGCCGTCCGGCGCGAGATTGCCACGCAGCACGGCGAGGCCCGTATCCGGCATGAGCGGCTTCGCACGGCGATAGATCACCTCTTCGCTGTAGATTTCGGCGTCGGCAATGTTCTCGCCGAGCGTCTTGCCGTTCACGGTCATCTGCGTGCCGTCGATCAGGTCGCCCAGTTCCTTGAGCATCGCGCGCAGGCCGCCAGCGTAGTAGAAGTCCTCCATGAGGTACTTGCCGGTCGGGCGGATGTTCGCGAGCACCGGCGTGTGGCGCGCGATTTCGTCGTACTGAGCGAGCGTGAGATCGACGCCGGCGCGGCGCGCGAGCGCGATCATGTGCACGATCGCGTTGGTCGAGCCCGAGAGCGCGAGGCACGTGGTCACGGCGTTATCGACCGACTTGCGCGTAATGATGTCCGAAGGCTTCAGGTCTTCCCACACCATCTCGACAATGCGCATGCCCGTCTTCGCCGACATCTGCGCGTGGCGCGAGTCCGGCGCGGGGATCGAGGCGAAGCCCGGCAGCGTGAAGCCCAGTGCTTCCGCGGCGCTCGTCATCGTCGACGCCGTGCCCATCGTCATGCAGTGGCCCGGCGAGCGTGCGATGCCGCCTTCCACGCCCTTCCAGTCTTCTTCCGTGATCTTGCCCGCGCGCAGGTCGGCCCAGTACTTCCAGGTGTCCGAGCCCGAGCCGAGCGTCACGCCGTTCCAGTTGCCGTTGAGCATCGGGCCCGCGGGCAGGAAGATCGTGGGCAGGTCCATCGAGATCGCGCCCATCAGCAGTGCGGGCGTGGTCTTGTCGCAGCCGCCCATCAGCACGACGCCGTCGGCCGGGTACGAGCGGATCGTCTCTTCCGCTTCCATGGCGAGGAAGTTGCGGTAGAGCATCGTGGTGGGCTTCTGGAACGGCTCGGAGAGCGTTTGCACCGGCAGCTCGATCGGGAAACCGCCCGCTTGCCAGATGCCGCGCTTGACCTCTTCCACGCGCTGCTTGAAGTGCGTATGGCAAGGGTTGATCTCGCTCCACGTATTGAGGATCGCGATCACCGGTTTGCCCGCGTACTCTTCGCGGCTGTAGCCCATCTGCGCGGTGCGCGAGCGGTGGCCGAACGACCGCAGGTCGTTCACGCCATACCAGCGGTGGCTGCGCAGTTCTTCGGGGGTCTTTCGCTTCTTGCTCATCTTGCGTTGCTCCAGGTGTTTCCAGTAAAGCCGCCGGCGCTGGCCTAGCGCTGCTCTTTCACGCGCGACACGAGCTGTGTCGGGCTGACGAACTGCAGGGCGACCAGCACCCACGCAAGCGTGATGGCCATATAGATCATCGCCATGGCGTCGATGGATTGCGGCGCACGCACGCCCGTCGAGAAGACGGCGTAGTACAGCGCAACCACCAGCGTTTGCGTGTCGGGTCCGGCGGTAAAGAAAGTGAGTTCAAACATGCCGATCGTGCGTACGAGCACGAGCAGCCCCGCCGCCAGCATCCCGGGCACGAGAAGCGGCAGCAATACATAACGGAAATAGCGCAGCGTGTTCGCGCCGAAAATGCGTGCGGCCGATTCCAGATTCGGATCGATCTGCTCGATGAACGGCGTCATCACGAGAATCACGAACGGCAGCGCGGGCACCAGGTTCGCGAGGATCACGCCGGTCAACGTGCCCGCGAGACCGACCTGGTACATCGCGGTCGCCATCGGAATGCCGTACGTGACGGGCGGCACCATGAGCGGCAGCAGGAACACGAGCATGGCAATGCGCTTGCCGGGAAACTGCGCGCGCGCCAGCGCATAGGCGGCGGGCACGCCCAGCGCGATGGAGAGCAGCACGACCGAGCCCACCACTTCGAACGTCACCCACAACACGCTCGAAAGCTGGAAGTCGCGCCACGCCTGCGCATACCAGTGCAGCGTGAAGCCTTGCGGCAGCGGCGTGCCGAACCAGCGGGTGGCGATGGAGTTCACGCCCACCGTGGCGATCAGCAGCAGCACGTTGAGCAGGAAGAACACCACGCCGCCCCAGACGAACACTTTCCAGAGCACGTCGGGCAGGCGCGAAGCGGGCTTTGGCTGCGCAGCATTGGCGGCCGGTGTGGAACGTTCTTCGCTCGCCTGCGCACCTGTGCCGAGGCCGGCCGCGTTACGTTGATGTGCGGTCATCAGCCTTTCCCTCCGCTCACCGGGCCCGAGTAGAAGAAGCGCTTCGCGCTCAACATCGCGGCCACGACGACCAGCTGCACAAAGCCCATCACGATGGCGATGGTCGAGGCGAGCGAGTAGTCATAGCTCTCGAACGCGGCTTCCGAAGCCGCGATGGAGATCACGCGCGTGGGGCCAGCGGGCGCGCCGAGCAGCACCGCCGAAGGGAACACCGAATACGCCTGTACGAAGGAAAGGCACGCGGCCATCGTGAGGCCGGGCGCGAGCAGCGGCAAATAGATCTGGCGGAACTGCTGCCACGGGCCTGCGCCGAGCGTCGCCGCCGCGCGCGCGAGCGTCGGGTCGATGCCGGTGACGTAGGAGAGCGTGAGCAGAAACGCGAACGGGAAACCCGAAACGATCAGCGAGATCAGCACGCCCCAGTAGTTGTGCGTGAGGCGGATCTCTTCGCTCGTGTACAGATGCAGCGCGTGCAGCGCCTGCGGGAACCAGCCGTTCGGGCCGAAGTAGCTGAGCATGCCGTCGGCGATCAGCACCGTGCCGAGCGTGACGGGAATCACGAGCAGCGTGGTCACGAGCTTCTGGTACGGCGACTTGCGGCGCAGCGCAAAGGCGACCGGCAGCGAAAGCCCGACATTGATGAGGGTCGCGGGCACCGCCAGCTTGAGCGTGACGAAAACCGTGGGCCACAGCGCGAGGTCGTGAACGAACTGCAGGTAGTTCGCGAACATGCCGCCGCCGTTCATCGGCTTGAACGACAGCACGAGACCGTAAGCGAACGGATAGAGGAACATCGCGATGATGAAGCCGAGCGCAGGCGTGATGAGCCAGCCGCGCGAATCGCGCGGCGCCCGGGTCAACGACGCAATGAGCGTGCTCACGACGCACGCTCCGCATAGGCCAGCACGTGCGAAGGCGCGACGCGCAGCGTGGCGCGCTCGCCCGCTGCGAATTCGCCTTCCACGCGCGCCCACAGCTTGCCGAACGGCGCGTTGGCGAGCAGCAGCGAATCGCGGCCGCCGTACTCGACCATTTCCACTTCCACGTCGAACGCGTTGGCGTCGCCTGCGTTGGCGCGCTCGAAATCTTCGGGACGCATGGCGACCGAAATCTCGCCGCCGTTCAATTCGCCCATCGGCACGCCAGTGAGCGTGATGCCCGACGACGACATCGCGATATGGTCGCCCTGCTCGCCCGTAATCGCAAACGGCAGCACGTTGCGAAAGCCCATGAAGCGCGCGACATGCAGATTCGACGGCCGGCTATAGACTTCCTTCGGCGTCGCCACCTGCTGCACGGCGCCCTCTTTCATCACGACGATGCGGTCCGCCATCGAAAGCGCTTCGTCCTGATCGTGCGTCACGTAAATGGTGGCGCGTTCGAGCTGGCCGTGAATGCGGCGGATTTCCGCGCGCATTTCAATACGCAGCTTGGTGTCGAGGTTCGAGAGCGGTTCGTCCATGAGCACGAGCGGCGGCTCGATAACGATGGCGCGGGCAATCGCCACGCGCTGCTGCTGGCCGCCCGAAAGCTGGCCGGGCAGCTTGTTTTCATGACCGACGAGCTGCACGAGCTGCAGTGCCTCGCGCGCGCGGCGCTTTGCCTCTTCGCGCGGCACGCCCTGCATCTTCAGGCCGAAACCGACGTTTTCCAGCACCGTCATGTGCGGGAACAGCGCGTAGTTCTGGAACACCATGCCGAAGCCGCGCTTCTCGGGCGGCAGCACGTCGATACGCAGGTCGTCCAGCCAGATGCTGCCGCTCGTGAGCGGTTGCAGACCGGCAATGCAATTGAGCGCCGTGGATTTTCCGCAGCCCGAAGGGCCGAGCAGCGCGATGAATTCGCCGCGGCGAATGTCGAGGTCGAGATCGCGCAGCGCGGCGAGCTGCGTCCCCTCGGCGTTGGTGAAGCTACGGCATACCGAGTCGAGGCGCAGACGATCGAAAGAATGCTTCATGACACGTTCCTGACCAACAAGACCATAAGATCAACCTGCGTGAGCAGGGATCGAGGACGGCACTCGCCAGGCGAAGCCACACAAGCACCGTCCGTCCATTGCTGAGTCTTCCTTTTCCTTTCTCTCGTTACTGCGACTTCTGCGAGCCGACTTCGCGGTCCCATTTCTGGAACGCGGCGACCATGGCCTGGGCCGAAAGCGGCTGGACATGCGGATAAGCCGTGAGCCACTTCGCGTATTCGGGGCGGCCGTACTTCGCGATCACGTCCTGGCTTTCCTTCGGCGCCATTTGCAGCGTGACGTCCTTCACCGCGGGGCCCGGGTAGAAGTAGCCGTCGTCATACGTCATGGCCTGCTGCTGCGGCTCGAGCATGAAGTTCATGAGCTTGAGCAGCACCGCGAGCTTCTCCTTCGACACGCCCTTCGGCACGACCATGAAGTGGGCGTCGTTCACCCACGTCATGTTGTTGAACGCCTGCACCTTGAAGTCAGCCGGCACGATGCCGAGCGCGCGCGGGTTGATGTCCCAGCCCGTCACGGTCACCGTCATGTCGCGTGTGCCCTCGCCCAGTTCCTTCATCACCGCCGAGGTGCCGCCCGGGTAGTACGGCACGCACGAGTTCAATTCCTTCAGGAACGCCCAGGTCTTGTCCCATCCGTTGATCGGGTCTTGCGGGTTCTTGTCGCCGAGCAGATACGGCAGGCCCATCAGGAACGTGCGGCCCGGGCCCGAGTTGGCCGGACGCGCATAGATCAGCTTGCCGGGGTTCGCCTTGCACCACGCCAGCAGTTCCTGCGGCGTTTGAGGCGGCTTGGCGACCTTGGCCGGGTTGTATTCGATCAGCGGACCGGCCGGCATGTACGACACTTCGAGGCCATAGCCCTGCGCGAGATCCTGCATCTTGCGCGGGCCCGGCGCGTACTTGTCGAGCACGCCCGGCAGCGCTGCCTGCTGATCCGGCAGCAGCTTCATCCACAAATTCTGTTCGATGCCGGCGGCGAGCGCGTCGGTGCCCGTCAGCACGAGATCGATGTCGGCGCGCCCGGCGGCCTGCATTGCCTTGATCTTGCCAGGCAACTGCGGCGCGGGCGCGTTCGTGTAAGTGATATTGGAGACGAGATTCGGGTTCTTCGCCTTGAACGCTTCGAAGGCCTTCTGCGTGAGCTGCAGGTTACCGGCCACGTCGACAATGTTCAGGGAAACGGGATCGGCCTTGGCCGCGCTCATGCCGAGCGCCGTGGCGGCCGCCACACACACGGCCAGCACGCTGGCCTTCAAGCGTCCATCGAACATCGCATCTCCTCACATTTGTTATGGAATTTGTTCTAACGCGGCCATTTTTGTATTGCCCAAGCCGGACACAGGATGCCGAACCACGCACCAAGTTGTCAAGCAACGTCAGGCTCTTTGTGAGACTACTGTGAGCCTCTTGTCGGAATCCGTTTGGAGAAAGCGCCTGCAAGGCTTCTGCAGGCGCTTTCCCGACAGCCTTCGCGGGATTACTGCTTCACCAGCTCGCCGTCGCGCAAACGCCACAGCGCGAGCGGATTGTCGTTCTGCAGTGTGACCGGCAGAAGTTCAGCCGGCAGGTCCTGATAGCAGACCGGACGCAGGAAACGCTCGATCGCCATCGCACCGACCGACGTCGTGCGCGCGTCCGAGGTGGCCGGGAACGGGCCGCCGTGAACCATCGCATACGAGACTTCGACACCCGTCGGGAAGCCGTTCGCGAGAATACGGCCGGCCTTGCGCTCGAGAATCGGCATCAGGCGTGCAGCCATCGCGTAGTCGTCGCGGTCGATGTGCAGCGTCGCCGTGAGCTGGCCTTCGAGGTGCTCCGACACGCGCGCGAGTTCGGCTTCGTCGCGGCACGCCACGACCACCGAGGTCGGCCCGAAGATTTCGTCCGACAACGCGTGCTGCGCGAGGAACTGCTCGGCGCTCGCCTTGAAGAGCACCGGCAGCGCGGCGCAATGCGCGTCCGTCTTCGCGCCTTCGGCCAGGTTCTCGATGCCCGGCAACTGCTTGCGCGCGGCAACCGCTTCGCCATACGTCGAGGCGATGCCCGCCGTCAGCATGCTTTGCGAGGGCTTCTGCGTGAGCGCGGCGCTTGCCGCCTTCACGAAGCGGTCGAGTTCCGGCGAGTCGATCGCGAGCACGAGGCCCGGGTTCGTGCAGAACTGGCCCACGCCCATCGTGAGCGAATCGACGAAGCCTTGCGCGAGCGCTTCGCCGCGCGCGGCCAGCGCCGCGGGCAACACGAACATCGGGTTGATGCTGCTCATTTCGGCGTAGACCGGAATCGGCTCGGGACGCGCGGCCGCGATGTGCGAGAGCGCGAGACCGCCGCGGCGCGAACCCGTGAAGCCCACGGCCTTGATGGCCGGATGCGCCACGAGCGTTTCGCCCGCTTCATTGCCGCCGCCGAAGACGAGCGAAAACACGCCTTCGGGCAGGCCGACGTCAGCCACGGCCTGCTGGATCGCGCGGCCCACGAGTTCCGAGGTGCCGGGGTGCGCCAGATGCGCCTTCACGACGACCGGGCAGCCGGCGGCCAGCGCCGAAGCCGTATCGCCGCCCGCCACCGAGAACGCCAGCGGGAAGTTGCTCGCACCGAACACGGCCACGGGGCCGACCGGAATGCGATGCGCGCGCAGGTCCGAGCGCGGCAGCGGCTTGCGCTCAGGCAGCGCCGAGTCGAGCACGGCGCCGCACCAGCGGCCGTCGCGCACAAGCGACGCGAAAAGACGCAGTTGGCCGACCGTGCGGCCACGCTCGCCTTCCAGGCGCGCCTTGGGCAGCGCCGATTCGAGATGCGCGCGCTCGATCAGCGCGTCGCCGATGCCGAGAATGCGTTCGGCGATCGCTTCGAGCAGGCGCGCACGCGTTTCGTGCGGGGCCGCGCGGAAGGCGTCGAACGCCTGCGCCGCGAGTTCACAAGCGCGCGCGACTTCGGTCTTGCCGCCGAGGCCGAACGACGGCTCGATCTCCTGACCGAGCGCGGGCGCGAAGGCGCGCATCTCGCCCGCCTCGCCGCGCACCGCTTGCGCGCCCAGCAGCATTGCTCCAGTAATCTGCATGTTCGCTCCGTTCAATTGCTTTTCGCCGCCGCTTACGCGTTGGCCGTCTGGGCCGAAGCGGCCAGCTTCTGCTCGAATGCGAGCAGCGCCTTGGCGGCCTCGCCGATCGCCGGCAGCGCCTCAGCGGGCGACTGCGAGAGCAGCGGCAGGATCGGGCCCATGTCGGCGATGCCCGAGAGCGTCACGGCGTCGTGCAGCACGCGGATCAGCGAGATGTCGTCGCGCAGCGTTTCGAGCGGCATGAAGGCATCGTAGAGGCGTTGCGCTTCTTCCGCACGACCTTCCTTAGCGGCCTTCAAGAGCGCCATGATGGTGTTCGAAGCGATACAGCCCGAGCCCGTGGTCCAGGCGGCCAGACCGAAGTCGCGCACGTGAACGAGCGCCGGGCGCTCGCCCATGCCCGAGACGACCTTCGAAGCCGGCACGCTTTGCAGCAGGCGGCGCAGATACGGGTCGTTCGCCGGGTCCTTGCGCACGATGGCGTACTTGACGGCGATGAGGGTGCCACGGTCGATCAGGCGCACGAGCGTGTCCACGTCGACATAGTCTTCGCTCTTGATATAGAGCGTGAGCGGAATGCCTGCGGTGTCGGCAATGCGCGTGAGGCCCGCTTCCACGCCTGCGGGCGTGGTGAAGCCGGACAGCGGCAGCACCATGCCCGTCTTGTACGACGTTTGCGCGAGGATGCGCGCCTGGTCGAGCATCTTGCCGTAGTCAGGACCGATGGCCGGAATCACGCGCGTTTCGGGCGCGGTGAGGTCGGCGAGCATGTCAAGCAACTCACGGAATTCGCTCACGGCGACGTGGTACAGATTCGCATTGCCGCCGTACAGCAGCGTGCGAATGCCGCCCGCTTCCATATGGCGGATCAGCTTGCCGTTCTGTTCAACGTCGAGGGAGAAGTCGGGGCGGCGTGCGAGCGGCGGCACTGCCATCACAGTCGAGGCGAATTCGCTCTCGACAATCGGGGACACGTTCATGAGGCCTCGTGCTGGGATGGAGGGTTGTCAATACCGTGCACAGTAGCATCGGCTCGCCTTAGTTGTCAAACAACTTGTTGCATTTGTTAGGGTTTGTTCGGAGGGCCCCGCTGCAGGGCCCGCCCCGCCCCTGCGCGGCGGGGACAGGCCCCGTAAAGGAATATTGTAGAATCGCCCTCCAATCGTGGAACCGGTTCCATTTAACATCTGCGTTCCTTGGCCGTCGCGGTGGCATGTCACGCGCAGCGGGCAAGATCGCTACGCGGACACGATCGAATCACGCCGCGCCGAACTCATACAGAATCCCACAATGTCTGAATCTCCTCTCACGACACGCCGCGGCTTCCTACGCACGGCAGCGGTGCTCGTGCCGGCCAGCGCCCTGGCGGGCTGCGAGGGCGGCAAGCAGCCGTCGAGCGAAACCGCCACGGCGGGTAGCGCCGCCTCTGCGCCGAGCGCCACGCCTCAAGCCGGGCAAGCCGCCGCTTACAAGCCGCGCTTTTTCGACGCGCGCGAGTGGGCTTTCGTCGAAGCCGCCGCCGACCGCCTGATTCCCGCCGATTCCGAAGGTCCCGGCGCGCTGGAGGCGGGCGTGCCCGAATTCATCGACCGGCAGATGGAGACGCCCTACGCGCACGGCGCGCTCTGGTACATGCAGGGGCCGTTCCAGCAAGGCGTGCCCGAACTCGGCTACCAGTTGAAGCTCGTGCCGCGCGACATCTACCGGCTCGGCATCCAGGCCGTGAACGCTTACTGCACGAAGGCGTACGGCAAGGACTTCGACGCGCTCGACGCCAGCACGCGCGACAGCGTGCTCAGCGCGCTCGAAGCGGGCAAGGTCGAACTGGACGGCGTGCCGGCTTCCGTGTTCTTCGGCCAGTTGCTGCAGAACACGCGCGAAGGCTACTTCTGCGACCCGATCCACGGCGGCAACCGCGACATGGCCGCGTGGAAGATGATCGGCTTCCCCGGCGCGCGCGCCGATTTCATGGATTTCGTCAACCAGAACGGCAAGCCTTACCCGTACGGCCCGGTCTCGATCAACGGAGAGCGTACGTAAATGGCGATCAAGAAACCTCACGTCGATGCCGTGGTTGTCGGCTTCGGCTGGACCGGCGCGATCCTCTCGAAGGAACTGACCGAAGCGGGCCTCACCGTGGTTGCGCTCGAACGCGGCGAGTATCGCGACACCTACCCCGACGGCGCGTACCCCAACACCATCGACGAGCTCACGTACAACATCCGCAAGAAGCTGTTCCTCGACCTTTCGAAGACCACCGTCTCGATCCGCCACGGTGTGAACGACACGGCGCTGCCCTACCGCCAGCTCGCCGCGTTCCTGCCTGGCGAAGGCGTGGGTGGCGCGGGCCTGCACTGGTCCGGCGTGCATTTCCGTATCACGCCCGAAGAGCTGCGCCTGAAGAGCCACTACGAGGAGCGCTACGGGAAGAAGTTCATCCCCGAAGGCATGACGATCCAGGACTACGGCGTGAGCTACGACGAACTGGAGCCGCACTTCGACTTCGCTGAGAAGGTGTTCGGCACCTCGGGCCAGGCGTACAAGGTCAAAGGCAATGTGGTCGGCGACGGCAACGTGTTCGAAGCCGCGCGCAGCGACAACTTTCCGTTGCCCGCGCAACTGAATACCTATTCGGCGCAGCGCTTCTTCGATGCGTCGAAGTCACTCGGTCTGCATCCGTACCGGCTGCCTTCGGCCAACACGTCGGGGCCGTACACGAACCCGTACGGCGTGCAGATGGGCCCGTGCAACTTCTGCGGCTATTGCAGCGGTTACGCGTGCTACATGTACTCGAAGGCTTCGCCGAACCTCAACATCCTGCCCGCGCTCAAGCAGGAAAAACACTTCGAGTTGCGCTCGAAGTGTCACGTGCTGCGCGTCGAACTCGACGACACGAAAAAGCGCGCCACGGGCGTGACCTATATCGATCCAGCGGGCCAGGAAGTGTTCCAGCCAGCCGACCTCGTGATCGTCTCGGCGTTCCAGTATCACAACGTGCACCTGCTGCTGCTCTCCGGCATCGGCAAGCCCTATGACCCGGTCACGGGCGAGGGGGTGGTGGGCCGCAACTTCGCGTACCAGAACCTCTCGACCATCACGGCGTTCTTCGACAAGGACACGTGGACAAATCCGTTCATCGGCGCGGGCGGCAACGGCGTGGCCGTGGACGACTTCAACGCCGACAACTTCGACCACGGGCCGCTCGGTTTCGTGGGCGGCTCGCCGCTGTGGGTGAACCAGGCGGGCGTGAAGCCGATCAGCGGTATCGCCACGCCCGCGGGCACGCCGAACTGGGGCGCCGGGTGGAAGAAGGCCGTCAAGGACCACTACGCGCACACCATTTCGATGGACGCGCACGGCTCCAACATGTCGTATCGCGACGTGTACCTCGACCTCGATCCGACCTACCGCGACGCGTACGGCCAGCCGCTGTTGCGCATGACCTTCGACTGGAAGGACAACGACATCAAGATGGCACAGTACGTGACGGGCCAGATGCAAAAGATCGCCGAGGCGATGGGCCCGAAGGCCATCAACGTGTACACGCGCGAATTCGGCGCGCACTTCGACTCGCGCCGCTACCAGACCACCCACCTCGTGGGCGGGGCCGTGATGGGCAACGACCCGAACACCAGCGTCATCAACCGCTATCTGCAGAGCTGGGACGTGCACAACGTGTTCGTGATGGGCGCCTCCGCGTTCCCGCAGGGGATCGGCTACAACCCGACCGGCCTCGTCGCCGCCCTCGCCTACTGGAGCGCGAAAGCCATTCGCAACCAGTATCTGAAGAACCCCGGTCCGCTGGTGAGCGTGTGAAGAGCCGCATGAAGAAGAACCTTTTCTCCGCGTGCGCGAACGTTGCACGCGCAACGGTATCGGGTGCGGCTGTCGCGGCGTTCACATCATTCGCAGCGCACGCGGCCGAACTGCCGAACGCTGCGCTCGTCGCGCATGGCGAATACCTTGCGCGCGCTGGCGACTGCATTGCCTGCCACACCGCACAGGGCGGCAAGCCGTTCGCGGGCGGCCTGAAGTTCGACACGCCCATCGGGGCGATCTACTCGACCAACATCACGCCCGACGCGAACACCGGCATCGGCAAGTGGCGCTACGACGACTTCGCCAAAGCCGTGCGCGAAGGCGTGCGGCCGAACGGCGAGACGCTTTACCCCGCGATGCCCTACCCCTCGTACGCACGCCTGAGCGATGACGACATGAAGGCGCTTTACGCGTACTTCATGTATGGCGTCGGGCCCGTGCAGGCGCAGAACCGAGCCGTGGACATTCCCTGGCCGCTCTCGATGCGCTGGCCGCTCGGCGCCTGGCGCATGCTGTTCGCGCCGAAGGTGCAGGCGTTCGACGGCGCGCACTATAACGATGCGATCGTCGCGCGCGGCGCGTATCTCGTGCAGGGCCTCGGCCACTGCGGCGCGTGCCATACGCCGCGCGCAAGCACGATGCAGGAACTCGCGCTCACCGACCTCGAAGGCGAAGACTTCCTCGCCGGCGGCGGCCCGATCGACGGCTGGGTGCCTTCGAGCCTGCGCGGCAACCCGCGCACGGGCTTAGGCAGCTGGAGCGAGGACGACATCGTGCAGTTCCTCAAGTCCGGGCGCAATCTGCATACGGCCGCGTTCGGCGGCATGACCGACGTGGTTCAGCACAGCATGCAGCACATGAACGACGCGGACCTGCTCGCCATCGCGCGCTACCTGAAGACGCTGCCCCCGAGCGACCCGAAGGAGACGTCGTACGCCTACGATCCCGCCGCCGCGAACAAGCTGCAAAACGGCGATGCGAGCGCACGCGGCGCGGCGGTCTATCGCGACAACTGCATGGCCTGCCACCGCAGCGACGGACGCGGCTACACGCGCGTGTTCCCGGCACTCGGCGGCAACCCGGTCGTGCAGGGTAAGGACCCCACTTCGCTGATTCACGTGCTGCTCGCAGGCAGCGCGCTCGAAGGCACGAAATCCGCGCCCTCGTCGTTCACGATGCCGCCGTTCGGCTGGCGTCTGTCCGACCAGGAAGTGGCCGACGTGTCCACCTTCGTGCGCACGAGCTGGGGCAACGCCGGCGCGCCAGTGAGCGCCGAAGACGTCGCGAAGGTCCGCAAGACCGTCACCGTGAGCACGCCGGAATCACCGCCCGGCGCAACGCTCAAGCGCTAACGCACTTAGCGCCGCCCCTTTTCCTCCCCCGCGTTTCGCGCTTGCGGTCTCGTCTACGAGGCCGCGAGCGCGTGCGCGCAAAACCAGAAAATCGCTCACGAGGCGATCTATAGACGTTGAAACAACAAATGATGAGAAAACACCTGCTCGCCGCACCAGTCTTGTTCTCGCTGGCCGGCGTCGCGCTGGCGCAAGGTTCGGTCACGCTCTATGGCATTGCCGACGCCGGCATCACGTATCGCAGCAACGAGCGTACGGGCACCACGGGCGCGTACACGGGCCATTCGAACGTGGCGCTCTCCACCGGCAATCTCTCGGGCAGCCGCTGGGGCATCAAGGGCAAGGAGGATCTGGGCAACGGGCTCGCGGCCATCTTCCTGCTCGAAGACGGCTTCGACATCACGAACGGCACCTCGGGCCAGAGCGGGCGCCTGTTCGGCCGCCAGGCCTTCGTGGGGCTCGCGGACCAGCGTTACGGCTCGCTCACCATGGGCCGCCAGTACACCTCGCTCGACGACTTCGTCGGGCCGGTCGCGCCCGTGAACTTCATCGGCGGATTCGGCGCGCATCCGGGCGACATCGACGACCTCGACCAGACCACGCGCGTGGACAACTCGATCAAGTACACGAGCGCAAATTATGCGGGCTTCACGTTCGGCGCGCTGTACGGATTTGGCGGCCAGCCTGGCAGCATGAAGCGCAAGAACACGTGGAGCGTGGGCGCGGGCTATGCGAACGGACCGCTGCGCATGGGCGTGGGCTATGAGCGCTCGGACAACAGCAAGACCGGCCTCGACGACCCCACCTACGGCAAGTGGCAGGGCACGTACGACGGCACCTTCAACTCGTCGATCAACGAAGGCTATGCGAGCGCGCAATCGCAGCAGGTCGTGGCGGCAGGCGCGACGTGGGACTTCGGCCCGGCCGTGGTCGGCGTGAACTACAGCAACGTGCAGTACCGCTCAGGCGCGAATTCGCTGTTCTCGGGCAACGCGATCTTCAATATCGCGGGTATTTTCACGCAGTGGAACGTGCAGCCGCGCACCCATTTATTCGTGGGCTACAGCTATACGCGTGGCAGCGCCGTGGAAGGCGTGGACGAGGACGCGCAGTATCACAACGTTTCGGTTGGCGCGACTTACGATCTCTCGACGCGCTCGACGGTGTATCTGCTCGCGGGCTACCAGCATGCATCGGGCATGACGCTCGACGCCGCCGGCAATCCGGTCGCGGCGACGGCTTCAGTGTCCGACAAGGGCAACGGTCACTCGTCGGCCACGCAGTCGCAAGCCATCGTGAGCGTGGGCTTGCGTCAGAAGTTCTAAGCAAACTTCGACTTCGTTGCCGATGCAACGAAACTGCGGGCGCTCATGGCGTGAGCGCCCGCTTTTTTCAGCTGCGCTGCCGTTCAGTGCAGCACCTCGGGCCGGTCCAGCAGGCCGTAGAACTCGTCGATCGTCACGGTAGGCGCGAACTGCGAAAGCGTGGCGGCGATCACATCGTCGCAAATTGCCGATCCCGCCGCCGATTCGAACTGAACCCCGGCCGCGGCGGCCTGGCTTTCGGCCAGTTCGAGGGCGATCGACAGGATGAAGCGTGCGTCGGTCTGGGTGAGTAGGGTTTTCATGCATGCTCTAACGGCGCACGCGCGGGGAATCTTTAGGGTTTTGTGGGGTTTCGTGAGGTCTGGTAATGGTTGCGCGCGCTCCTATGCTTAACGCGTACGCGCCACGAACTGCCCGGGACTCGTGCCCGTCAATCGTCGGAACATTGCAATGAAAGCCGACGACGTGGCGTACCCCAAATCCAGCGCCACGGCCTCGACGCTGCGCCCCGCGTGCAACATGGGCAGCGCGTTCACGAGCCGGATGCGCTGGCGCCACTCCGTCAACGACATGCCCAGCTCGTGTTGCGCGCGGCGCATGAGCGTGCGCTCGCTCATGTGAAACGCATCGGCCAGCTCGGCGAGCGAGCGGTTGTCGGCGGGATTCTGGCGCAGCACCTGGAGGATCGCGTTGAGATCGGCGTCGTCGGTATGCGGCACGAAGCTGCCCGTGGTCGCGCAGGTCGACAGCTGATCCACGAGCACGCGCAACAGACGCGCGCGCGGCGCTTCCCCCTCTTCTTCCACCGGCGTCACGCGCAGATGTTCGAGGATCGCGCGCACGAGCGGCGACACCATCACCGCGCAACTCGTTGCCGGCATGCGCGTACACAGGTCGCGGCTGATGTACACCGAGCAATGCACCGTCTCCTGCTCGTTGAAGCCCACGTGTTCCGTGCCCGGCGCGATCCAGAGCCCGAGATGCGGCGGCGTGATGTAGTGCTCGTCGCCCGCCTTCACCTCGGTCGTGCCGCTGAACGCGTAGACGAACTCGCCCCACGGGTGGCACATCTGCGGATAAGTGGCGTGCGAAGGCATGTGCTCCATGCGGAAGAACACGGGCGTGGGCAGCACGTCGGTGAAGGGCGGCAGGCGCAGATGGCGCGCCGGGCGCGCACGGTCAGGCGCTTTAGGCAGGTTGGGCATGGCGGTCTGAGGCTATCGATTGTCAGTTTTGCGCTATATGCGCGCATCCCGACGCATCAATACTACGCCCACTGCCAACAAACTTCAGCCGAATCCTTCAAGTCAGCGAGTCCGCAATGAGAAAGCAAGTCGACGCAACGGCCGTGGCCATCATGGTGGCGCTATGCCTCGCATGGGGTCTGCAACAGGCCGCGATCAAGGCGGTGGCCGGGGACATCCCGCCCATGCTGCAGATCGGGCTGCGCTCGGGCGTGGCGGCGGCGCTCGTCTGGCTCTTCAACCGGCTCGTTTCGCGCGAGCGCTGGCTGCCGGGCGTGGCGCGCGGCGCCGGGCTCGTCACGGGTGGCCTGTTCGCGATCGAATTCGTGTTCGTGGCCATGGGCCTGCGCTGGACCAATGCCTCGCACATGGCCGTGTTTCTCTATACCGCGCCGATGTTCGCGGCCATCGGCCTGCATCTGCGCCTGCCCGACGAACGCCTCGCGCGGCTGCAATGGGTCGGCATTGCGATCGCCTTCGCGGGCATCGCCATCACGTTCCTCGGGCCCGCGCTGCTGGGCGACGGCACACCGGGCTCGCCGTTGTGGCTGCTCGGCGACTTCATGGGCCTGTGCGCGGGTGCGGCGTGGGGGCTCACCACCGTTGTCGTGCGCACGAGCCGCCTGAGCGAGGCCCCCGCCACGCAAACGCTCTTCTATCAACTGGCGGGCGCTTTCGTCGTGCTGATGCCGTTCGCGTTTCTGACCGGCCAGGCGCATTTTCGGGGCACGCCGCTCGCCCTGGCCTCCCTCGCCTTCCAGACGCTGCTCGTCTCGTTCGTGAGCTATCTCGTGTGGTTCTGGCTGCTGCGCCGTTATCTGGCGGCTCGCCTCGGCATTCTCTCGTTCATGACGCCGCTGTTCGGCGTGGCGTTCGGCGTCGTGCTGCTGCACGAGCGCGTGGAACCCGCGTTCCTCTTTGGCTCGGCGCTCGTGCTGGTGGGTCTGCTGGTGGTGAACGCGCAAAGCTGGGTCCGCCAGGCGTTCGGCCGCCGTGCCGCCAACGCGCGCGGCGCGCAGGCTTCCTGAGCGGAAGTCGTTCGCTACGCCACCGCGTCGCCGCGCTTGCCCATCGGCAGTTCGCGCACGACCACGTACTCGGGATCGCGCTGCTGGCGCGCAAAGATCCCAAGAATCTCGCGCCACGCGGGCCACAGCCCCGCATAGGGCTTCGGCATTTGCGAAGCCACCGCAGCATAAAAACCGGGCAGCGCATGAAACGGCACGCTCGGAAACATGTGATGCTCGATGTGATAGTTCATGTTCCAGTAGAGAAAACGCACCGCGGGATTGAGCATCACCGTGCGGCTCGACACGCGGTGATCGAGCACATTCTCCTTGAGCCCCGTGTGCTGCGTGAGCGCGCACAGTTCGTGCAGCCAGGTGCCATAGGCACGCGAAACGAACAGGAACAGGATCGGCAGCCAGCTGTGCGCGAGCAGCGCCCAGGCGAACACGGCCACGTAGCACGCGAGCAGCACGCGTGAATTCGCGCACATCTTGCGGTACTCGGTTGGCGGCACAACGTCCTTCGCGCCCTTCGTCACGATGCCGAAGCTGTGCAGCACGATCGCGCCGAGAAACTGGATGCCATGCGAAATGCGCAAGAAATCCGTCACGAGCTTCACGTAGCTGAGCGGCCGCTTGAACGCCAGTTCGGGGTCCTGATAAGGTTCGGCAGTCAGATGCGTGAAGGTGTGGTGCCGCGCATGCAGCCAGCGGCTGTACACCTGTTCGCGCCACGACATGAAGCAGATGATCCAGTAGGCGGTCTCGTTCATCCAGCGCGTCTTGAACGCGGTCCCGTGCCCCAGCTCGTGCGCGGCGGCCTCGCTGAACGCGAACACCGTGCCGTACAGGAAGAAAGCGGGAATTGCCCAGGCCGTGCCAAGCGAATACCACGCGAGCACGCCAGTCGCCACGACGAGCGCGAGGAAGCCGCCCACCTGCATCAGCCCCCGCGCGTCAGTGCGCGTGGAAAATGCCTTGAGGCGCTTGCGGTCGATTTCCACCCGGTACCACGCATTCATGTCGATGTTCATTTGCCGTGCTCCGCGCGAGAGGTTGTCTCTTTCATGCCTGCCTTCACCGGTACGAACCCGCGTACTTCTGCACGGGCGCAAGGTTGTCGCGCGTGACGAAGCTCGGACCGGAACTCACCGTCGAACCGGTATAAACCGGCTTGAGGTCGTACTTCGCGAGACGCGCCGCCACCTTCTTGTCGTCCTTGAGCGCGGCGACGATATGGGCCGGGTCAGTGGTCTTGTCGCGCACCGCGATCGCCATCGCCGCCACCGAGAGATAACCCTGAAGATAGGGCTGCTGATCGATTGCGAACTGGATCTGCCCTGCCTGAACGGCCTTGAGGATATCCGGCGAAAGATCGAACGTTGCGACATAGAGCTTGCCGGCCTTGCCCGCGTCGGTCACGCCGCGCAGCACGCCCATTGCCTGATCGGGACCGAGCGCGAGAATCGCCTGAGTGTTCGGATGCGAGCGCAGATACGCGGCCACCTTGCTTTCGATGACGGTCGGGTCTTCGCCGCTATCCATCGTGGACTTCTTGTAGTCGGCACCGATGGCGTCGGCAAAACCCTTGCAGCGGTCCCACAGCGCCTGGATGTCCGCACCGTGATTCACACAGAGAAAGTCGTGAATGCCGGCAGCTTTCGCGCGCTCGCCCGCGGCTTTGCCCGCTTCGTATTCGGGCTGGCCGATGTGCAGGATCGCACCGAGCTTCATGCCCGCTTCCGGGCCGCCGTTGATCGTGATGACCGGAATATGCTTCGCCTTCACACCCGCGAGGCCTTTCTGGATCATCTCCTGATTCGGCACCGTGGTGATGACGCCCGCGTAGTTGCGCGCCGAGGCCTGTTCGAGAATGCGGACCATGTCGCCGGTGTCGCCCGTGGGCGGATTGCGGTAATCGACCGGCACGCCGAAGTCTTCACTCGCGTCGCGCATGCCGTTTTTCACGGTGTTCCACCACACATTCGAATCCGAGCCGTGACTCACCATCACGAAGCGCTCGTCGGCATGCGCCGCATTCGCCGCGAATCCGCTACAGAGCGCCATTGCCGCGAGCGCGGCCGCGCACATGCGGCCCACGCGAAATCTCGTCATGTTCATGGGGTGTCTCCAGTTTGTGTCGTGTCGATGTCCGCGCGGACGGCCCGTTTGGATGGTTAAAATGTAGTTGAATGAATTTCCGCTCTCAAACGGATTCTTGAGGATAATTCCTCAGAATCACTCGTCTACTGGAAAGCACGGAAAGCGCGCATGAACACGAGACGCAAACCCACGATGGAAGACGTCGCGACGGCCTCGGGCGTGAGCTATTCCACGGTCGAGCGCGTGTTGAACGGGCGCGGCGGCGTGGCGCGCGACAAGGAAGCGCGCGTGCTCGAATGGGCGCGCAAGCTCAAGATGGATCGCGCGCTGGACGAAGTGTCCGTGCGCTGGCTGCGCGTTGCCATCGTCACGCAGAAACCCGATTCGCCCTACTACGTCGCCTTGCGGCACGGCTTCGAGCTTGCGCAGAAGTCGTTCGAAACCTACCGCGTGATGTGTCAGCTCACGTTCTTCGACGACCTCGAACCGAAGTCGCTCGCGCGCGTGATCGAGCGCGCCGCGCAGAAGGCCGACGCGATGATCGTCGTGGCTTATGAGCATCCGGTAGTGGTGGATGCGCTCTCGCGTGTGGCGCACAAGATGCCGCTCGTCACCATTGCGAGCGATCTGCCCGACACGGGGCGCCTTGCTTACGTGGGCATCGACAACCGCTGCGCGGGGCGCACGGCGGGCGAATTGATGGGCCGCTTTCTCGGCGAGACGGGCGGCCAGGTCCTGGTGATCGCGGGCCTGCGCACGTATCTAGGCCACGAGGAGCGCGACGGCGCCTTCCGCTCGGTGCTGCGCAGCCGCTTTCCGGCCTGCGAAGTCGTCGCCACAGTAGAAAGCCGTGAAGACGCCGCCTCGACCGAACGCCTCACACGCGACGCCTTCAAGAAATATCCGGCATTACGCGGCATCTACAATCTTTCGGTTGGCGACGAAGGGATTGCGCGTGCGCTCAAGGCGCTCAAGCGCGAGCACGCAACGACCCTGATCGGCCACGAACTCACGACTATCAGCCGTGCGCTGCTCGCCGAAGGCGTGATGGACGCCGTGCTCGATCAAAGCCCGTTCGTCGAGGCCGTACGCGCCGTCGAGGTGATTCTCGCCCACTACAACCGCGGCGCCGCCGCGAGCTTGCCGCTGCAAACGCCGATGTCGATTTATCTGCAGGCGAATTTACCGCCAGCAACGGCGTAATACGCGATTCAAGCGCAAAGCGGTGACGGCCTCGCGCCGCAAGCTTCGGCTTTCTGAGGTAAAGTCGCTCGGGTTCCGACTTACAGCGAATCCAACGACGATGGAAAACCACTCCACTTTCACGCCGGTAGCGCTCGAACACGCGAGCCGCCTCATCAACCACGGCCCCACGGTGCTCGTCACCAGCAGCGACGGCAAGCGCCACAACGTCATGGCCGCCGCGTGGTCGATGCCCGTGGAATTCACGCCGCCGCGTATTGCCATCGTGATCGACAAGCGCACGTTCACTCGCGAACTGATCCATGCGAGCGGCACGTTCGGCGTGATCATTCCGGGCGCCGCCGCCATCGACCTGACCTATGCCGTGGGCAGTGTGAGCGGCCGCGAGACCGACAAGTTCGAGCGCTTCAAGATCGCCGCCATTACCGGCCCGAAGCTCGGCTTGCCTTTGCTCGAAACGGGCTGCTCCGCGTGGATGGAATGCCGCCTGATTCCCGAGCGGCACACGGAAGACGCCTACGACACGTGCTTCGCCGAAGTGGTTTCAGCCGCAGCCGATCCGCGCGCCTTCCGCAATGGCCACTGGGAACTCGACAGCAGCAACGCGGACCTGCACACGATCCACCATCTGGGCGCCGGCAATTTCGTGCGCGCGAGCGACACGATCAAGGCGCGCGAACTCGCGTAAGCGCGCAAGCGTCGTCAAGCCGATTCGAGCTCGCGCCCACGCGTTTCAGGCAGCGTGAGCGCGGCCACGATCAGCACGCCATAGGCCGCGATCGCGAAGATGCCGATGCTCGGCCCAAGACCGAACTGCTTGGCAAGGGCGCCGATCAGAAACGGAAACAGCGCGCCGATTGCACGGCCCACGTTGTAACAGAAGCCCTGCCCCGAGCCCCGCACGCGCGTGGGAAAGAGTTCGGTGAGAAACGCGCCCATGCCCGAGAAAATGCCCGACGCGAAGAAGCCGAGCGGAAAGCCGAGCCAGAGCATCGAGGCATTCGTGAGCGGCAGCGAGGTGTAGGCGAACGCAATGACCATCGAACCCGCCGCAAAGAGGATGAAGTTCGGCTTGCGGCCGATCCGGTCGGTGAGCCACGCGCTCGAAAGATACCCCACGTATGACCCTGCGATGATCATCGCGAGATAGCCGCCCGTGCCCATCACCGTGAGATGGCGCTCGGTCTTGAGAAACGTGGGCAGCCAGGTGGTGATGGCGTAATAGCCGCCTTGCGCCCCCGTTGCGAGCAGTGCCGCGCGCAAGGTGGTCCAGCGCAGCTTCGGTGCGAAGATTTCCGTGAAGCGCGGCGCGTCGCCCGCTTCGGCCTGTGCCGCCTTGGCGCTCCGGAATACTTCGGGTTCCTTCACATACCGGCGAATCACAAGCACGAGCAGCGCCGGAACGAGACCCACGAGGAACAGCGAGCGCCACGCCAGTTCGGCCGGCAAAACCGAGAACAGGACCGCGTAGAGCAGCGCGGCGAGCCCCCAGCCGAGCGCCCAGCCCGCTTGCACGAGGCCCACGGCCTTGCCGCGATCCTTCGCGCGGATCACCTCGCCGATCAGCACGGCGCCCGCGGTCCATTCGCCGCCAAAACCGAAGCCCATCAACGCACGCGCGGCCAGCAACTGCCCGTAGTTCTGCGCAAGCCCGCACAGGCCCGTGAAGACCGCGAACCATAGCACCGTGAGTTGCAGCGTGCGCACGCGGCCAATGCGGTCGGAGAGGATGCCCGCGAGCCAGCCGCCAAGCGCCGACGAAAGCAGCGTGAGCGTGCCGATGAAGCCCGCATTGCCAAGGCTGATGCCCCAACTCGCGACCAGCGTGGGAATCACGAACGAGAGCATTTGCGTATCCATGCCGTCGAGCATGTAGCCGACCTTGCAGCTCCAGAACGCCTGACGCGCCTGCGGCGAAGCGTGCGCGTACCAGGAACGCTCCTGCGCCGAAGATAGCGCCGAGTCAGCGGCAGGCGACGCGAGTGTCTTGCTGTCCATCTGTTGCTCCTTTTGATAGACGTGCTGATGAATTCCGGGCGCGGCTCGCTCAGAACACCGCTAGCGATGCGTTGGTGATGTCGGTCATGAGCATGTGGCCCGGCGCGTGCGCAATCGCGAGCGGCAGCTTCGCGTCCATCAACGCCGTTTGCGGCGTCACGCCGCAGGCCCAGTACACCGGCAGTTCGCCCGCGCGGATCGTGACCGCGTCGCCGAACTCGGGCCGCGCGAGGTCCGCAATGCCCAGCTCCGCCGCATCGCCGATATGCACCGGCGCGCCATGCACGCCGGGAAAGCGGCTCGTGATCTGCACCGCGCGTATGGCGTCGGCGCCACGCATGGGACGCATCGAGACGACGAGATCGCCGCCGAACACGCCCGCGCGCTGGTTTGCGCGGCGCGTGCGGTACATCGGCACATTGCAGCCCTCTTCCACGTGACGCAAAGGAATGCCTTCGAGCGCGAGCATGTGCTCGAACGAGAACGAGCAGCCAATGGCGAACACGACGAAATCGTCCTGCCAGAGCGCTTCGAGCGAATCCACGCGTTCGCTCAGTTCGCCATGGCGATACACGTTGTACGCCGGCACGTCGGTGCGGATATCGATATCGCGGCCGAGCACCGGCACACGGAAATCGCCGGGCGCGCCCACGCCAAGCAACGGGCACGCCTTCGGATTCGCATGACAAAAGCGCAGAAAGTCGTGCGCGTAGGGCTCGGGCAGGATCGCAAGATTGGCCTGCGCGTACTCGCCGCAATGTCCGGCCGTGGGGCCGCGAAAGTCGCGTGTGCGTACAGCAAGCCGGAATTCGTAGGGGGTCATGGCTTCGGGGCGTGACTGGCGTGACTGGATTAGGCCGAAGCATAGAAAAGACAAAATATTGACGCCAACTAGTTTTTCTTCAGTCGGACGAATAGAATTTCTTAACGGAATCGCGGGTTTTCCCGAGGTTTCATCGTTACTCTCGCCCACGCGCGCCATGAATACGCGATTCCTCGAAACCTTCGTCACGCTCGCGAAGCTGCGCAGCTTTCGCACCACGGCCACGGCGCTGCACGCCACGCCCGCCGCCATTTCGCAGCGTCTCAAGGCGCTCGAAGACGAACTGCACACCGTGCTCGTCGATCGCGAGAGCCGCGAATTCCGCCTCACGCCTAATGGCGAACATCTGCTCGGCTACGCGAAGGCCGTGGTGGAGGCGACGCGCCAGTTGCAGGCCGCAGCGTCCACCGAAGGCACCATGCGCGGCAAGCTGCGCCTCGGCGTGATCGAAACGGTGGTGCATAGCTGGCTCGCCGATTACATGCGCCGGCTTAGCCAGGACTATCCGCAACTCGAAGTGGAGCTTGCTGTGGATGTGAGCGTCGTGTTGCAGCGGCGTCTCATGGCGGGCGAGCTCGACCTCATCATTCGCGTGGAAGGCAGCGACGAGGCCTCGGTGGTGTGCGACGCGCTCGCCAACTACCCGGTGCACTGGATCGCACGCGCGGGCCTCTTTCCTCCCTCGCGCAGCTCGCTCGCGCGGCGCGTGCTGCAGCATCCAATCCTGACCTTCGGCCGCGGAACGGCGCCGCATCGCGCACTCGAAGACATCGTGAGCAAGCTCGCGCTTGCGAACGGGGTGAACATCTCCGACACGCGCATTACCGGGTCGCCCTCGATCTCCGTGATCGTGCAGCTCGTGCGCGACGGCTTCGGCGTGGCCGCCATTCCGCGCCTCTTCGTCGACGATCTCATCGCGCGCGGAGAGGTGGTCGAACTCCCGCTGCAGCCATCGCCGCCTTCGATCGTCGTCTCGATGTCGCGGCGCACCGACGCGCCGCTATTCGTGCACGGCGCGGCGAACGCCGCGCGTGCGGCGTGTCACGACTATTGCGCGCACAGCGAAAAGCGGCTGATCGAGCGGCTTTGAGTGGCGCCCAGTTGGCGCTTGCATTTACATCAGGCCGCTATGATCGCGTGTGGCGTGGAATAGCCACAAATACTTCGCATGCCAAACATTTAGAAACATCCCGCGGTGCGTTTTTGGAACGGCCAGGAGCCACGCATGAGCGATAGCATCGAAACGCAGACCTCGTTTGGCAGTCCGCAGGCAAGCACGCAAACCGGACGACTCGGCTACCTGCCCGTTGCGCTGTTCGGTTCGGTCATGGGGCTCGCCGGGCTCTCTTCCGCATGGCGGCTCGCGCACCGCGTGTATGGCATGCCGCTGTGGGTCGCCCAAGCCTTCGGCGTGCTTGCGATGCTGGCGTTCTTGTTGATCGGCTTTGGCTACGCCGTCAAATGGCTCACCGGCCCCCATGCCGTAAAAGCCGAATTCAACCACCCCATTGCCGGCAATCTCTTTGGGACCGTGTTCATCAGCCTGCTTCTGCTACCCATCCCGCTTGCCGACTTGAGCGTGCCGTTCGCGCGCGCGGTGTGGATCGCCGGCACAATCGGCATGATCGTATTTGCGTGGTTCGTCATCACGCGCTGGCTCAGTCAGCGTCAGCAGCCGTCGCACGCCACGCCCGCGTGGATCGTGCCGGTCGTCGGGCTCATCGACATTCCACTCGCCACGCCGGCCATTCAGATCACGGGGGTGAATGGCGTCCTGCTGCTCGCGCTCGCGGTAGGCCTCTTTTTCGCTGTGCCGCTCTTCACGCTCATCTTTTCGCGCCTGATGTTCGAAGAGCCGATGCCCCACAATCTGCAGCCGACGCTCCTCATTCTGCTCGCGCCGTTCGCCGTGGGCTTCTCGGCCTATGTCACCGTGACGGGCGAAGTCGATCGCTTTGCCGACGCGCTCTACATGCTCACGCTGTTCCTGCTCACCGTGCTCGTGGGCCGCTTGCGTTACATCGCGATAACCTGCCCTTTCCGGCTCTCGTGGTGGGCCGTGAGTTTTCCGCTTGCGGGCTCGGTGAGTTGCGCCGAACGCTACGCCGACCATGCGCCGGGTCCCGTCACGCATGGCATCGCGATCTTCTTGCTCGCAACGGTCACGCCGCTGCTGCTCCTGTTGGCCGTCCGCACGTTGTGGGGCGTGCTGCGCGGAGAACTCGAAGCACTGGCCCACTAGCGAGCCAGCACGACCGCGCTTGAATTTTATAGACGATCGGTCTAATATCGTCGGCATGGAACCGACCATCGACAAACCGCGCCGCGGCAGGCCGCCGAAAGACCCGCGCGCGCATGCCGACACACGCGCAACGCTCATTCGCGCGGGCATGGAAATGCTGACCGAACAGAGCTTCGCGGCCACGGGGCTGGACGCCGTACTCAAGCGCGTGAACATTCCCAAGGGCTCGTTCTACCATTACTTCGAGAGCAAGGAAGCGTTCGGGCGCGAGTTGATGAGCGCGTACGATACGTACTTCTGCGCGAAGCTCGACCGCTGGCTGCAGGACGACACGCGCCCCGCTTTGGAGCGCCTTGGCGCCTTTGTCGAAGACGCCAGCAAAGGCATGGCCCGCCACCACTACACGCGCGGCTGCCTCGTCGGCAATCTCGGCGTGGAGGTGGACATCCTGCCCGACGACTTTCGCGAAACGCTCGAACGCATTCTGCAGGGCTGGCAGGCGCGTATCGTGGCGTGCCTGCGCGAGGCCCAGCGCGAAGGGGTGCTCGCGAAGCGAATCGACCTGACTTCCCTCGCCGCTTTCTTCTGGATTGGCTGGGAAGGCGCCGTGCTGAGAGCGCGACTCGTGCGCAGCGCGGCTCCCCTCGACACCTTCTTCAAAGGCTTCATCGCCGGCTTGCCTCGCGCGTGAGCCGAGACAACGCCAACCATTCACCGTTTCAGGAGCAGGATGCATCATGTTCAAGGCCATTCTCATTGATAAGGAATCCGGATCGTATGAGGCACGCATCGCCGAGCTAGACGACGCACGTTTGCCGGAAGGCGACGTGCTCGTCGATGTCGGCTACAGCACACTGAACTACAAGGATGGCCTCGCGATCACCGGCAAAGGCCCGGTCGTGCGCAGCTTTCCCATGGTTCCGGGCATCGATTTCGCCGGCACGGTCGCGCACAGCGCCAACCCTGCCTATGCGGTGGGCGACGCGGTCGTGCTCAACGGCTGGGGCGTTGGCGAACAGCACTGGGGCGGGCTCGCGCAAAAGGCGCGCGTTAAGGGCGATTGGCTCATTCCGCTTCCGCCGGGGTTCACGCCGCGCCAAACGATGGCAGTCGGCACGGCCGGATACACGGCCATGCTGTGTATTCTCGCGCTCGAACGGCACGGCATCACACCCTCGCATGGTGAGGTGCTCGTCACCGGCGCGAGCGGCGGCGTAGGCAGCTTTGCCATTGCGATGCTCACGCGCCGAGGCTATCGCGTGGCGGCCTCGACCGGCAGGCCGCAAGAGGCGGAGTATTTGAAACAGCTTGGCGCCGTCGAAATCATCGACCGTGCCTCGCTATCGGAGCCGGGCCGCCCGCTGCAAAAAGAACGCTGGGCTGCCGCGATCGATTCGGTGGGCGGCCACACGCTGGCGAACGTGTGCGCGAGCTTGCGCGCAGACGGCGCAGTGGCCGCTTGCGGCCTTGCACAAGGCATGGATTTTCCGGCCACGGTCGCGCCATTCATTCTGCGCGGCGTGAGCCTGCTCGGCATCAATAGCGTGACGCGTCCGTTCGCGGAGCGGCAGCAAGCGTGGCATGCGCTGGGAGAAACGCTCGACCTCAAACAGCTCGATACGATTACTCATGAAATCGGCCTGGCCGAAGCCATTCCGGCCGCAAGCGAACTGCTCGCCGGGCGTGTGCGCGGGCGGCTCGTAGTCGACGTCAAGCGCTAACAGGCGCAGCAGCGGCGATTCAACGCTTCATGATTGCGCCGCTTTTGCGAACCAACCAGTCACGCCCCTTTCGCGAACGCGCGCGGCGTGACCCCGAGTAGCCGCGTCATCCAGTGCGCCATATGACTTTGATGCGCAAACCCCGCTTCGAGCGCCACCTGGCTCAGGCTGAGTTTGCCTTCGACAAGGAGCGCCCTCGCCCGCTCCACGCGCCGCCGCACGACATATTGATGCACCGGCATGCCCAGCGTCTCGCGAAACAGCGCCTTGAAATGCGGCACGCTCAAGTCGACTAGCGCGGCAAGTTCGCCGAGCGTGAGGCGCTGATCGAGATGGCTCTCGATGTAATCGGTCACGCGCGCCGCTTTATGTGCCGCCAGCACGGCGGCCCGGCCTTGAGGTGCATCCGCGCCACTGAGCAGCCGTACGACCATTGCGGTGGAAATGCTCTCGGCGAACAGCGGGTCGCAAGCGGTGCCCGCTTCGATCTCGGCCAGCAGCGCTCCCGCCAGCGCATTGATACGTGGATCGCGCAACTGGAGATGCGGGCGAATCCCGCGCTCACCCCACGGGTTCTCCATCTGCTGCGCAATCGATCTCACGAAACGGTCGTCGAACCATACGCGCAGAATCGTGCAATCGCCATCGTCCGTCCATTCGCCTTCAACCCCGGCCGGGACCACATCGGCGTCGCCGTGCGCCTGGAGACGCGACTGCCGGCGGCCGTCGCACGCGCATCTCGCACGCACCGGCGTGCCGATATGGATGCCGACGCGGTGATACGTCATCGCGGGAAGGCGATGCTGCCCCGCACTCACACGCAGCAGTTCGGCACCGCCGCCATGCCAGCCCAACCCAACGCTCGAACGCAGGCTGATGCTGGCTCCCGCGTGCTGGTTCGAATCTGCAGTCACTGCGCTCATGACATTCCTCTTCGACGCTCAAGCCGTGCGGGAAATCGTGCGATGTTCGCGGCCAGTTTACTGGATTACGGCAACGCTCGCGCAGCGTGCAATGGCGGACGTATTCAATCATCCGTTTCTGCGCAACGCCATCCTTTCCTGCGCGCCACACTGCGTTCGTTTTCCTACGATGACGCAGACCTCGCAAACCAGGAGAAAGCGATCATGTTCGTGATTTTTGGAGCATCGGGAAAGGCCGGGCGCGTCACCGCTGCCGCGTTGCGCCGTGCGGGCAAGCCGGTACGCGCCGTGGTGCGTCAAGCACGCCAGGGCGAGAGCCTCGCGGCGCTGGGCTGCGAAATCGCGCTCGCCGATCTCACCGACCCGCACTCGGTCGCGGCCGCGATCAAGGGCGCACATGCCGTTCAGTTGTTATGCCCCGTTCCATCCGGTGATACGGATCCCGAAACAACGATGCGCGCGATGATCGACGTCGCCGCCGACGCCTTGCGCGAAAATCCGCCCGCCGCGCTGCTCGCCATTTCCGACTATGGTGCGGAACTGCCGTTGAATACGGGCATTACGCGGCTGTATCACTACCTGGAAAAGCGGCTGAAGCCCGTTGCAACGCAACTCACGCTGCTGCGCTCAGCGGAACATATGCAGAACTGGGCGGCGTTCATTCCCGGCGCGCTTGCCAGCGGTACGCTGCCAAGCCTCCATCTGCCTTTGGAGCACCGCTTTCCCTCGGTGGCCGCACAGGACGTCGGCGCAGCGAGCGCCGAGTTGCTGCTCGATTCGCAGCAGTCAGACACGGCGCGAATTGTGAGCATCGAGGGACCGCAGAGAGTCAGTGTGAACGACATCGCGGCGGCACTCAGCGAAGCGGGCGGTCGCACGATCACGCCTCATGCGCTGCCGCGCGAATCGTGGACGCCTATGCTGCTCAAGGCCGGACTCAGCGAGAATCACGCGCGGCTCATCACCGACCTTTACGACGTCTACAACACCGGCCGCATCGATGTGGAAGCGAGCCGCAGCGAGCGGCGTTTCGGCACGACCGCATTACCAGACGTGTTCGGCCCGCTCGTTGCGAAATTCAACCGCCAATAATACGCACGCCGCGATGAAAAAACGGCCAGGCGCCGTACACGCCTGGCCGTTCCCGCGTGACTACGCGGCGATCAGAACCACTTGCCGAACGGGCCGCCCGGCGCCAGCGACACGCCGCGCAGCACTTCGCCGAAGCCCGCATTGCGCAGCGTCACGAAGCGCTCGTTCGCAGCACTTGTCGCCGTGCTGTTGCGCAGCACGTCGCGCACGGCGACAAGGCGATTCGGGTCCGCGCCCTGGTCGCCGTTGCCGCTCACCGTCGAGGTGATGGCCCAAATCGTGACCGTGCCGTCCTGCTCGACGTGGCCCGTGATGTTACGCAGGCCGTCGGTGGCGGGCGACCACGGCAGGTTGGTCGCGCTGTTCGTGCCGACCGGATAGCCTGCCACGGTGTACGACGTACCCAGGTTCAGGCCGTTCTGGAGCGTGTATGCGAGCTTCCACGATTTCGTGCCCGCGTTGTACACCCATTTTTGCAGGCCCGCAGTGGTCTGCTGCGCCGCGTGCGTGTACAGGTCCGTGCCACCCGCATAGCCGTCGCCCTCGTCGGCGACATAAAGCGTATTCGCGTCGGCGAACCACAGCCCGAAGGGATACGAAAGCGTCGTTGCCGACTTGTTCGGCGTGGCCGGGAAGCCCGCGAGCACGCATACATTGCTCGGCAAGCCGCTGGTCGTCAACGTGGACGCGTCGTACGCGAGCGGGTTGGTGGGCAGTTTCGCGCCCGCCACCGGCACGCCTACCCCGCTCGTGGGACACGCCTTGCCCGTGGTGTCGACGAAGTACACCGTGTTCACGCCGTTGCTGCCGCTGCCCTTCGTGAAGTACACCACGTTGTTGAAGACGGTAAGGCCGCGGTAGTTGTCGTCCTTGCCGACCTTGTCGGCCTTCGCGCCGAGCTGCGTGACCGAAAAACTCGCGAGCGGCGTGGGCGTGCCAGGCGTTTGCTGCGCTTCGTGCTGATGCGTCGCTTCGATGAATTGCGAACCCGCGCCAAGAATCACGCCTGCCGGCTGCGGATTCGCGCCGTTGCCTGCATTGCCCACCGTGTAGTAAAAGCCGTTGCCCTCTCCATTGTCGTTGCCGTTGTTGAGCAGCGCGCTGCGGCCATTGTTGCCGCTATAGGCATTGGTCTCCGTGAAGGAAAAGTGCCCTTGCGCATCGAGCCGCGCCACGGCGCGATAGAACACCTGACCGTCCGGATTCGTCGGGTCGATCGCGCCAGGCGTATTCGAGTTCGATACGTCGATCGCGTTGACCGGCGCAACGTAGCCCATGAAAGTCAGGTAACGGCCGTCGCTCGAGAGGTTGAGCGCGAGTTCGGACTTGGAGCTGAAGCTCGTCACGAGCTGGTCGTGATCATGGCCCGGATGCAGGCTGTTGGGCACTTCCAGCGTGTGGACGACCTGGCCACCCGGCGTGATGGTGTCGAGGAAAATGCGCGACGTGATACCAAAGCTCGGATCGTAAAGCACGTTGTTCCAGACTGCCGGGTAGGTGCCGTCACTCGGCGCGCCGCCCGTGGGGCAGCTCGCCTGCGCGCTATTGCAACTGGGCGGCAGCGCCATACCAGCGGTGACGTTGCTCGACACGTTGTCGTACACACTGCGGCTCACGACGAGCAAGCCCGAACCACCGAATAACGCGTCCGTATTTTGCGTGGCTGCGGCGGCTCCCGCACTGGCACAGACCAAGGCAGCGGCTATGGCAAGACGTGAAGGACGTGCGGCAAAGCAGGCACCGCACAATGCTGAGCGAAGGGTATGGATGGCCATCTGTAGCGTCTCCGAAAGGAATTACAAGCATTTTGTCAAGACGAACTCGGGGTCAATCCCGCTTACCGTAGCGAAATATTGTGAAAGATTCGTTGCAGTTTTTCCGCTTCGCCCACGCGATTTCCTCTGCGGAAACCGGTCTCTTCAGCCAGGCTTCGGCGTGATCACATAGTTTGTTATCCTCATCATCGATCGAATCGCGCGTGCAACGCTTCGTCAAAAAACGCAGCACGATAGCAGGATTCAATTTGAATCCTGCCTGTCATCATCCTGTAATTGACTCTACGCGGACGCGATCAGACATCCGCGAAGCCCCGCAGAACATGAATAACGGGAGAGGCTCGTGAGACCATTGCGCCCCCTGATTGCCGCGCTCATTTGCGGTGTTTGTGCGCTGACGTGCCGCGCGCAAGATGTGACTGGCTGCGGCAGCACGCTCGCCGCCCCCCTCTACACCCACTGGGCTACCGACTACCAGAAGTCCGGTGGCGGCAAGGTGGTCTATCACAGCACTGGCTCGACAGACGGCCTCAAGCAGATCGTCGCGCACACGGTCGACTTCGCCGGTTCCGACGCCCCGCTCACGAGCGAGGAATTGAGCAAGGAAGGATTGCGGCAGTTTCCCACCGCGATCGGCGGCGTGGTTCCCGTCGTGAATCTTCCAGGCATCAAGGCCGGGCAGTTGATGCTGACCGGCGAGGTGCTGGGCCAGATCTTTCTCGGCAAGATCCTGTATTGGGACGACCCGGCGATTGCGCGGCTCAATCCGAATCTGAAGATGCCCGACACGCCAATCGCTGTCGTACGGCGCCTGGATGGTTCGGGCACGACCCTGATCTGGACGCACTATCTCTCGCAGGTGAGCCCCGAATGGAAACACAAGGTTGGCGAAGGCACCAGCGTTCACTGGCCCCTGGGAATAGGCGGCAAGGGCAATGAGGGCGTTGCCACGTTCGTCGGCTATCTGCCCGGGGCGATAGGTTATATCGCCTGGGACTTTACGAAGCAGAATCATCTGACCTACACGGCCATGACCAACGCGGCGGGCACGGTCGTGGAGCCGGGCGTCCAGACATTCAGCGCGGCTGCCGCGAATGCGGACTGGTCGAGCTCGCTCTTTCAGGTGCTGACCAACCAGCCGGGTAAAGACGCATGGCCCGTAATGGGCGCGACCTATGTGCTGCTGCAGGCAACGCCGGACCATGCGGCGCGTAGCGCCGAAACGTTGAAGTTCTTCGATTGGGCGTTCACGCACGGCGTGCCGACGATCCAGGCGCTGGACTATATTCCGCTGCCCGCGGTAGTCGTGGCAAAAATCCGCGCGCAATGGCACGGAGACAAAAGCGACGACGTCGCAAATAAAGCGGTTGCCGTGCAATAACTTCCACGTCAGTGCACGAGTGTTCTCACGCCAGGCGCCTTTGCGCCAGGGAGGCGTTGATGAAACAGGAAGCTGCAGAAGAGATCGTGAAGGCGATCGCGACCGAAACGCAAACGCCGCTGGAAATCGTCGCGCAGATGTATGAGCAAACGTGGGCGGAGTTCAGTGACGGCGCACGCGTGATGGATTATCTGACCGTGCTCGTCTCGCGGCGCGTACGGGAGGATCTTCGGAACATGCGCAAGAATGCGCACTGAACGCTTGCGCGGCAGCATACCGATGCCACGCGCATGCTCGAATCAGCGCTTGCCGGCTTTGCGCCTGCGGAGATCGGCTTTACGGCAAAGGTCGGTCAACACCCAGCGGGCAATGATCTCGGGACGATTCGTTCCGTGCTGCGCCGACTTGATTTCGTTTTCGAAGTAGACGATGACGCTTCCAGCCATCACGCGGTATGTGCCCGCGTAGTTCACGCCATCCAGTTCGATATTCAACGGATGCGCGGTTTCGTATTCTGCAAGAGCCAAGGTAAACGCGGAAATGTCTAAATTATGACAATAGCGTTTCGCGCCCTCATTGGTCAATTAAATATGCGTTTTGTTTCATATTAACGGCTGCGGTCCCGATTTAGCGCATTACATATGGCTTTCGCGACCCCTTATTGGGGCTCGCATCAAAGCCGCATGATTAAGCCTGCCATAGGGGCTTGCTGCGAACCATCGCTCGCCCACGGAAGCGCTCCAGGCATTCACCCAGCGCGTCGCCATCATTTTTTCGGTTGCCGCTTCGGCATTCATCAGCCGCTTCATTGCCAGACCAAGGCGGTGCATTGCGTACCGCTTGCGGCGTGCTTCGGTGTCGATTCGCGCGTTCATCGTTTCGCCTTTTCCGACTGAGTATTGCGCAGACAAAAACCTGGAGACCCACCTGCACCGATACCTTGCGAAGCTGCTGCTTCACTCGCGCTGAACCTCGCGTAAACGCACATTAAGGCACGGAAAAAAAGGCGGAAACATCAGGGAGAGTATTGAGGGCGGTCTTTCTGAAAGCGCTTTCGCCCAGCAGCGCGAATTAGGGCGCATCACCCAAGGCGATCTGACTCTCCATTCACCGACGACGTTACGCCGACCATATGACACATATGCCAGTCGACTCGTCAGTGAGCCATGAAATCATGCCTTCTTTTGTCGAAATTCAACCGATGAATGGCGGCGGCTTAACGTCGCGCCGCGCGATCATGATGAATCGGCAACCTCGTTCCAGAAGGTTCACAGCGCACAAATCCATGCGAACCACGACACACGGCGGCCCCCGATTCGCGCTCGGACGCGCACTGAAGCAACCGCTGCTCAACGCGGTGGCCCGGCTGCCCGACGGCGTGCAGCGCGCGATGTTCATATCGCCGATACGCCGCATCTTCATTCGCGTGCCAGTATTGCGCGCCGTGTATTCCGGCTGCCTGCGGCGCCATCCCATCGATCTGCAGTACGGCACCGACACGAGCGGTCTGGTCGATTCCAACGCGCTGCAGCGCGACGCCCGCCTTGCCGGGCAGCTAAGGCCCTATATGGGCTCGCAACCGAGCATCATCCGCCGCGCGCTCGACACCCTGGGCGAGATTGGCGGCTATACGTTCGTGGACATCGGTTGCGGCAAAGGCCGGCCAATGATCGTCGCCTCCGAGTATCCGTTCGCTTTGGCGCTGGGCTACGACATCAGTGCGGACCTGGTGAGAACAGCGAACGCGAACGCGGTCGTCATGGCGCGGCGCTTTCCGCAACGGCCGCCCATTCGCGCATTGCACGCCAATGTCGCCGATTTGAACGTGCCGTCAGGAAAAGTCGTCGTCTTTCTGTTCAATCCGTTCGGTCCGGAGTTAATGGCATCATTGCTGGAGAAACTCGAAGCGGGCCTCTCGGGCGGCGCCATCCAGCATCTATTCATCGTCTACGACAACCCTGTATGTAGTGAAGTCTTCGACGGATCGCAGCTGTTGCAACGCTGGTTCGCTGGCGTATTTCCGTACGATCACGGCGAAGTCGGCTTCGGCCCCGAAGACCACGAGAACGTCGTCGTCTGGCAGAGCGTGAGCGGCGCGCGCGCTGCTATTTTCGCGGACCGCAACCGCCGCATTACAACGAAAGACCGGCTCAGCACGTCCTTTGAAAGCTGAGTCATCAGCACGACGAATCGATTCAGGAGACACAAGTGCCGACCTCCGCCGTGGCGATATACGAGTCGTCGCCGGCCGCATCCCTGCGGTACGCGTTACGCACGTGCGAGACCGTCGATGCGTTTCGAGCCTTCGAGCCGCAATGGCAGGCGCTTCTATCCGGCGCCGAGGCCTGGTCGCCTTTCATCAGCTTTGCCTATTGCGAGGCTGCGGTTGCGGCAGCGCTGAAGAGCGGCGCAAAGGTCGAAGTTGCGACGGTGCACGACGCGCGCGACCTGCTGGTGCTATGGCCCGTTGCCATCACGCGCCAAGGTGCGTGGCGAGCGGCCCACACGCTGGGCTGCGGATGCGGCGAGGAATACGGCGGCCCGCTGATCGCCGACACCCGGCGCGCGGAACTTTACGACGCGGCAGTCCAGGCAGTCTCGCGAATACACGCCGACGTGCTCTACATTCCGATGCTGGAAAACGGCAGCACACTGCAACGCGCTCTCGACGCCGCGCCACAGTCTTGGGTGCAGCGCGCGCTGCCGCCGCGCTGGCGCGTGATGCCCGGCTATTCGATCCATCTTCGGGCCGCACCCACATGGACCGACTTCCTCGCCACGCGGCACTCAACGCTGCGCGCCGCGCTGCGCTCGAGCGCAAAACGGTTGCGGCGCGAAGGCGAAGTCGGTTTTGGGTGGTGTGACAGCGCCGAGGACACCGAGCGCGTATTGCGATGGCTATTCGCGAACAAACGTCAATGGGCGCTCAAGCGCGGCGTCGAGTCGCCCTATTTGATGGACGACCGCGTGCGCGATTTCTTCATCGGCCTTGCCAAGCGAACCGACCTGACCCGCCTGCCGCTCGTCGCTTATGTTCAGGTCAACGGGCAACCGGTGGCGGCCTCGGTCAATCTCGTCGGCGCGCGCAGCGTCGAGTATTTGATCACCACCTACGACGAGGCGTTCAGCGTGTTTTCAGTGGGGAACCTGCTGATCGAATACATCGCGCAATGGGCCCACGCGCATGGCCGCGATTTCGACTTTCGGCCGCTGCACGGCGACTACAAGGTGCGTTGGGCGGATCGCGAAACCCGCCACGAGTCGCGCATTGTCGTGCTCAATGCGCGCGGACGGCTCGTCGAGTTGGCGCTGTCATGGGCGCAGGTCAAGCGCGTTTATCGCAAAGTCGCGACGCTTGTCATGGCGCGCTTGAAGTGAGCCAACAGCGTGCATACGCACCGTTCACGGCCTCACCACGCCGCCCTCGCCGGGCGTTTCGCTGAGCGCCGATTCGTCTAGCGTTTCGAGCGCCGGGTTGTGATGAAGGACGAGCGCGGCGCCCGCGCCCACGAGTCCGGCTCCCGCAAGACATAGCAGGCCCGCGCCGAAGCCGCCTGTGCTGTCCTTGATCCAGCCCATTGCATAGGGGCCGAAAAAGCCCGCGAGGTTACCGAGCGAGTTGACGGCGGCAATACCGCCAGCCGCTGCCGCGCCAGAAAGGAACGCGGCCGGCAGCGTCCAGATCACCGGCAGGCAACCGAAAATGCCAAAGCCCGCAATGGAGAGCGCCAGCATTTTGAGCACCGGATTGTCGAGCCCCGCCGCAGCGGCAATACCCGCCGCTGCAACAGCCAGCGCAAATGCCACATGACGCTTGCGTTCCATGCGGCGGTCGGAATGCCGGCCCCATAGCACCATCGAAACGACGCCTACCGCGTACGGCAGCGCAGTGACGAAGCCGGTTTGCACATTCGTGAGCCCGAACGCCTTGACGATCTGCGGCAGGAAGAAGCTCAGCCCATAATTGGTTGCGTTCGCACCGAAATAGATCAGCGCCACGGCCAGCACGCGCGGATTGATCAGCGCCTCCGGCACGCCGAACGTGCGCACCTTCTCGCGATGACGGCGCTCCTGCGCCTGGCGCTCGACGAGCCAGCGGCGCTCGTCGTCGGCGAGCCAGCCGGCGTCGGCGGGCTTGTCGGTCAGGTAGTACAGCACGGCCACGGCGAGCACGAGCGCGGGTATCGCCTCGATCAGATAGACCCACTGCCAGCCTGCGAGCCCTCCTTTTCCGTCCAGCGAAAGCAGCGTGCCGGACACGGGACCGCCAATGACCGTCGACAAGGGAATCGCCGCCATGAAATAGCTCACCACACGCGCGCGATATTTGGCGGGAAACCAGAGCGTGAGCAAAAAGATGATGCCGGGGAAGAAGCCCGCCTCGGCGATGCCCAGCAAGATACGCAGTCCATAGAAAACATGCGCGTTCGACATGCCGGTCATGCGGGCGATATCAGGGATAAACGCCATCGCCCCCGCGATGATGCCCCACGTGAACATGATGCGCGCGATCCAGCGCCTTGCGCCAAAGCGCTCGAGCAGCAGGTTCGAAGGCACCTCGAAAAAGAAATAGGCAATGAAGAAGATCCCTGCCCCAAAGCCGAACGCACTCGCCGAAAGATCGAGCGCCTTGTTCATCTGCAGTGCAGCAAAGCCGACGTTGACCCGATCGAGATACGCCACGAAATAGCAAACGATCAGGAACGGCACGAGCCTCGCGGTCACGCGCGCCATGGTCCGGGCTTCAAGCTCCATAGGTGTCTCCTTCGAGGCCCGCAGGGCGGCGCGGTGCGCCAGTCACGGGCCGGTCGGTTTGGTATCGATACAGACTAGTCGCTCACGGCGCGATACGAAAGGACGGTTCACATGGTGGGAAATGAGCCAAATGCGGAGCCAAACGCGGAGACAAACGCGGAGCCAAACGCGAAGCCGAAAGCGCGATTAAAGCGGAATTAAAGCTTCGGACAGGAGAGCACTTGCAATGGCTGCGCGGCAACACCGGGCTGAGCGCCAGGGGTCGGCGTGCCCTGTGGCGGCGTTGAAACGAGGCGCACACTGTCTGGACCCGCGTTCGCGAGTGCGTATTTTTCTTCGCTGCCTTGTGGCTGCCAATAGGCACGAAATACAGGGCCGTCGCTGAACACGAGCAGCGTGCCGTGCGTGGCCTGTCCTGCGGAAACGAAATCAACTGGCTCGCCGCTGCGCAAGGCGAAGCCCCCCGCCGCGTTCGTCCCCACGAGCCTGCCGCACGGCGGCGCGGCATCAGGATTGGGAGTGGGATCCGCGCCATATGCCGGCTGGGTTGCGAGCAACGCCAGGCCAAGACATGACGACAACGCGAGCGTAAGAGTCGTATTCACGCGCCACCTCGTCAACTCGTCACCAGTCGTTACGGCGCGCGCAAACCGCATTCCTGCGCGTGCGGGCCAGGAACGGCCGCCCAGATCTGGCTAACGGGGTGGCGAGCGTTAAACGCCGCCGGAGGCCTTGCCAAGCGTGTCGATATCGATCTCGAGAACGCGGCAGACATCGCGCACGAATTCTTCCATGGCAGCCGTGCACTCCGGGCTCCCTGCCGGGAAATCCTCGGGGTTCTTCTTGCCTTGCGCGCGGCGAATGGCGCGAATGCTCGCCTCGAGCGCGCGCGCCTCGGCCCAGATGGGCAGTTTGTCGGGATAGTCTGGATGTTTGCGCGCCATGACTGGTATTTCGGCAATGGCCAGACGAACTTTAGGCTGGCGCAGTGGACTCCCCTTCGAATTAAAAAACGTCCGCAACCCTTCGCCCACTTAGATGAGGACGCCAAACGTTTGCGCCCGCACTATGCGCGCTGCTGAAACCCCGCAATGGCCCGCCACATCGCGACCGGATTCGAATACATGGGGAAGTGCCCGCAATTCGCCATTTCGGCCAAGGCCACGCCCTGCTCGCGAATGTGATCGAGGTACGAAAGCGACGCGTTCTGCTGCCCATACATAAACATACGCGGGAACGGCAGAGCGAGGAATTTGCGCATCAAGTCGCCGTGATCGGAGAGTTCGACCATCGAGCGGAATATCGGCCCCACCGCCTCGGCCCTGACCTTGCAGCGCAAACTCGCGGCATAGAGCGCACTGGCATAAGCCGGTGCGTGGCGCGTGCGCTCGATGAAATCGCTGAAGAAGCGCTCGGCGTCCGTGTGTGGATAGTCCACGCTCTGCCTGCTGAGAAAGCAGTCCTCGGGCGCGATATTGCCTTCGATATCCACGAAGCTGAGCACGCGCTCCGGGTGCCGGTGCGCGAGCATGAGCGCGGTTAGTCCGCCCATGGAGTGGCCGACCAGATGGAAGCGGCCAAAGCCAACGCGTTCGAGCGCGGCGAGTGCGGTATCGACGAGAAACGGTATGCCGATTTTCGAAAGATCGGCACACTGCGTTTCGCCGCAGCCCGGCGCGTCATACGCGATGAACGGATGCCCCGTGAATTCGGCGTAACGCACAATATCGGCATAATCCTCTTTCGTGGACCCGAACCCGTGAAGGAACACGATCGGCGCTTTGTCGCCTTCACGGTGAATGGCGGAAAGCGCGATCGCCGTGCCGTCTACATCGAACGAAAACGCCGAGCGGATAAATTCTTGAAGCATCGTCACTCCCCAAGCGTGTGGCAGAAATTCTGGATTGCGGTGCATGCATGCCGCAGTGACACGTCGTCCAGTGCATAGGCAATGCGGATATAGGGCCCAAGTCCGAACGCGCTGCCATGCACCGTTGCTACGCCGGTTTCGTCGAGCAGCGCGTTGGCCACTGCTTCGTCATCCTTGAGATATGCCCCTCCTCGCGTCGTTTTACCGATCAGGCCTTCGCATGAGGCGAATGCGTAGAACGCGCCTTGCGGCGCCGCGCAGCGCAGCCCCGGCGCCTGATTCAGTTGATCGACCACGAGATCGCGGCGGCGCTGAAATACCCTGCGCGCATGCTGGATGAAGTCCTGCGGCCCGCTCAGCGCGGCCAGCGCGGCATGCTGCGAAATGCTCGACGCCCCGGACGTTTGCTGGCCCTGCAGCTTTTCCATTGCGTCGATCAGCCATCGCGGTCCGGTACAAAAGCCAATGCGCCAGCCCGTCATCGCATAGGCCTTCGAGACGCCGTTCATCGTCAGCACGCGCTCGCGCATGCGGGGCTCGACCTGCGCAAGCGTGGAAAATTCGAGGCCATCGAAAATCAAATGCTCGTAAATGTCGTCGGAAAGAACCAGCACCTGCGGGTGGGCCTGCAGCACTTGCGCAAGCTGCTGAAGTTCGGCACGACGATAAACCGCACCGGTCGGATTGGAGGGCGAATTCAGAATCAGCCAGCGCGTACGCGGCGTAATCGCGGCGTGCAGCGCGTCGGCGGTCAGCTTGAAGCCGCTTTGCGCGCCACATGGCACGATCACGGATCTCGCGCCGCACAACTGCACGATCTCGGGGTAACTCACCCAATACGGTGCGGGCACGATGACTTCGTCATCCTCATTGAGCGTCGCGGCGAGTGCGTTGAAGATCACCTGCTTGCCGCCGCTGCCTACGAGCGTGTCGCGCCAGTTCACGTCGAGCTGGTTTTCATGCTGAAATTTGCCCGCGATCGCTTCACGCAAGGCCCGCAACCCTGCGACTTGCGTATAGCGCGTATGGCCCGCCCGAATCGCCGCGATGCCGGCTTCGCAAACGTGCGGGGGCGTGTCGAAATCGGGCTCGCCCGCGCTAAGCGAAATAACCGTTGCGCCACTCGCGCGCCGTGCGGCCACACGGTCCATGACCTTGTATGTGGCCGAAGGCTTCGCGGCCGCGAGGAAGCGGTTCAATACCGGGATTTTCTCGCTCATCGGGCAGCAATCGCCTCGAACGCCTTGTCGTGCATGACGTCCGCAACCGGACGCCCGGCGCGCACCGCCGCCACCATGCCGTCCTGGCGGCGCGCGATTCGCTCACCAAGCGCCAGCACCGCTTCGATCTGGCCTTCGGGAACGAACACCGTGCCGCATCGATCGGCGATCACGTAGTCGTTTTCATGCACGGTGATGCCCGCCATTTGCACCGGCTTGCCCGACTCGACCTGCACCACGCGATTGCGCGCGCTGATCATCGTGACGCCCCGGCCGTATACGGGGTAGCCAATCGCCTCGCTGCCGTCGATATCGCGGCTCACGCCGTCGATGACCGAGCCGCGTATCTGCTTCGCCGTGGCGGCATTGGCGAGAATGTCGCCCCAGCATGAAATGCCCTCCACGCCGCCCGCGATCACCAGCACGCGATCGCTCGTCGTGACCGCATCGACAACGGGAGAGATGAGGTGCACCCCGGGTTCAGCGTCTTGCTTGGGCCCGAGCAAGACGGTGCTCGCGCGGCCAACGATCTTCGGGCAGTCCCAAAGGGGGCGCAGGCCGTAAGTCGCGCCGGGCAGGCCGAGAAAGTCGAGCGCGTCGGACACCGTGTTGGTGTCCAGCGACGCGAGTCGATCGAGGAAGGAAGGCGTAGTCATCACACTCGGCTCCGTTGAAAAGTCCGCCCATCCTCGCGCCGCGCGGCTGATATGTAAATTTCGCAGTTCGTATCTCGGTGATACGATTTCCGGAACAGCAATTGACCACCGGAAAATGCGTGCACCATGAACACTACGATCGACTTCAGGCTGATACGGCAGCTATGGATGTTTCTCGCGGTTGCAGAGGAACAGCATTTTGGGCGCGCCGCCCAGCGGCTGAACATGTCGCAGCCGCCGCTTACCGAACAGATCAAGGTGCTCGAGCAATCGCTCAAGCTGGAACTGTTCTACCGGTCCCGGCAGGGCACGCAACTGAGCCCGGCGGGCGCCGCGATACTGCCTGCCGTTCGGCAATTCGCCGGCCAGGTCGAGCGGCTCGCGCGGGTCGTGCGCGAAGTCGCCGCCGGTCAGTCGGGCGTGCTGCATGTCGGGGCGATCACGTCCGCCATGCTCGAAACGGTGCCGCCCGTGCTGGACGCGCTCAAACGCGCTCACCCGCAACTGACCGTGCTCGTGAAGGAAATCGATAGCGTCGACGCCATACCCATGCTCGAAGCCGGCGAACTCGATCTCGCCTTCGTGCGCATCGACGGCGAGGTAGGCAGCGGCATCGCCACCATGCCGCTGGCCGAGGACCGCCTGGCCGTGGCGCTGCCGAAGGACCATCCTCTGGCCGCCCTGCCCCGCGTGCGACTGCAGTCGCTGGCCGGCGAACAACTGGTGATGTCGTCGCGGCAGGTCAGCCCGGTGTACTTCGACTTCCTGACTTCGGTTTGCCGCTCGCATGGCCTGACGCCGCACGTCACGCACGAGGTGCGCACCGTCACTTCGCAAATCGCTTATGTCGGCTGTGGTCAGGGCGTGGCGCTCGTGCCAGCGTCAATGCGCAAGCTCGCGCCCGGCAATGTGGTCGTGCGGCCATTGAAGGAAAAAATCGCAGTGGTCACGGCCGCGCTGCTGTGGAACACGCACCGTCATCACCCGATGGTCGACGAGGTCGTCGCGTCGCTGCAGAAACGAAAGACACGAACAGGCGCGTCGAAAGCCTGACAAAAAATGGGGCCGCGCACACGGCAATGAAAAGCACGCGCGTTTCCTCCAGAAATCATGCGGGCGGTCGTAAACGGAGGTATTACATTTCGTTCCCGGCGGCTGCAACGGGACGACATCGACTCGCAAGACCATGTTCAACGTTGTGGCCCAGTATTGGGGAACGATTCGGCGCACTGTCGCCGGAAACAGCGCAGCATTGAAGCTCGCGCAGTTGCGCGTGATGATCTATCAGCTTCCCATGATGTATGGGCTGCTGGTCATCAACACGTGGGGCATGGTGCTGCCTCACGAGAACGAGATTCCCGCATGGCAAGGCGTGTTCTGTCCGCTCGTGCTCACCGTATTTTGTTTCGTACGCGTCCTCTCCTGGTTGCGCCTCGCGAGTATGCGTGTCAGCGCGGACGATGCGGTGACGATCCTGCGCAATTCCGGCAGGCTCGCGTGGGTCTTCTCCATCTCGTTTACGGCGTGGTCGCTGTCCCTCCTGCCTCATGGCGGCGCGGCCTTCAAGCTTCATGTTGCCTTTTACATGGCCATCACGGTCATCGGCGTCATCTTCTGTCTGATGAATGTCGTCAAGGCCGCTTTCACCGTTACCGCCATTGTCAACGGCGCGCTCGTCGTCACGTTTCTGAGTTCCGGCAATAGCGTATTCCAGGCAATTGCCATCGACACGTCACTGGTATCGCTGGCGATGCTGATCGTGGCATTCACGCAATTCAAGAACTTCTCCGACCTCGTTGCCACGCAAGGCGAAAACAAGCGCCTCGCGAATATCGACAGTCTCACGAACCTGCCCAACCGGCGGGCCTTTTTCGCCTCGCTGGACAAGCATTTCGATGCCGCCATGGCGTCGGGTGGCCGGCTCGCGGTGGGACTTGTCGATCTCGACGGTTTCAAGTCCGTCAACGACATTCACGGCCACTCGCTGGGAGACCACGTGCTGGCCGAAGTCGCGGCGCGCCTCGCACAAGCGGCGCGCGGCACGATCACGCTTGCAAGGCTGGGGGGCGACGAGTTCGGCGTCATTGTCACCAGCGACTGCTCGGACGCCGGCCTCTCGCAACTGGGCCGATCCATTTGCGATGTCTTTCATGATCCCGTGCGTGTTGGCGAGATCTCCGTGCGGCTCGGGGCGACGATCGGTTTCTCGACCTATCCGCACATTTCGCGCAACAAGGCCGATCTATTCGAAACAGCGGACTACGCGCTTTACGAAGGCAAACGCCGCTCGCGCGGCTCGGTGACGATCTTTTCGGAGACCCATCGCAACGCGATCATCCGCGAGTCGCAGATCGCCCAGGCGCTGCGCTCTCCCGATCTCGCCGGCGAACTTCACCTCGCCTTCCAGCCGATCTTCTCGCTCGAGCGCCAGCGCACCGTCGGCTTCGAAGCGCTTGCGCGCTGGCAAAGCGCCTTGCTCGGCACGGTCCCGCCCGGCGAATTCATTCCTGCCGCGGAACGCAACGGGGTCATCAACGGCTTGACCCTCGCACTGTTCGCGAAGGCCCTCGCCTGCGCGAAACAATGGCCGGCGCGTATCGGCTTGTCCTTTAACCTCTCCGCGCATGATTTCGCCAGCGAATCGGCGGTGAAAGAACTGGCGCAGTGCATTGTCAGCAGCGGCATCGACCCGGCGCGGCTTGACTTCGAGATCACGGAAACCGCAATGGCCAAGGACTTCGAGCAGGTCCAGAAAGCCGCCAAGGTGCTGCGCGCGCTGGGCTGCGGTTTGTCGGTCGACGATTTCGGCACCGGCTATTCGAGCCTCTCATACCTGTGCAAGCTTCCACTCACGCGCCTGAAGATCGACAGGATGTTCGTGAGCGGTCTGAAGGAACGCACGACGGCATTCACCGTCGTGCGCACGCTGCTCAATCTCAGCCGGCAGATGTCGCTCGACTGCGTGGTCGAAGGTGTGGAAACGGCCGCCGAACTGCAAACGGTCACGGCGCTCGGAGCAACGCTGATTCAGGGATATTATTGTTCCCGCCCAATGGACGCGTCTGCGGTGTCCGCATTTCTGGAGCGCGAGAGCGAGCGCGAAACGACAGGCAGGACGCGCGCATTGTCAGCGCCTACGGGGTTCCGGTAAAGCCATGAAGAAAGGCACACTTTGGCGCGCTACTCGAATCGTTTCGCCTGCTATTGCCGCGAGCGTGATGGTAGCGTGCACGTCGGCCGCCAAGGTGAGCGCCCCTGTCACGACATCGCTCGGCGACGGCAGCAGTGGACACATTACGTTCGAATCGATCACGCCCACGAATACCCTCGACTTTCTGCTGCATTACGCCAGCGCGCGCAAGGTCGCCATTACGGGGGATCTGAGCATGCCGGACAACGCGCCGCGCGCCGTACCCGCTGTGATCATTCTCCATGGAAGCAGCGGCGTAAATCCCGGTGAGCGGGTCTGGGCACAACGCATGAACGCACTGGGTTACGCCAGCTTCGTCGTGGACAGTTTCACAGGCCGCGGTATCAGGAATACTGAAAAAGACCAGTCGCAGCTTTCCATGAGCGCCGACATTGCGGACGCCTATGCCGCCTTGCGCCTGTTAGCCACGGATCCTCGCATCGACAAAGAGAAGATCGCCGTCATGGGATTTTCGCGTGGAGGCGTGGCAGCACTCTATTCGTCGCTGGAGCCTTTCCGCCAGGCCGCAATAGACGGCAATCTGCGCTTTGCCGCCCATGTCGCTTTCTATCCGTCGTGCGGCATCGCTTACAGCTCGGCGCATCTGGACGGCGCCCCCGTCATGTTGCTGCTCGGCGGCAAGGACAACTACACGCCGGCGCCCGCCTGCATGGCCTACGCCCAGACGTTGCGAGCGGAAGGCGCACAGGTCACGGTTGAGACGTTTCCGGATGCGTATCATGGTTTCGACCGGCCGACGCGCCTGCATGCATTGCCGCTTGCAACCAGCGCACGCGATTGCCACGGCTCCTATGATCTCGACAGCCGAACGCTCACCATGATCCGCGACGGCCAGACGCTCTCCGGCTCCTCGGCGCTGTCCGAATCGAAACGTTGCCTGACGCGGGGCGTCATGTTGGGCGGCGACCCGCAAGCCCAGCAGCAATCTCCTGCCGAAGTCGCGGCGTTTCTCAAGGCGGCGTTCGACCCCACGCCTCGTCTTTCCTTACATTAAGCAGACATTCCGCCAAAACAGCGGCCGCACGACCGCGCCTGGCCGAGGCGCAGGCGCCCCGCGCTCACTGTCACCTCGTTGCCGCAGTCGCAGCGGCACACCCACATACCGTCGCCTGCGTACCGGTCAGTCGTCAGCTGGCCGAACACCTCGCCGCCCTTCAGCGCAGGCGAGCCCGGCCGGGAGCGCCACACGCGGCGCTGCTCACGGCAGCCGCAGTCCCGCGTCTGGCCGCTTTCCACCGCATCAAGCGCGGCCGTAACGTGCGCGCCGCATCGGCACCGCCACAGCCACACGCCAGCGCCGCGATATTGAAGCGCGACGAGATCGCCGAACGCGCGGCCGGAGACGTCGCGATACGGCGGGAAAGGCCATTCAGGCGGCAAGGGGGGGCGAATGCGCTGGTTCACAAAAGCTAAATGGGATTCGGCGTCCTGTTCTCAAGCGTAGCCGGCCGCCTTCGATGCGCGGGCCTGGCTCAGCAAAGAGGGGCGGATCGTCCCGCACATTCGGTGCGGCGCCGCCTCGTTTCGGGTTGTGCGCCTATTTTGGCACCAATTCGCGAGGCCTGGGCGGCGCGGTGTCGCGCCAGTCGATGCGTGACGCAATCATCTACAGCGGATGAGTTCCCAACTACGCCGAGGCGAACAGAACCGCTTCGGTGCTGAACACGGCCCTGGCCAGCTTCGTCGACCCGGGCGGATCGAACCATGCACAAGAAAGCTGGGGCCCATAGGCCGTAGGCACGACCTGGTTCACCGTCATCAACGGGCCGCCTGAACACAGGCGCACCGTCCTGCCTTTATATCGCTCAGCGACCGAACTCAGCGTCCCGGAACGCGAGTCACTGTGGATCGCACACACTGCGGACATGTCTCCTCCCGGATTCTCGCGACTCGTTGGCGAAGCGCCACCCGCTCTCGACAACGTCTGGAACGCGTATCTTCTCCCCTGCGCGCATCCGCTGAATATAAATATTCCGCCTTCCTGGCGGAACAAAATCGCCATCGAAAGTCATTCCTGAACGTCCTGTTCGCGCGACGGACCGCGTGCCAGCAAACAGGCGTTGGCCGTGAATCTCCGCAGCCTTCGTCGCTCGAGCGCGTTGCGCACCTGGCCCAGGAGCAGCGTACTGGCAATCAGCGCGAGATACAGCGTGACGAGATCGTGACGCACGCCGTTGAGGGCGGCTTGATGAACGACGAGCGCGGCATCGACGGGCGGAAGCAGGTGGCGTTTGCCCTCGACGACCCGCATCATGTGGATGAAGCCCGCAGCAGAAAGCAGCGGCAGCAGAACAAAGAGTGTCAGCAGCGCCAGCCGCATGCGACGCGCCCACGCATGGTGGCGCAGCCGGAACCATAGCCCAAGGCACCCGTGTATCCAGCCAGGCGCCAGCAGCGCGAGTTGCAGCCCCTGGGTGCCGCTCGTGAGCAGCACGACGATGACACGCTCGTAGTTGGGCTCGAAACCATAGAGCGAAGACGCAAGCCGTGTCGTCACGGCATGGCGGATCAGAAGGAGCGGCAAGCTGAGCCCTGCCCACAGACGAATCCATTCCGCGGGCGGCAGCGCCCAGTGACGCCGCCCGTAGATCGTGCGCAACGCCAACACGAAATGCACCGACGCGGCGCCATATAGCGCGAGTGTTCCGGGCGAGCTGCGCCAAAGCCGCAGCGCGAGCACGAGACCGCGTCCAGCCAGTTCGAGCGACCAGATGCCGAGCGCGTGATTGACCAGATGCAGAAAAAGGTAAGTCAGCATCACGAGACCCGACGCGAGTTGCAGTCGGCGTAGAACGACTTGCAGCTTGATTCTCATTTCGCCGGCGCGGCGACGGCTCATCTCGATGATGTCCATTTTCGTTTCCGCCATCTCGTTTCGCACGCCTGCACTACCGCACACCCACGCCGGTTATTCCCGTGCGACAACCGGGAATAAAACAGCAGCGTTTGCGGTATTGCACGTGAAGCCCGCCCGGGAGGCGCTCCCGATCGCACCAGATCGCACTGGCGGTCGACTTCCTGAACCCAGTCGAGAGGACATCATGTCGTCAGATCTTCCTTCCCAACCGTCACGCCGCAACGCCCTGAAGTGCCTCGCCTTCGGTGGCATGGGCACCGTGTTTGTTCTGGCCGGAGGCGTCCTCACACCCGTGGAGCTATCGCTGGCAGCCAGCACCAAAGAAAACGCCGCGGATTCCGGCGTGCCGCTCTTTCTGCAGATCAGCGACTCGCATATTGGTTTTAACAAGGAGGCGAATCCCGATGTCGCGGCTACGCTGAAGCAGACGATCGACTACGTCAACGCCATGCCGGTCAAACCGGCGCTGGCCATTCACACGGGCGACATCACCCATCTCTCGAAGCCCGCGGAATTCGATCTGGCGGCGCAATTGCTGTCGGGTCTCACCATCACGGAATTGCACACCACGCCTGGCGAGCACGATGTGACAGACGGACCGCAAGGCGAATACTTCAAGCGTTTCGGCAAGGCATCGGACAACCGGGGCTATTACAGCTTCGACCACAGCGGCGTGCACTTCATCGCGCTCGTCAACGTGATGCATTTCAAGCCGAACGGGCTCGGAAATCTGGGCGAGGACCAGCTCGCATGGCTGGAAAACGACCTGAAGGGCCGCACGTCCAGCACGCCGATCGTCGTCTTTACTCACATGCCTATGTGGACGATCTATGAACCGTGGGGCTGGGGTACCGGCGATGCGGGCCAGGCAATGGATTATCTGAAGCGCTTTGGCTCGGTGACCGTGCTCAACGGTCATATTCATCAGATCGTTTCGAAGGTGGAGGGCAATATCACGTTCCACACGGCACGCTCGACCGCGTATCCGCAACCGACTGCCGGCGATGGCCCCGGACCCGGGCCGCTCAAGGTGGCAAGCGACCAGTTGCCGAAGATGCTTGGCGTCACCAGCATCCGGATTTCGCGCCATCCCCTCGCGGCGACGCTGTCCGACATGTCCCTCGCGTGACTTTGCTTATCGCTCATTCAACAAGGATCCGAGCCATGTTCTCCCTTCACTATCGTCGCGCGTTCGCCCTCTTCTGCGGACTCGGCATGCTCATGGCGGGGACGTTCCTTGGCATGCCTGCCGCTCACGCGCAGGAGCCCAATGAGATCGTCATCAAGAATTTCATGTTTTCGCCCATGGCCATCACGGTCAAGGCGGGCACGACCGTCACCTGGAAAAACATGGATGGCGAACCGCATACGGTCGTCAACGACGCGGGCGTATTTCACTCGGCGGCGCTCGACCAGAACGATACATATCAGTTCAAGTTCGACAAGCCGGGGGTATACAAGGTGTTCTGCGGCATTCACCCGTATATGAAGGCCACCATCACGGTGCAGTAGCACCTGGCCGAAGATTTTTCTACGCAACTATTATTCGGACTGCTGATATACGCTCGCGCCTGCGCTGAACGTGCATGCGCGGGCATCGAAGGTCAGCGTTTCGCGATATCGTCGCCGTGCGAGTCCTTGTGAACGACCTCCACGTCGATGGTCCGGCCATCGTCGCCGCGCGAGTCCTTGTGTACGACCTCCACGTCGATGGTGCGGCCATCGTCGCCGAACTCGCGCGCCTGCCGGCGCAGCGCGCGTATTCTCCACCACAGATAGCCGGCCACGACCACGCCCACCGCGAACAGCACGGCAAGCAGCACCAGCGACAACATTGCGGCCACCACGAGCACGATTGCGCTCACGACGACGGCCACCATTCGCCCGAACCATCCGGTCCCGCCGATCCGGAGCCCTTTCTCGTACGTCGCGCCCTGTGGCGACGGTTTGTCGTCTTGCATCCCTCTTCTCCCAGCCGCCATCCGGCTGAACTTGAAGTGTTCCGAAACATCTCTGTCCACGCACGCCATTCGTCGTTCGGCAAATTGAAAACTTAGCCCTCGCGAGCACGCGCCTGTGTCTATTCTAAAGAAGTAACGCAAGCCGAATCGAGTCGTTTCCAGTCGCATTTGAATGGGACAACCTATCATGGCTGACACGAGCTACATGGCGCGCAAGTCCGTCGCCGACATAGTGGGAAGCGCCGATGCCGAAGGCGGCCGCGCACTCTCGAAAACCCTTGGGGCGCCCAGCATCACGGCGATGGGCATCGGCGCCATTATCGGCGCCGGTATTTTTGTCCTCACGGGCACCGCGGCGGCGCAATTTGCTGGACCGGGCATCATTCTGTCGTTTGTGCTGGGCGGAATTGCGTGTGCGTTCGTGGGCCTTTGCTACTCCGAACTGGCCGCCATGCTCCCCGTATGCGGCAGCACGTACACGTATACCTATGCGACGCTTGGCGAAGTGTTTGCGTGGATCATCGGCTGGGACCTGATTCTCGAGTACGCCATGGGTGCCGCAACGGTCGCGGTCGGGTGGTCCGGGTATATCGTCAGTCTGTTGCATAACGTCGGCATCACTATCCCGCCAACGCTCGCTGCCGCTCCAGGCACCGCCGTCCAGCTTGCTGACGGCACCACTGCCACCGGCACGATCAATCTCCCCGCAGTGTTGATCATCGCGATCCTCACCACGATGCTGGTGCTCGGCACGCGGGAGTCTGCACGTATCAACAACATCATGGTGGCAGTCAAGCTGACAGTCGTCGTGGCCTTCATCGCCATCGGCGCGTTCTTCGTGCATTCCGCCAACTGGCATCCCTTCGTGCCGCCCAACACCGGCACATTCGGCAGCTTCGGGGCGAGCGGCATTCTGCGCGGCTCTGCGGTGGTGTTCTTCGCGTTCATCGGCTTCGACGCGGTATCGACCGCTGCGCAGGAAGCGAAACGGCCGCAGCGCGACATGCCGATCGGTATTCTCGGGTCGCTCGTTATCTGCACCCTGCTCTATATCCTCGTGGCCGCCGTGCTTACCGGACTCGTTCCCTACGCACAACTGAACGTCCCCGATCCGATTGCCAAAGGGGTGGACGCCATTGGTTTCACCTGGTTCTCGGTGCTCATCAAGATCGGCGCGCTAACGGGGCTGACCACCGTGATACTCGTGCTGCTCTATGGGCAGAGCCGTATCTTCTTCACGATGTCGGAGGACAAGCTGCTGCCCCATCTGTTCTCCACCGTCCATCCGCGCTTGCACACGCCGCATCGAAGCCAGATCATGATCGGCATAGTCGTCGCCATCGTGGCGGCCCTCACGCCCATCGGCGTACTCGGCGAAATGGTCAGCATCGGGACGCTGTTTGCGTTCGTGCTCGTGTGTGGCGCCGTCATCTATCTGCGGCGCAGCGACTCCGACGCGAACCGCCCCTTCCGCGCGCCCGGCGTGCCCATTGTCCCCATTCTCGGGATCGCGTTTTGCCTGTTGCTGATGGTGGGACTTCCGCTCGTCACCTGGGTACGGCTGATCGTCTGGCTGCTGATCGGCATGCTGATCTACATGTCTTATGGCCGCCATCATTCGCGACTGCGCCATCCGGAGCGCGGTTGACGCGGGCCTCGAACCATCATGAACGTTCACCACGCGTGTTTCGTTCGTCCGGCGTTCGCTGCGATTTGCGTGACTTCCCTCGCAACGCTTGCCGCTTGCGGCGGGAACTCCTGCATCGGTCTCGGCAGCTGCGGCGGCACAACCGTGACACCCAACCTCACCCTCTCCGGCACGGCCGCCACCGGTTCGGCGCTCGCCAGCGCGACGCTGAACGTCAGTTGTGTGCAGGGTTCGGCGTCCGCCCTATCCGACGGTGGCGGGCACTACACGATCGCGTTCAATGCCACGCCGCCCTGCATCCTCACCGTGACCTCCGGCGGCGTGAGCCTGCACTCGCTGGCATTTGCTGGTGGGACCTTCAATACGACGCCGGAGACCGAGCTGATGGTTGTCTACATGGCTTCGCAACTCGGCACGAACGAGAATGGCTTGATAGCGGGCTTCCCGACCAACTCGCAGTACCAGCAAGCGCTGGCTAGCCAGGCCGACGTGCAGGCGGCGCAATCCGCAGTCGTCACGAATCTGCAGCAGCACTACGCGCTCACGCTGGCGGTACCGGCGTTTCTCACGACATCCTTCACGCTTGGCCAGCCCGGCGTCGACAGCGATCTGGTCGCGCTAGCGGCAGCGGGAGCGATCGATGCCAATGGCATGCCCGATCCGGCCGCCGTATCGCTGTTGTCCGCGGCGGGCCTCGCCCATCCGCTTACCGCAACGTCCGCCCCTTCTTCCGGCACGGGCGGAACGGGCAGCGGCAGCGGAACCATGTGACGTGAGCTTGCCGATGTCCGAGCCGCGTCGTGCCTCGACGCCCGCCCAACAACCTCAGCTGCTCTTTTCAAGGTCGCCTGGCTTCCACGTTTGGTCGAAGAACGCCTGCTCCGGCGAATACAGGCGGAAGATCACGAAGTAACCCTTGCCTGGCACCGTGCGCAGCCAGTTTTTCTCCTTGCCCGGGGGCGCCGTGGGACCGAAGTAGAGATCGGTCGAGCCATCGGCGTTCTGCACCGGCTTGTCCATCTGGTTCAGCGATGGGAACGGCTGGCCGTTGTCGAGACCCGAAGCCGTCGCGGCGTCGTAAACCGTCGCGGACCAGAAGTTCTTCGCCGGAATATGCGGCGGCAAGTGCAACGTGTACGACTGGCCGCCGTCGAGGAAATGGCCATCCTTGTCGCGGAACGTGACGGGGTACTTGGCGCCCGCTCCCACGAGATTCTTCACCATGCCCGGGCTCGCCGAATAGGCGCTCGTAAAGTACCCGGAGCGCTGTTCGAGATTGGTGAACGTCTCGCTTGACTGGAATGCCGTGTTCTCGCCGGCGAAGACGTTGATCCACTGACGATCCGGATAGTATTTGCCGCCTGGCTCGCGCGCGATCATGTCCGTGATGACCACCTTGCTCATCTTGAAGCCGGTTGCAGCGGCTTTGTCGAGCAGCGCGCGCATCTCGGCCGAAGGCTCGAAGGGCTTACCCTTGTCGATGCCGATCGTATGCAGGAAGCCACGCATGTCGAGATCGGCGGGGTCGACATATTCGCTGTCGATGAAGCGCGACATCATGTCGAAGTAGCTGGCATCGTGCGCAAACAGCAGGTTGGCGGGCTTCTCGTTGGCATTCGGAAACTGCATCGGCTTTGCCGTTTCCTTGTGCCCGAGCGGATAGATATGCGTGGCCGCGATCTCGGCGTTCGGTTTCGATAGATCCTTTGGATCGCTAAAGAAGGCGCGCCAGAACAGGAACACGTTATACGTCCGCGAGCGGTAGATGAACGCATCCTTCGGCACGTTCTTTGGCTCGCCTTTGTAGTCGGGTGGCAGCAGCACATAGGTGCCGCCCTTGCCCTTGTCGGGGCCGGCAAAGCCGACGTCGCCCGTCCAGGTCTGGCCGCCGATCGTCGGGCCGACGAGAGGACGCTGGAAGAAGTCGTCGAACATGCCTTGCACGCCGGGCGGCACCTCGACCACGAGCGGTCCGTCCTTGTGCAGGTCGAGATAGCCCATCGCGTATACGACGTCCGAGTTCGGCGTCGTGACCTGCGTCGAGGCCTTGATGCGCTCCTTCCACACCGGCAGCACGTTATAGCCCGCACCGAATATTTTCTCCGAGCCCTCCTTCATCGCCCACATGTTGATGGCGGGCAGCCCCCACAGATAGGCCTGTGTGGCGCGCTGGAAGATCAGTTCCTCCTGCATGCTGCTCGACGTGGCGGCGGTCGGATAGTCCTTGTCGAACGGCGCGTTGGCGAGCGCGTCGTAATGCGAGTCTTGCCCGAAGGCAACCTTTGCACCGACGAGCGCGAGACCCGCAAGCGTGAGAAAGGCGAAACACTGGCCCTGACGTTTCATGAAGGCTTTCCTCCAAGCGATGGTTACCGGAAAAATCGTGTGCCGTGCAGGCCCTGTATCCAACGGGCACCAAGGAGGCTAGCACAGGCGGATTCCGGCATAGTCGAGCGTGACCGGCAGCCGCCGTCACCACCGGGCCCGTATGCGTACCGGGCGAATCCTCTGGATCAGGGCCGATCGTTTGCAATCCTTCGGATATCCGATCACCGCCCCGCAAAACACCTCGATGCATCCGCATTCAAGACCCGCCGTTCTCGCCGACCGTCTACCGGACCGAGGAAAATGGCGTGAAGCGCGTATTCATGACCAGGCGCCTGGTGTGATTCCCGCCTGCACGCGCTTCGGCGCAGCCGGGAATGGCTCAGACGGTCTGTCTTCGCGGGTCTTCCCAACCTTGGTATAGAGCGCGCCGGAGCGAATCGGCTTCCCCTCGTATCGTCCCGATGCCGCGAAGCCGCCACGCCGGACGGTGTTTCACCGCGCAACCCGCCGGCGAACACCACCACTTTAGGGTGGGCTCGCCCCCTTGAACCGCCGTCTATCCTAGAAGCCGTAGAGCCCACAGAACAAGGCGCGGAGCACGACATGCCGCGTCTGGATGCCAAGGAGACAGGCGTAGTGACCCACGTCATCGACCCACAACACGCGGCGCCCCCCTGGCGCGCCGCCCGATTTCCTCAACGGCGAACGCTGGTCGAGCGCCGCGTTGACGGCACGCTGATTCTGCGCTCCGCGAACCCGCCGCCCGCTATCAGCCAGACGAGCTTTGCCGATTTCATTGCGCACTGGGCGCAGCAGCGCGGCGACACGGCCGCCTTCTGCCAGCGCGGCGAAGACGGCGCGTGGCGCGCGATGACATGGCGGCAACTGTGGGAGCAGGTCCAGTGCGTTGCGGCCGCATTGCTCGACCTGGGGCTGGGCCCGGACCGGCCGCTCATGCTGCTTTCGGGCAACTCCCTCGAGCAGGCCGTGTTGCTGCTCGCCGCCGAATACGTGCGCGTACCCACTGCACCGGTCTGCCCTGCTTACGCCATGCTCAGCAAGGACTTTGCGAGGCTCAAGGGGGTCGTCGAGCTCGTGCCGCCTGCCGCGATTTTCGTACAGTCAGCGAGCGTGTTCGAGCGTGCACTGGACCTGCTCAAGGACATTGAAGCACCCGTCATTGCCGTCGAAGAACCGCGCGGCGACCAGCTTGCGTGGAGCGCCCTCGCGGCCACGCCGCTTACGCCCGCGCGCCGTGCCGCGGTGGCGGCAGCGCACGCAGCGATCCGGCTCGACGACACCGTGCGAGTGTTGTTCACATCCGGCTCGACGGGCGTGCCCAAAGGCGTGGCGCTCACCTATCGCAACTTCCGGGCAGTCGCCTCCTACTATGCGGACAATCTCGCGTGGCTGCACGATGCGCAGCCGGTGTTCCTCGACTGGCTCCCCTGGCATCACGCCCTTGGCGGCGTGCTGAACCTCGGCCGCTCGGTCGAATTCGGCGCAACCCATTACATCGACGACGGACGCCCGCTGCCGGGTCTCATCGAGCGCACCGTGCGCAACCTGCGTGAAGTCTCGCCGACGATCTTCACGAGCGTGCCTTCCGCATGGGCGGTCCTCGCGAACGAGCTGGAGCGCGATCCGGAGCTGGCGCGCAGCGTGTTCTCGAACGCGCAATGCTTTGGCTACGGCGGCGCGAGCCTGCCCGTGGATGTCTGGCAGCGCATCCAGCGCGTTGCCGAGCAGACGATCGGTACACGCATCATGTTTTGCTCGGGGCTCGCCGCGACCGAAACCACCGGCATGGGCACCTATTGCAGCTGGCCGACCGAACAAGTCGGCAACATCGGCACCCCCGTGCCCGGCGCCGAAGTGAAGCTCTGCCCGCTGGAAGGCGGCGACGGACGCTTCGAATTCCGCATGCGCGGCGCGCACATCTTCGGCGGCTATATGAGGAATCCTGAACTGAGTGCGCAGGCGTTCGACGAAGAAGGCTTTTTCCGCCTCGGCGACGCGGTGCGGCTCGTCGATCCGGACAATCCGGCCGCCGGCATGATGTTCGCAGGCCGTGTGGTCGAGGACTTCAAGCTCACCAACGGCACATGGGTGCGCACCGGCGCCGTGCGCCTCGCGCTGCTGGAGCAATGCGCGCCGCTCCTCAGCGACGCCGTGATCTGCGGCCACGATCACGACTTTCTCGCGGCGCTTGCGTGGCCCAACGTCGGGGCGTGTCAGCGCGCATTTCCGGAACTCGCCGGCCTCGACGCCGCCGCGCTCGTCCGGCACCCCGTGCTCGTTTCCGAACTTCGCAAACGGCTTGGCAAGACCCGCACCGGAGCAGCCAGCCTGAGCGTCGAGCGCTTGATGCTGATGGACGAGCCGCCTTCGATGGACGCCAACGAGATCGCCGACAAGGGATACGTCAATCAGGCCGTCACGCGCTCGCGCCGGGCGCATCTCGTCGAAGCCCTGTACCGCGCCGAGCCTGAAGCGCATATCGCCCGCATTCGCTGATTTAGCCGTTCGCAGCGGCGTCGCTCATGGTCTTGCGACACCGCCTTGCAAATCGGTCGAATGATATTTGATAAGGATTGCGAACTGAACAGTCATACGCGAATTCGTCGCGCGCTAGTCTTAACCCTAACCTGTTATTCCGAAGGAGTCGCTCCATGAGCCGAAATGTCTATGTTGCCGGTGTCGGCATGATCCCGTTCAAGAAGCCCGGTACGAGCGAAACGTACGACACGATGGGCGCCATCGCCACGCGTCAGGCGCTCGCGGACGCGGGCCTCGAATATCGCGACGTGCAGCAGGCGTATGCCGGCTACGTGTACGGCGATTCGACCTGTGGACAGAAGGCGTTGTATCACGTCGGCATGTCCGGCATCCCGGTTATCAATGTGAACAACAACTGCGCCACCGGATCGTCGGCGCTCTTTCTCGCCCGGCAAGCCGTACAGAGCGGCGCGGTCGACTGCGCGCTCGCGGTTGGCTTCGAATTCATGCAGCCGGGGGCGCTCAAAGGGCATTGGGACGATCGCGAGCGCGCGCTCGAGCGTGCACTGAACCTCGTCGACGAACTGGTCGACCGCCCCGACCTGCCGAGCGCGATCCGCCAGTTCGCCGGCGCGGGCCACGCGCATATGAAGAAGTACGGCACCAAGCTCGAAACGTTCGCGAAAATTCGCGCGAAGGCAAGCCAGCACGCGGCGCGCAATCCGCTCGCCGTGTTCCGCAACATCGTCTCGACCGAAGATGTCATGGCCGCCCCCATGCTGTGGGAAGGCGTGCTCACGCGTTTGATGGCCTGCCCGCCGACCTGCGGCGCCGCAGCGGCGATCGTCGTATCGGAGGAATTCGCAAAGAAGCGCGGCTTGCGCACCGACGTCATGATCGCGGCGCAATCGCTCACGACCGACCTGCCTAGCACCTACGACGCTCGCGACATGATCCGCGTCGTCGGCTTCGACATGACGCGCCTCGCGGCTCAACAAGTCTACGAGCAGGCAGGCATCGGGCCCAAGGACGTGGACGTTATCGAGCTGCACGACTGCTTCGCGCAGAACGAGCTGATCACGTACGAAGCGCTCGGCCTGTGCCCGGAAGGCGAAGCCGAAAAGCTCGTCAACGACGGCGACAACACCTATGGCGGCGAATGGGTCGTCAATCCGTCGGGCGGCCTGCTCTCCAAGGGCCACCCGCTCGGCGCAACTGGCCTTGCGCAATGCTATGAACTGACGCAGCAACTGCGCGGCCGCGCCGATCAGCGCCAGGTGGAAGGCGCGAAGGTTGCGCTTGCACACAACGTGGGTCTTGGCGGCGCGTGCGTCGTCACGGTCTACAAGTCGGCTTGATCTGCCAGGCACTGGAGGAGCGATCGACATGATCGACAAGCAATTCATTGGCAAGACGATGCCCGAGTTCAGCGTGACGGCCGAAGCCGGACAGCTGCGCTTTTTCGCGAAAGCGACTGGCGAGACCAATCCGGTTCACTTCGACGAGTCCGCGGCACGCGACGCGGGCCATCCCGCCCTGCCGCTTCCGCCCACTTTCCTGTTCTCGCTGGAACTCGAGCAGCCGAACACCGGATGGCGCGAAGAAGTCGGCATCGAAATGGCGCGCATCCTGCATGGCGAGGAGTCCTTCACCTATCACCGCCAGGCGTACGCCGGCGACGTGCTGCGCTTTCAGTGCCGCATCGCGGACATCTACGACAAGAAAGGCGGCGCGCTGGAGTTCGTCGTGCGCGAAACGCGCGTGACCAACCAGCACGGCGAACACGTGGCGGATCTGCGCAGCGTGCTCGTGCAACGCAACGGCTGAACGGGAGAACACCACGAACAGTATTCGTTTCGACGACATCAAGGCCGGCGACACGCTCCCGCCGCTGACGCTGCCGCCCGTGAACCGCACGACGCTCGCACTCTTCGCGGGCGCGTCGGGCGATCACAACGCCGTGCATATCGATATCGACTACGCACGCCGCGCCGGCATGCCCGATGTGTTCGCGCACGGCATGCTGTCGATGGCGTGGCTCGGCCGGTTGCTCACGCAGTGGGTCGATCAGCGGCAGCTGCGTCATTTCGGTGTGCGATTCGTCGGCATCACGCATCTCGGACATCAAATCACCTGCACCGGGCGGGTGGTCGAGAAGTTCGAGGTGGATGGCGAGAAGCGCGTGCGCCTCGAAATCCAGACATCCAATCAGTATGGTGAACCGCGCGTCGTCGGCGACGCCGTGGTCGCCTTGTAATTCGCATCGACTCAAAGGAGACAGCAAGATGGGAAAGCTTGACGGCAAGGTGGCGCTCGTCACCGGATCGGGGCGTGGCATCGGCCGCGCGATTGCAGAGAAGCTGGCGAGCGAAGGCGCGCGCCTCGTCATCAACGACCTCGACGCCGATCCGGCGCACGAGACGGTCGAAACGCTCAGGAAAATGGGCGCCGAGGCAGTGGCGTGCGTCGGCAACGTGAGCGCGCCGGACTTCGGCGAGCGCATCGTCAACACGGCGATGAGCACGTACAAGGGCATCGACATCATCGTCAACAACGCGGGCTACACCTGGGACGACGTGATCCAGAAGATGAGCGACGAGCAGTGGTACGCGATCCTCGATTGCCACATGACCGCGCCATTTCGTATCCTGCGCGCCGCCTATCCGCATATCAAGGCCTTGCATCAGGCAGACGTCGCGCAAGGCCGCGAGGTCTATCGCAAGATCGTGAATATCTCGTCCACGTCCGCGCTCAACGGCAACGCCGGCCAGATGAACTACTCGTCCGCGAAGGCCGGTGTGATCGGCATGACGCGCGCGCTCGCACGCGAGTGGGGCCGCTTCAACGTCAACGTGAACTGCGTGGCGTTCGGTCTCATCCACACGCGCATGACGGTCAGCACCGAAGCAGCCGAAACGGTGCAGATCGAAGGCCGCGATATTCGCGTGGGCCTGAATGCGGACTTCTTCAAGGCGCATGCCCAGCGCAATCCGCTCGGCCGTGGCGGCAAGCCCGAGGAGGCAGCGGGCGGCGTGTACCTGTTCTGCTCGCCCGAATCGAACTACATCACCGGCCAGACCATCGCCGTAGCCGGCAATCTGCAGTAACGCTGCCGGCCACAACAACGTCGCTTCTCGCACTCGCTCCGGTTGGTGAAACGCCAACCGGAGCGCTTTTTTTCTGCTCTTGTCGCGCAAAAGCGCCCCGCCAATCAGGCGTCGAACGCATTCACCGGACCAATGAAGTCCAATTTGCCAACCTCGACCCCATTCGTGCGCAAGATCGCGTACGCCATGGCGACATGGAAGTACACATTCGGAATCACGATCTGCAGCAGATAGTTTTCTCCCGTCAGCTTCCCCGGCACCCATGATACCTTTACGACTTGCGCGGCTGCGTCGTCGTACCGGTCTGCCGGCACGCTTTCAGCGAACTCAATTGTCTTGCGAATGCGCGCACGCGCTTCGTCAAGCGTTTGCTCATTGTCTTCATGTCGCGGTGGCTGCTGCCCTGAAAGCCAGGCGGCCCCACCCTTCAAATAGTCGCAGGCGCTTTGTATCTGATAGAGCAATCCTCCCATGTCGGGAGCGAGACGTGTCGATAACAGAACGGCAACATCGAACTTTCTCGCATTCGCGAAGCGCTCCGCTTTGTCGAGGTAGGTTTCCATGGTTCTGACTGCTTGCACGCATTGTGCAATGGCCTGTGCATACATCGGGCTCTCCTTGAACAGATGTTTTCGTAAAGTCACGCTATGGACTGAACAAGCCGCCACGCCGGCCTGAACTTCCCATACAATTGGGCGACCTGATTCCACGTGGGCGAACGCGTTGGACCGACTAGAAGCCATGGAAATGTTGCTGGGTGCAGTGGACAGGGGCAGCCTGTCGGCAGCAGCTCGCGAACTGAAGATTCCAGTCAGCACACTCACTCGTAAAGTTGCCGATCTTGAGGAGATGCTGGGAACCCGCTTGCTGATACGAACCACGCGAAAGCTGACCTTGACCGACGCGGGTATCGCATACGTCGCAGCGGCGCGGCGCATCCTCGACCTCGTGCGCGAACAGGAGCGCGAAGCCACGGGCGAGTTTGCGACAGCAAAAGGGGAACTGGTCGTGACTGCACCCGTGCAGTTGGGCCGCCTGCATGTCTTGCCCGTCATCAATCAGTTCCTCGCTCAGTATCCGGACATCACCGTTCGGCTCCTGCTTTCCGATCGAAACATCGACCTCATCGATTCGCACGCCGACCTCGCAGTGCGCATCGGCGAACTCGCCGATAGCAGCATGATCGCGACGCGCATAGGTTCACTGCGGCCGGTCGTCTGCGCAAGTCCGGCCTTCCTCGGCCAACACACGCTGCCGCGCGAGCCCGATGATCTCGTGAAGTATTCGTGCATCGTCTTCAACAGCCCGTATCTTTCGCCGTGGCGCTTTCGCCTTCCCGCCACCCACAAGGTCTATCTGCTCGAAGTGAAGCCTCGGCTCGAGGTGACTTCACCCGACGCCGCAGTGAGCGCCGCCGTGGACAACGTGGGCATCACCTTCGTATTCGAGCACGATGCCGATGAAGCGCTTCGAAACGGCCAGCTCGAAATACTCCTGCCTCAGTTCGAAGTTGAGCCTGTGCCTGTGCATCTGGTTCATGTGTCCAGAAACCTCATGGCCGTAAAACTTCGCCATTTCATCGACTTCGCGGCGCCCAGGCTCAGGGAATCGATGTCCAGATTCGGCAAGCAAAAGCGGCGCTAAGCTGGGCCAGGGACGACCGCCCTCAAAACTCATCACTCGCCCGGTTGATCGCCGAGTACCCGGTCATTGCGCTCGTCGATCAACTCGCGCGTTGTTTGCGTCGCGCCTGGACCGGCAGCGAACCGAACGTCTCGATACGTGAGCGCCTGCCCGGTCGTTGCGCGAACCTCCACCGCCTCGACGGGGTTCCCGCTCGCATGCTCTACCAATGCGATCCGCGGCTTTCCATTCGGCGCAAGCCACTTGTCCCCCCATTGCATGAGCGCGACCAGCACCGGGTACAGGTCCGCCCCTTTCGAGGTCAAGCGGTAGCCAAACGTGTTTGCCCGTTCCGCGACCGGGAACCGCTCAAGAATATCCAGTTCGATCAGACGTTCGAGCCGTGCCGTGAGGACATTACGGGCGATGCCGAGCCCGCTCTGGAATTCGTCGAAGCGCCTGCTGCCTTGCGTGCACTCCCGAACGATCAAAAGCGTCCACCACTCGCCAACCTCGTCGAGGGCGCGAGCGATCGAGCAGTCCATTCCATCGAAGCGTTTTCTGTACATGATGAAACGCATCGTAGCCGAAGTTTCGTCATGCAACTTAACCAGATTCTGGGGAATAGCTTCCCGGTTTCGGCCCGTAGCGTGACGCAACGGCGTTCCCTATAGTTGCGTCACGAAACTTAGCCGGCAGTTGTTCCGGGAAAAGTCACCCCGGATCGCTGCCTCACTCCGGATCACCCCGCTATCGTCATACCAGATAGCAAACATTGATCATCCGACGGGCAAACCGCGACACCTCTGTTCGCCGTGCAACCTGTTCAAACACTTAGGAATGCCATGAATAACCGAATTGATCAGACCGAGGTGGAGATTACGACTCCACGGCGCTCGGCGACGTCCGGCTCCGTTCGATGGGTCGGTAAAGGTGTTGCCACCGTCGTGATCGTCGCCGCCGCGGCCACGGCGTTTCATATGCACGGGTCAAGTGCCGCGTCCGTTGCCGCTCCGCCTCCTCCATCAGTGAGCATCAGCGCGCCACTCCAGCGAAATATCGAAGGCCGGCTCGGGTTTCTCGGCCAGTTTTCAGCGGTCAATCGCGTTGAATTGCGTGCCCAGGTCGGGGGCACGCTCACGCGGATCAACTTCAAGGACGGCGACATCGTCCATCAAGGCGATCTGCTTTTCGAAATCGACCCGGAGCCCTATCAGATCAAGTTGAGCGAAGCGATGGCCGAACTCGAATCCGCAAACGCCCGGCTGGCGCTCGCCACGCGGGAACTGGCCCGTGCACAGGAACTGCAGCGTTCGGAGGCGGGAACGGTCGAGAACGTCGACCAGAAAGTCGCCGAGCAGCGCGCGGCACAGGCGGCCGTCGACAACGCGAACGCCCTCGTTCGCGACGCAAGGTTCGACCTCGATCGCTGCAAGATTACCGCGCCGTTCACCGGCCGAATCGGCACGCATCTCGTGTCGACGGGCAATCTGGTATCCGGCAGCCGCGCCGGCACGGGCCCGACAACGCTGCTTGCGACCATCGTTTCGCTGGACCCGATCTACCTCGATTTCGATATCAGCGAAAGCGACTACGCCGCCTTCCAGCGCTCACGCGAAAACCAGAGCGGCCCCCTGGCCGACACCGTAACGCTTTCGCCGACAGGCGACAGCGGGTACACGCGTACGGGCACGCTCAACTTTATCGACAACACGCTCGATCGCGCGAGCGGCACGATCCATGCGCGCGCAACGATCCCGAATGGCGACCTCTCATTGACGCCCGGCGGCTTCGCCCGCCTGCGCCTCGCGACGACTGCGCCGCATCCGGCGTTGCTCGTTCCCGATGCCGCCGTGCTCGAAGATCAAACGGACCACATGGTGTACGTCGTGGGAGAGGACAACGTGGCCACGCCCAGAAAGGTGGAGGTCGGCGACCTGCGAGGCGGTCTGCGCGTCATCCGGTCCGGGCTTGCGCCGACCGACCGGATCGTGATCGACGGCATTCCCGCGGTCCACCCCGGCTCGAAGATTTCCCCGCACGCAGGATCGATCCGGTTCTCGGCAGAGCACGGCGATGAAGGAGCAAAATCATGAAACTGACTCACTTCTTTATTGAGCACCCGCGCTTTGCCGCGGTGCTCAACATATTCGCTGTACTCATTGGACTGGCGACCATGATGAAGCTGCCCGTGGCCCAGTATCCGAACATCGTTCCCACGACCATTCAGATCACGACCTCGTATCCGGGTGCGTCGGCCGATACCATTGCGCGCACCGTTGCGACGCCGCTCGAGCAGTCCGTCAATGGCGTCGAGAACATGGATTACATTTCGAGCCAATCGACCAGCAACGGTCAGTTGACGATCACGGTGATCTTCAAGGTCGGCACGGACCCGAACACAGCCCTCTTGCTCACACGCAGCCGTGTGGAAGACACGCTGTCGCGCCTGCCTGTGGAAGTGCAGTTGCAGGGAGTCCAGGTGAAGAAGACCATCCAGGCGCTGCTGCTTGGCGTGCACGTCTATTCGCCCGACGGTTCCCGCAGTCCCGAATACCTGTCGAACTACATGCTCAAGGTACGCGATCAGATCGCGCGCTTGCCGGGCGTGTCGGACTTTCAGCTGTTCGGCGAGCGGCAGTACGCGATGCGAATCTGGATCGATCCGGACAAAGCCGCTTCGTACAACATCAGCGCCAGCGAAATACTCGCCGTACTTCGCGCGCAGAACGCCGCCGTTTCCGCCGGGGTGCTCAATCAGCCTCCGGTGTCGAACAACGGGACGGGCGCGTATCAGATCAACATCGACGCGCTCGGCCGTCTCTCGACCCCCGAGCAGTTCGGCGACGTCGTCGTCAAGTCCGATGCACAGGGACGCGTTACACGCATTCGCGATATCGGCCGCGTCGAACTCGGCTCCGTGGACTACGGCTCCAAGGCGTATGCCGACCGGTATGCCGCCACGCCGTGGTTCGTCATCGCCACGCCCGATGCGAACGTCGTGCAGGTCGAGCATGACGTGTGGGCCAAAATGGCCGAGCTGAAAAAACGCTTTCCGCCCGGCGTCGACTACATCAAGATTTACGACCCGACTACCTTTGTTTCCCAGTCGATTCACGAGGTTGCCAAAACCATCGGCATCGCCATTTTGCTGGTAGTCGGCGTGGTGTATCTGTTCCTGCAGAACTGGCGCGCCACGATCATCCCGGTTGTCGCGATCCCGGTTTCGCTGGTCGGCACGTTCACCGTCCTTTCGTTGTTCGGCGCGTCGATCAACAACCTTTCGCTGTTCGGACTGGTGCTCGCGGTTGGGATTGTCGTGGACGACGCCATCGTGGTGGTCGAGAACGTCGAACGCAACATGGCGCTTGGCATGTCGCCGAAAGAAGCCGCCCATCGAACGATGGACGAGGTCTCGACAGCGATCATCGCCATTGCGCTCACGCTGTGTGCGGTGTTCGGGCCCACTGCGTTGATGTCCGGCATCTCGGGGTTGTTCTTCAAGCAGTTCGCGATCACGATCGCCGCCTCCACCGTGATCTCATGCTTCGTCTCGCTTACGCTGAGCCCAGCCCTGTGCGCGGTGCTGCTCAAGCCGCACGAGATGGAGAAGCCGCACGGCGGCTCGACGGTGCTGGGCCGCCTCCATCATGCGGTGTTTGGCCGGTTCAATCGCTCGTTCGACTGGCTGTCGTCGCGGTACGGAAAGATGACGAGCCGCTTCGTTCGCGCGACCACCGTCATGCTGATCGTCTATGCCGGTCTGATTGGCGCAACGGCCTTGCAGATGTCGAGAATGCCCACCGGCTTCATTCCCGAGCAGGACATCGGCTATCAGGCTGTGATCGCGTTCCTGCCTCCGGGCGCGAGTCTCGAACGCACCGACAAGGTGATCCGCGAGATCAACGACATCGTGCTCGAAACGCCGGGACTCAAGGGCGTCACTCACACGTCGCCCGTGTCGGGCTTCGACGTCACGACGGGCACGATCGCGCCCAACGTGGGCACGCTGTTCTACGGATTGCCTTCGCTGTACGGCAAGCATGTTCCTGGCGTGAATGCCGCGTCGACGTTGGTCGAACTGCGCAAGCGCGTCGCGGGTGTCAAGGACGCCGTGGTCGTCGTGGTCAATCCGCCGCCCGTGCAAGGGCTGGGCGCGGCGGGTGGCTTCAAGCTGATGCTGGAAGACCGTGGCGGACTGGGGCCCCAGGCGCTCGCCGACGCAGCGCACGCACTCGTGGCCGCGGCCAACAAGGACAAGGTGTTCGGCGGCGTGTTCACGCTTTACAACGCGGGCGCACCGTCTGTCTACGCCGACATCGATCGCCTCAAGGCAGAAAAGCTCGGCCTTACCCCCACGGATGTGTTTTCCACGATGGACCTTTACTTAGGTTCGCAGTACGTGAACGACTTCAACTTCATGGGACGTACGTATCAAGTGCGGGTTCAGGGCGATGAAGCGTTCCGGAGGACACCTGACGACATCGGCAGACTCAAGGTGCGCAACGCGATGGGAGACATGGTGCCGATCAGCAGTGTGGCGACCTTCAGGAATACCACCCAGCCGTATCGCGTGCCGCGCTACAACATGTACCCCGCAGCGGAAATCATGGGGGCGGCCGCGCCCGGATTCTCGTCGGGCGAAGCCATCGAACACATGGAACAACTCGCCGGACAGGTCCTGCCCAACGGCATCACGTATGAGTGGACCGATCTCGCCCACCAGCAAAAAGAGCAGACCATGTCGCCGCTCGTGATCTTCGCGGCGTCGGCGCTGTTCGTCTTCCTCGTGCTCGCCGCGCAATATGAAAGCTGGAAAACGCCGCTTGCGATCGTGCTGATCGTGCCGATGTGTCTGCTCGCAGCGGCCATCGGTCTGAACATGCGAGGCATGCCCATCGACATTCTTGCGCAAATTGGCTTCGTGGTGCTCGTCGGACTGGCCGCCAAGAACGCCATCCTCATCGTCGAGTTCGCGAGACAGCGCCAGGAGGAAGACGGGGTCGATGCCGAGGACGCCGCCACCCATGCGGCCCATGTGCGGCTGCGCCCGATCCTGATGACGTCGTTTGCCTTTATCGCGGGCGTGGCGCCGCTCGCCATTGCGAGCGGCGCAGGCTCGGAAATGCGGCAATCGCTCGGCACAACGGTGTTCTTCGGCATGCTCGGCGTGACGATCTTCGGGCTCGCCTTCACCCCGGGGTTTTACGCCTTCGTTCGCAAGCTCGGCGTGAAAGGCACGGCTGCCTTGCGGCAACTTCGCAGTGGAGAAGTGAAATGAACGGCTTCGTATCCAGGACTTCGAAAGCGCTCGCGGGTAGTCTGATCGTCAGCGCGTTTCTTGCGGGCTGTGCTGTTGGGCCGAACTATGTTGCGCCCACTACGGAGATGGCGCCGTTTCACAACGCGAAGATCGTGGCCGACCGGCAAACGACGTTGCCGGCCCCGAGCCTCGATAGCTGGTGGACCGGGTTCAATGACCCCGAACTAGTCAAGGTGGTGCAACGGGCGCTCGATCAAAACCTCGATATTCAGGCCGCGATGGCGCGCGTCGCCCAGTCGCGCGCTGCGGCCCAGGCAGCGGGTGCCCAGCTGCTGCCGACGGTGGATGCCAACGCGTCGTACACCGCGTTGCACCAGAGCGTGCAGAGTCCGCTTGGCGCCCTTGCGAGCGCGTTCCCCAACTACAGCCGCGATCAGAAGGAGTACATCGCGGGCGCAACGGCCAGCTGGGAAATCGACCTCGCCGGTGGACTGCGGCGCGCGCACGCGGCAGCCACCGAAGAAGAGCAGGCCGCCGAAGCCTCTCAAATGGGAACGCGCGTGACGGTTGCCGCCGACGCGGCCGACGCCTACCTGCAAATCAGAGGGCTGCAGGCGGAGCTGGCCGTTACCCAGGATCAGGTGGATACCGACGCGCGTTTGCTGGAACTCGTGAAAGCGCGCAAACAGGCCGGTGCGTCCGACGAACGCGAAGTCGCTCAGGCTGAAGCGTTGCTGCGTGGCGCACGTGCCACCGTGCCGACCTTGCGCGTGGCGCTCGAAGCGCAATTGAACCGGCTCGATGTGCTGATGGGCGCGCAGCCTGGGACCTATGCGGCGGAACTCGCCACGAACCCTGGTGCCATTCCCGACGTGCCTGCCATTGGCAGCGCGGATCAGCCCGTGGACGTTCTGCGGCGTCGACCTGACATCATCGCTGCGGAGCGCCATCTGGCGGCGTCGAACGAAGCCATCGGCGTCGCAATCGCCGATTACTACCCGAAGATTTCGCTCTCTGGCGCATTGGGATTCGACAGCATCTCGGCCAGCCACTTCCTGAGCGCAAAGTCGTTCCAACCCGTGGGGACCGGCGCGCTGCAATGGCGTCTGTTCGATTTCGGCAAGGTGGACGCAGAAGTCAAAAATGCGCGTGGAGCGTACGCGCAAGCCCTGGCGCAGTATCGCGAGGCCGCGCTCAAAGCGACCGAAGACGTCGAAGACGCCTTGATGACGCTCTCGCAAACGGAGATACGCGCGCAGGAAATTCAACAGGAAGTCGACGCATTGACGAAGGCGCGCGACCTTTCGGAGAAAGCGTATCGCGCGGGCTCGATCACGCTGACCGATGTGCTCGACGCCGACCGGCAACTCCTCGACGCACGCGACGATCTCGACGCAACGAAGGCGGACGCTGCCCGCGCGGCAGTACGAACGTTCCGCTCGCTGGGAGGCGGATGGGACGCCCCGCACCAGCAGCTGGCTCAGGCCAACTAAGCCGCAGACACCACTTAACCGGTTTATGGGGAACAGCTTCCTGCTTGCGGCCCGTAGTGCGATCCAGGCAGCTTCCCTATAGTTTCGTCACAAGACTAACGTTCTCATTTTTCTGGAGAGGTCGACATGGATCGCCGTCTTCTAACACTCTCACTCGGCATGTTCGCGCTCGGCACTGATAGCTTCGTCTTTGCGGGCATCCTGCCTGAAATCGCGCACTCGTTTGGCGTCAGCATCGGCGCTGCGGGCCAGCTCATCAGTGTCTATGCACTGAGCTATGCGCTGCTCGGCCCAACCATTGCAGCGCTTGCTGCGAACGTCGCACGAAAGCGTCTGCTGCTCAGCGGCATCGGCTTGTTCGTGATCGCCAATCTCGGCACCATCGTGGCGCCGAATCTCGGCATCGCGTTGGCCACCCGCGCTCTCGCGGGTCTGGGCGCAGCCATGTTCTCGCCCACTGCCAGCGGAACGGGCGCATCGCTCGTGCCGCCGGAGCGTCGTGGCTATGCGTTGTCCATCATCGTGGCGGGTTTGACGACCGCTACCGCGCTGGGCTCGCCCATCGGCGCCGTGATCGGCGGCCTCGCCAGCTGGCACTGGACGCTCGTTCTCGTCGCCGCACTCGGCGCGGCCGCATTCGCCGGCATCCTGGCGTTCTTGCCTGAAGTGCCGCTGCCGCCGGCCATCTCGCTTAGCAAGCGCCTGTCTCCGCTCACCGACTCCCGCGTGGGACTCACGCTCACGACGACGGTGCTGGCCCAGATCGGCACCTTCATCATCTTCAGCTACTTCTCCGTCGTGTTCGACCGTGCCACCGGCCACAGCGCCACGGTGCTCGGTGGACTGCTGGTGCTTTGGGGCCTAGCCGGAACCTGCTCGAATCTGCTGACGGGGCGAATTCTCGACAGGATCGGTTCGCACAAGGTCGTCATGATCAAGCTGGCCATCGTTGCAATCGTCATTCTCACCATGCCGATCACCGGCGCACATCTCTGGAGCGCAGCGATCGCCGTCACGATCTGGGGCGCCTGCGCATGGGGCGTGCTGGTGCCGCAGCAGTTCCGCCTCGCGAGCCTGAATCCGCCGATGACCGCCGTGCTGGTAGGCCTGAATACTTCGGCGACTTATGTGGGTGTCTCCATCGCGGGCGCGCTCGGCGCCGCCGTGATCCCGGTCATCGGCAGTCACAACCTGGGCTACCTCTCGAGCATTCCCGTGGTCATCGCGATTCTTGTTTCCGAACTCGCAACGCGGCGCATTGCAGCGTCTGCGAACCCGGCAAAGCGCGCAGTAGCGGCTTGAGCTTCCATCCCGATACAAGGAAAGAGCCATGTCTAACGCAAACACATTCCGTCAGTTGCACGACAATACCTCGCCGCTGCGGCTGCCGAATGCCTGGGATGCCGGCAGTGCACGCCTCATCGAGGCGTTGGGGTCCCCCGCAATCGCCACGACCAGCGCAGGCTTTGCATGGGCATTGGGATACCCGGACGGCCGCATGCTGCCGTTCGACGAAGTCACGGCTTGCGTTCGACGCATGATTCGCGTGCTGAACGTGCCTTTGTCGGTCGATATCGAACATGGCTATTCAGACGATCCCAAAACCGTTGCAGGCCATGTCATGCGGCTGGTGGATCTTGGCGTCGCCGGGATCAATATCGAAGACGGTACAGACCCGGCATCGCTTCTCGCCTTGAAGATCGAGGCGATCAGGCATGCCGTTGCGAAATCGGGCTCGGATCTCTTCGTCAACGCGCGCAGCGACGTATTTCTTGCACGGCTCGCTGAACCATCGAAGCAGCCGGAAGAGTCGATCGCTCGCGGCAATCTGTATGCGTCAGCCGGCGCGGACGGTCTTTTCCTTCCGGCGCTCGCGCGGTCATCCGATATCGAAACGATCGTCGGCGCCATTCGCTTGCCGCTTAACGTCATGGCCGTACCAGGACTCGCCGACGCAACGACGCTCGGAAAACTGGGCGTGCGGCGCTTAAGTGCAGGTAGCGCCATTTCGCAAGCCGTGCTCGCGAAGGCGAAGACCCTCGCACAAGACTTTCTGGAGAGCGGCCGTTTTGAAGCTCTCGATAGCCATCCCCTGCCGTATTCCGAAATCCAAGGTCTTTTCGCATAACTGACTGTATCCACCATCACGCAATGGAGATTGAAATGACACTCAATGGCAAACGCGCTCTGGTCACCGGAGCAAGCCGCGGCATCGGTGCTGCAATCGCAAAGGCACTAGCGGCCGCGGGCGCAGATGTGGCGATCACCTATGAAAAGTCGACAGAGCAGGCCGCGAGCGTTGTAAAGGCGATCGAGGCGGAAGGCCGGCGCGGTGTCGCCATCCAGGCGGATAGCGCCAATGCGTCGGCAGTCCAGGCGTCCGTGCAGAAGACCGTCGAAGCATTGGGTGGGCTCGATATCCTGGTGAACAACGCCGGTATTCTTCGGATGGGCAATGTCAAGGATATTTCCCTCGAAGACATCGACGCGACGCTCAACGTCAATGTGCGCGCGCCTATCGTGGCCGCGAAGGCCGCAATCCCCCACCTGGAGGCGGGAGGGCGAATTATTTCGATCGGCAGTTACTTCGCCGACCGGGTCCCGGCCTCGCTGCTCGGCGTATACGCAAGTTCCAAGTCCGCTCTTGTGGCGTTCACCCAGGGGCTGGCGAGAGAACTGGGCCCGCAAGGCATTACCGCAAATCTCGTCCAGCCCGGCTCCATCAATACCGACATGAACCCGGTGGAAGGTCCGTTCGGGCCGACGCTGAAATCGCTGACGGCTACCGGCGACTACGGCAAAGGCGAAGACATTGCGCAAGCCGTGGTCTTCCTCGCGAGCGCCAACGCCAGTTACGTGACGGGCGCCACGCTCACCGTTGACGGCGGCGCTAACGCTTGAGCGACCACACAGGCTTCGGTATGGGCGGCATGCGTGCAACGGGTCTTCAAGCTCGAAAGCGCATGCCGCACAGACGCACGAGATGCCGGAGTGTCTCCTTCAATATGTCTGCCATTGACCTGAACCGATACGTTATCTTTTAGTTAGCCATGCTTAGTTAAACGCTCGGCCTTTCGGCGGTTTCGCTATTTCGCGGGGCGGCCTGCCGTTGCTGCTGCGGGCCGTCACCGTCACCAACGGCTGCCGGCCCGGGTTCTACCTTCCCAGTCAAACTGCCCAGTCGAACGGAGCAACACTACGCCACATCGTCATGCCCCGGTCGTCCCGCCGCTGCCCACCGGCGTCAGCACGAAATCGAATGGCGAGCGCCAGACCGTGCTGCCGTCGGTGACGCGCTCGAACGGCGCCACCAGTGTCTCTTTGACACCGAATACGGCATCGGAGTTGAGGTACGCGTCGGCGCCCGCGAACGTGTGCGTCACAATCGTTTCGAATCCAGGCGCCTTCACGATGAAGTGCATGTGCGCGGGGCGGTACGGATGCCGGCCGAGTGCGGCAAGCATCTTGCCCACCGGTCCATCGTCCGGAATCGGGTACGACACCGGCTTGATACCGATGAAGCGGTAATGCCCATCCTCGCCAGTCGTAAAAATGCCGCGATTGTTCCATTTCGGCTGGATGCCGGGTTGCTGGACGTCGTAGAAGCCGTCCGGGTTGTCTGACCAAACGTCGAGCCGCGCGCCGCTCACCGGATTGCCCTGGAGATCGACCACGCGCCCTTCGAACGCACAGCTTTCACCCTTGCCGTCGAGCGTAATGCACGCACCCATCTCCCGCTCCGGTGCGTCGACGACGTGGAACGGGCCGAGCACGGTATTCTCGGTCGCGCCCGCGGGGCGACGGTGGTTGATCGCATCGACCAGCATCGACGCCCCCAATGTGTCGCTCAGGAGAATGAACTCCTGGCGCTCGTTGCCGCAGATCTGCCCGGTCCGGGTCAGGAAGCCGATTGCGGCTTCCCACTCATCGTGCGTGAGATGGACGTCCTTGATAAACGCGTGAAGGTGCTTCACGAGCGAAGCCATGACGGTCTTCAAGCGCGGCTCGATGTCTGCGCCCATGCGCGCGTTGACGGCCTGGGCCGAGCCCTCTTCGGTAAAGAACTGGGACATGTTGCTGATTCCTTTGAATGAGTTGACGGACCGCTACTCCGGCCGTGCGCCTTCCCACGCGCGCTGCAGCAGCGCGCGAACGGCTTCACGTTCGACGGGGCGCGGATTCCAGTACGGATTCTTCACGGCGAGGTCCGCCGCAGCGTCGAGCTGGGACTCCTTCAACCCGAGGTCTTTCAAGGCGAGCGGCGCGCCGAGCGAGCGGGCGAAGTCGTAAAGGCCGCCGCCGATCGAGCCGCCGAACAGATCCGCGAGCGGCCGCAGTTCCTGGGCGGCGGCCTGGGCGTTGTACGCCGCCGAATGCGGCAGCACGATGGCGTGCGTTTGCGCGTGAGGCAGATCGAAACTGCCTCCGAGCGTATGGCAGAGCTTGTGATGCAAGGACATGCCGACCGTGCCCAGCACCGAACCGCACAGCCACGACCCGTAAAGCGCGTCGGACCTCGCAGCGAGATCGTCCGGGCGGGTGACGATCACACGTAGCGCATCGCGCAGCGCCCGCACGCCTTCGGCGGCCGTCAGCGACGTCACCGGATTTCGATCCCGCGCGTAGACGCCCTCCACCGCATGCGCAATCGCGTTCAGGCCGCTCGTCACGCTCATCTCGACCGGCAGGCCGAGCGTCAGCGCCGGATCGTAGATCACGACTTCAGGCAGGATTTTCGCGTCGCGGATCGTCGTCTTGACGCCGTCCTCGGTCTGACCGAGGATCGGCGTCACCTCCGATCCCGCGTAGGTCGTCGCGACCACGATCTGCGCAGCGTTGTTGCGCCACGCAATGGCCTTGCCAAGCCCTATCGTCGAGCCGCCGCCGAGCGCGACCACGCAGTCGGCGCGCGCCGCCTCGTACGCGGCCATCGCCTCGAGCGTCACCGCAACCGGCGTATGCATGGCGGCCTCGCTGAAAACACCTGCAGCCAGCGGACCGATCTGCGCGGCCAGTTTCTGCGCGTCGGCCTGTTGCGACGGTGTCGAGAGAATCAGCGCGCGCTTTGCGCCGAGCCGCGCAATCTCGCCCGCGACGGCTTCGATGGCGCCGGGGCCGAACAGCACGCGGCCCGGATTGATTTCGTAGGTGAAACTCGCAGTCATAAGGACTCCGTACTCAGACGACTTCGCTGACGCGAAGATGAAGCTTCGCGACGAGTTCGTCGAAGCGCTCGCGCAACAGTTCGGCGCTGTTCGCGGTGGCCGCGACGTAAAAGTCCGGGCGCAGCACGACATACGTTGCATCGATGCTCGCGAGCCATCGCTTGTAGGTTGCTTCGACGTCCACCGCGTCGCAAGGCGTGCCCGGCGTGCCGATCTTCGCGGTCCGGCCTTCCAGCAGAGCCAGTTGAGCCAACCGCTCGCTGCCCAGCGCCGCCGCCGGATCGGCATCCAGACCGATCACGAACCAGCCGTGGCCGACAGCCTGGTCAAAGCGGTCTCGCGTGCCGTTCGCGACGACCATGCCCTGCACCGACAACTCGCCGGCATGCGCGGCTTCGGCGGACCAGGCCCCGGGGCCCAGATGGCAGACGTCGGTCGGCACAGGCTGGTGATTGCGTGCCTCGAGGTCGGCCTTCATTCTCACGTCGCGCGCGGAGGCTTCCTCTTCGTCTGCAATGCAGATGATCTTCCCAAGCTCCTGGCTGAACTCGATGTAGTGCTTCGCATGGTCGAGGCGCTCGGTCGTGTAGCTGTCGAGTACAGCGTCGGACAGCGTGCCTTCGAGAATCGCGTTCAGACGCCAGCCAAGCGCAAACGCATCGCGCAGGCCCGCACACATGCCCTCGCCCGCAAACGGCGGCATCAGATGCGCAGCGTCGCCCGCGATGACGCAGCGGCCACGGTTCCAGCTCTTCGCCCAGCGCGCCTGAAAGCGGTAGACGGCGCTGCGTTCCAGTTCCGCGTTGTCCGGCGTCATGCCCCACGGTTTTAGCAGCTCCCATGCGCGTGTGGGCGTCTGCAGTTCCTCCGCCGACTCGCCGGGCAGCACCATGAACTCCCAGCGGCGCCGGCCCGGGCCGCCCGGCACGATCGTCGTCGGACGTTTCGGGTCGCACAGTTGCCACTGCATAGGCTGCGCAGCGTATTCCTGCTGCGGGATGAGGTCGAGAATCAGCCAGTCGAAGAAGTAGCCCCTGTCCTCATTCTCAATGCCGAGGGCCTCGCGCACGAAGCTGTTCGCCCCATCCGCGCCCACCAGATACTTCGCGCGCAGTGTCCGGGTTTCGCCGCTGCTGCCGGCTTCCTGCGGATTGCGCCGCAGCGACACCGTCACGCCCTCGCCATCCTGGACCAGCTGCGTGCCCTCCCAGCCGCGCAACTGCGTGACGCCCCGCATGTCGTCCACGATGCGGGTCAGGCGCGCTTCGAGATCCGGCTGATTGAACCAGTAACGCACTCGCCAGCCCGACGCGGACTGGCTCTGCCAGTCGACGATCTGCAGGTTTTCGCCGTGCACGTCTTTCCAGTAGTACAGCTCGTCGTGGTACGCGATGGCCGGATCGTTCTCCGAGTCGATCCCGAGCGTCGCGAGGATGCGGGCGATCTCGTGGTCGTACGTCACCGCGCGCGGACGGCCGTAAGCCTGCGACCAGCGCTCGACCAGCGTAACCCGCTTGCCACGCTGACCGAGCAGGATCGCGAGCAGCGTGCCGACGGGGCCGCCACCGATGATGGCGACATCGGCGTCAAAGGGGGTGTTTACGCTCGAAGCGGGGGCATTCATGAACTGTCTCCTTGATTCGTGACCGAGTGCGAAGCGCATGGGTGGCAAGGCGGATGACCGCCGCCTCGGCCCGGGTTAGCCTGCGGGCCTCGCTTGAAACAGAATGTAGATCAAAAATGAATTATCGTCACATATGGTAAACACTCAACCTCGACTGATAATCATGATTTAAATGGGGAACCACCAGAAAGCGCATTTACAAGGGGCTAGGCCCCGCTTTCCAGGGGTGCGATTCGTATTAGAATGATCGTCAGAACTGAATCTGGGCAGACTTCGATGAATTCACCGACCAAAGAGGGCGAACAGGAAGGACGCGTTGCGCGTCGTCAGCGCCGCAACCGTGAGGCGTTGATCAAGGCGGCCGGCACGATCATGGGCGACAAAGGGATCGACGCCGCGACGATGCTGGAAATCGCAGAACTTGCCGACGTCGGCGCCGGGACGGTCTACAACTACTTCAAGTCCAAGGACGAGCTCGCCATTGCGGTGCTTGAAGAAATGATGCATGAACTGGCGCTGCGGATCGAAAGGGCGACAGCCGGCCTTGCTGACCCAGCCGCGGTCTACGCGTTCGGGATACGCACGGTGCTCGAAGCCGCAACGACCGATACCCGCTGGAAAGAACTGTTGTATCGCTCGGAGGTGATCGCAGACGCGCTGTTCCGGCGCATGGGCCCATTTGCGATTCGCGACCTGCGCAACGCTATCGGCGCAGGACTTTTCAGCATGCCGGACCCTGAACTCGTGTGGCACCTGACGGCCCACGCCATCGTCGGCGCCAGTCTCGCCATTACGACGGATCGGCTTTCAGGCGGCCTCAAGGACGAAATCGTGGCCCGATTGCTGTGCATGACCGGCATCGGAATCGACGCGGCCACGGAACTCGCCGCGCGTCCCCGGCCGGCGTCCGTTGTCATGTAGCTTCCGACGAGAAGGCGCATCGGTCTCGCAATCGCCGATGCCGACTATATGCAAGCGCTTGCGGATCGCGAGGCGTGGCGCACCCGGCTGCACGCATTATTCGTTTTGATCGCACCGGCCACGCCCTGCGCGGCGCCGCGCTTCACCGATGCCCCGCATGGCATGGTGAAGTTCCATACTTGTCTTTGCTTTCCCACATCGCGCTCAAGCCGCAATGGCCAGCACGCCCATCGAAAGTCGCGATTCGCCCGGCGGGAAGATATACCAGCCGCCATCGTCGTGACGGAAAAAGAACATGCCGACTTCGCCCATACCGCAAACCGTACTGACATAGACACAAGACCGTTTCCTTCTCGCGCCCTGCGCACGCCGCGTAACGCGCACCTGCATGTCCGGATGCAATGCGAGCCATTTTTCGGCCATGGCTCGTAATGACCCTGGTTTCCCGACCATCATCGTCTCCTGTCTGGCTACCCAACCGCCGTTTTGATCGAACTGCCGGCAGCACGCCATTTAATGCAATCCACATGCCATGTCGCCCCTGCCAGGGGGATTGCGCGAATGGCGTGCGCTGACGTCGATCCGCTCGGCCTGCGCGGCATCCGCTAGATGGGCCGCAGAGGCGCGGAGAACTGTTAGCTGATCGTAGGATTTGATGAAATAAGCGAATTCCACGCGAGTTGCGCGTTTCCTCATGCATCAAAACAGCATCGGGGAATATCCGTAAGACAGCGCGGCACGGAGGCAGGGCATCATAAGAAAGTCGCGCGCGCCTTCAGGAGACGAGATGCCAGGCACTGAGCAAAAAACACTCGCGCAGGACGGCGCTCCGATGAAACTGGTCACGCCCAAGGGCGCGCGCGTGGATAGCGTGCGTTACCCGGATATCGCCGACTTGATGTCACGGCTGCGCTTTTCTCCCGGTGACGGGCGCATCTGGCTCGACGATCAGCGCATGGTGCTGCTGCATACCCAGTCCATCGGCACGCTGCGACGCGAGCTGATCGAAAGCCTCGGCATCGACATGGCGCGCGGCCTGCTCACGCGCATGGGCTACAACTCGGGCGCGCGCGACGCCGAGCTGGCGCGCCGCGTACGCCCGGACAACAGCATCATGGACATGTTCTCCGTGGGCCCGCAGTTGCACATGCTCGAAGGGCTCACGGAGGTCGAGCCCGTACGCGTCGAAATCGACGTCGAAAAAGGCGTGTATCACGGCGAGTTCATCTGGCGGAACTGCTCCGAGGACGAGGAGCACGTCCGCATTTATGGCATTGGCGTCGAACCGGTCTGCTGGACGCAGATCGGCTACGCGTGTGGCTACACGAGCGTCTTCATGGGCCGGCCCATTCTTTACCGCGAAGTCGAATGCCGGGGGCTCGGGCAGCCGCACTGTCGCATCATCGGCAAACCGATCGAGGAATGGGGCGAGGAAGCCGCCAATGACCTGCGATTCCTGCAGGCGCAGTCGTTCACCCAGGGACTGTCCGCCGGAAGCACACGGCGCGCCGGTGTGGCCGACCTCGGCCAGCGCCCCACGCCCACGGCGTTCGGCGACAGCAATATGGTGGGCGCATCGCCCGGCTTCAACGCGGTCTGCCACATGATCCGCCGCGTGGCCGACACCAACGCCACGGTGCTCTTTCTCGGTGAAAGCGGCGTGGGCAAGGAGGTGTGCGCACGCACGCTGCACCGGATCAGCCGCCGTAGCGACGGGCCCTTCGTTGCCGTTAACTGCGCGGCGATTCCCGAGGCACTGGTCGAATCCGAACTCTTCGGCGTAGAGAAAGGCGGTTTTACGGATGCCACGCAGAGCCGCCCCGGCCGCTTCGAACGTGCCAACGGCGGCACGCTCTTCCTCGACGAGATTGGGATTCTCAGCCCGACCGCCCAGGGCAAGCTTTTGCGCGCGCTGCAGGAAGGCGAGATCGAGCGCGTGGGCGACACGCAAACGCGACGCGTCGACGTGCGCGTGGTCGCCGCGACCAACCTCGATCTCAAGGACGAGATACGCGCGGGGCGCTTTCGCGAGGATCTCTATTTCCGGCTCAACGTCTTTCCGATCCGTGTGCCGTCCCTGCGCGAGCGGCGCGAAGATCTGCCCGTGCTCCTCAACCACATGCTGCACAAATACCGCGAGCGTCACGCACGCCCCGTCACCGGGTTCACGAGCCGCGCAATCGATGCGTTGCTGAGCTATGGCTGGCCGGGCAACATCCGCGAAATGGAGAACATCGTCGAGCGCGGCGTGATACTCGCGCCCGAAGGCGGCGCGATCGACATCGGGCATCTGTTCATCAGCGGTGAAACCATCGAAACCGCGCTGTTCGGCCTCGACACCAGCGGCACCCTCTCACCGTCCGGTTCGCTGCTCGCGCAGATGGAAAGCCAGGCGGGCACCGAGGTGGATCGCGTGAGCCGGAAAGTGAACAGCCTGCTGATGGGGCTGGGCGGCGACGTGGAGCCGACTTCGCTCGACGACATCGAATCCGCACTGCTCAAGAGCGCCGTTCGCCAGGCCGACGGCAATCTCTCCGCAGCGGCGCGCACGCTGGGCATCACGCGGGCCCAGCTCGTCTACCGGCTCAAGAGCCGCGGCCTGAGAGTCTGAAGCAGGCGGCGGCTCGCGTCAGGCGGGCCGTGAGCCAGGGCGCCGCGCTCGCGCGCGCAAATCATTCAATAGACCCGTTTCCGCGTGGACGCTGCGCCACGCCTGGATCGATTCGCCACGTGCCATTGCAAGCGCGCGCTGCGCGCCACGCTCGTGTACCCGGGTTATTCCCGATGCTCGTTTGAGCGATGAAATTGCGGCCAACAGCCGCTGGTTTCGATCACTTCATCGAAACGCAAACCGCGCGTGGCCCGCACGTTGTCTGAGCGCTTGCGTGCCTCCACACGCCAGATGCCTGATGCAAAAGCGTTTTCTGGAAATCTGGCCGCGCACTCCGGACTGCGCGCGCCACGCTGGCCCGCTCATTGCATATAGAGAGCCATCGCGGCCCCGCAGACGAAAACATGCAACGCATCCGCGAACCCACTCAAGGAGACACGCAGTGAGCGAATGCCAACCGCGCCCGTCAGCATCCGCCGTATTGAAGCGGCCGTTCGACGTCTCTCAGCGCTATGTGCGCTTCAGGCAGCGTCGTGCGGACGGCTTCGTCGAATTCGATTTTTCGATTGGTGACCCGCGCATCTGCGTGGAGCTCGTGATGCGCGAAGCTGACTATCGCGCTTTCTGCAGCCGGCACGCAGTCGAGCATCTGAGCGGCGAAGACGGCGCCGCGCTCGATGCCGAAGAACTCAAGTGGCGCTACGGCCAGCCCGGCCTCGCCGAATAGGCGAGACGAGGCCTACCCAACCCATACGATCGACAACACGGAGGAACACGAGATGCAAATCGACATCAAGACTTCGGCGGTCCAGCCGATACGGCAGACCTTCTCGCACATCGCCCGACGCCTCGGCGCGGACAAGCCCGCGTCGCGCTATCAGGAGGCCACCTTCGACCTGCAGCCCGAGGTCAACTTTCATTATCGCCCGCTGTGGCAGCCGCAATACGAGCTCTACGACAAGGCACGCACCGCCATTCGCATGAACGACTGGTACGCCTTCAAGGACCCGCGCCAGTACTACTACGGCGCCTATACGATCGCCCGATCGCGCCAGCAGGAGACGATGGAGAAGAACATCGAGTTCGTCACGCGGCGCGCCCTGCTCGCTGGTTTGCCCGATGGGCAGAAGTCGCGCATCGCTTCGATCATGGTGCCGCTGCGCCACGTGGAATGGGCGGCAAACACGAACAACTGCTTCGTCACCGCCTATGGCTGGGGCACGGCCATCACGCAGGCCACGATGTATCACAGCATGGACCGGCTCGGGCTCGCTCAGTATCTCTCGCGCATCGGGCTGCTGCTCGACGGCAATCTCGGCACCTCGCTCGTGGCCGGTAAGACCGCGTGGCTCGACGCGCCGCGGTGGCAGCCGCTGCGACGCTTCGTGGAAGACCTCATGGTCGTGCACGACTGGTTCGAAACGTTCACTGCGCAAAACGCCGTGCTCGACGGCCTGCTCTACCCGCTCGTGTATCGCCACATCGACGCGCGGCTGTCCGTGCAATGCGGTGCAGGCCTCGGCATGCTCAACGAATTCGCAATCGGCTGGTTCGATGAAACGAGCCGCTGGGTGGACGCCACGCTGAAGACCGCGGCGGCCGAATCGCCCGAAAACGCGGTCCTGCTCTCGTGCTGGATCGAGATGTGGCACGGGCGCGCGCTCGAAGCCCTGAAGCCGCTTGCCCTCGAGGCGCTCGGCGAAGAGGACGCTGCCGCCGCGCTCGCGGAGATCGACACGGCATTCACGGCGCGCATCACGAAGCTCGGCATCGCCATCGCAACCGCAGGCGAGCGCACGGAGGTCCATCATGGCTGATACCGTCTTCATCGCCTTCCAGACCAACGACGACTCGCGCCCCATCGTCGAAGCGATCGCCGAAGACAACCCGCATGCGGTTGTCAACGCGCTGCCCGCGATGGTGAAGATCGACGCGCAGGGACGCCTCGTCATCAAGCGGGAATCGATCGAGGCGCGCATTGGCCGCCCGTTCGATCTGCGCGAACTGCAACTCAACTTGATCTCGCTGTCCGGCAACATCGACGAAACCGACGACGAATTCATTCTGGCGTGGAACGCCTGAGCAACAAAGACCAGGAGACTGACAATGAGCACGCCGACCAGTACGCCAAAAAAACTCAGCATTAAGGATAACTACGCAATGCTCACGCGAGGTCTTGCGTGGGAAAGCACATACCAGCCCATGGACGCGATCTTTCCGTACGACCGCTTCGAGGGCATCAAGGTCCACGACTGGGACCGCTGGGAAGATCCGTTCCGCCTCACCATGGACGCGTACTGGAAATACCAGGGCGAAAAGGAACGCAAGCTCTACGCGATCATCGACGCCTTCCAGCAGAACAACGGCCAGTTCAACGTGACCGATCCGCGCTATATCAACGCGCTCAAGCTCTTTCTCACGGGTGTGAGCCCGCTCGAATATGCGGCGCACCGCGGCTTCGCGCTCGCGGGCCGCAACTTCCGCGGCGCGGGCGCGCGCATCGCCTGCCAGATGCAGGCCATCGACGAACTGCGCCACGCCCAGACCCAGGTCCACACGATCAGCCAGTACAACAAGTTCTTCAACGGCTTTCACGACTTCAGGCACATGCATGACCGGGTCTGGTATCTGTCGGTGCCGAAGTCGTATTTCGAAGACGCCATGAGCGCCGGGCCATTCGAATTCGTCACCGCTATTTCATTTTCGTTCGAATATGTGCTCACGAATCTGCTTTTCATGCCGTTCATGTCGGGGGCTGCGTTCAATGGCGACATGGCGACGGTCACGTTCGGCTTCTCGGCGCAATCGGACGAATCGCGCCACATGACGCTGGGCCTCGAAGTCGTGAAGTTCCTGCTCGAGCAGGACCCGGGCAACGTGCCGATCATCCAGAAGTGGATCGACAAATGGTTCTGGCGCGGCTATCGCCTCCTCACGCTCGTCGCGATGATGATGGACTACATGCTGCCCAAGCGCATCATGTCATGGCAGGAAGCGTGGGAAACCTACTTCGAGCAGAACGGCGGCGCGCTCTTCCACGACCTGGAGCGTTACGGCATTCGCCTGCCGAAGTATCACGACGTGGCGACGAAGGAAAAGGACCGTCTCTCGCACGAAGCATGGGGCATCTTCTACAACTACACGCACGCCGCCGCCATGCACACGTGGGTTCCCACCGACGGCGAGATGGACTGGCTCGCGCAAAAGTATCCCGCGACCTTCGACAAGCTCTACCGCCCGCGCTTCGAATACTGGCGGCGCCAGCAACAGGAAGGCAAACGCTTCTACAACAACTCGCTGCCGATGCTGTGCCAGGTGTGCCAGATCCCGATGGCATTCACCGAACCCGACGACCCCACGAAAACCTGCTATCGCGAGAGCGACTATCTCGGCAACAGGTTCCACTTCTGCTCGGACGGCTGCAAGGACATCTTCGATAACGAACCCGAAAAATATGTGCAGTCGTGGCTGCCCGTGCACCAGATTTATCAGGGCAACTGCTTCGAAGCCGATGTCGATCCCACCGCACCAGACTTCGATCCCATGCGCGAGGTGCTGCGCTACTACCACATCGAAGCGGGCGCGGACGGCCACGAATTCGAGGACTCGGCCGACTGCGCCAACTGGCAGCACTGGACTGGCAAAGCCGCGTACGGCGGCGAAACTGCGAGAGATGCCGCACCGGAAGACGAACTCGAGCGCCGCGCCGCCTGACGCGTGAAGTCCCGGACATCCACTCAAGGAGACACATCATGGCAGTAGTCGCATTGAACGAAGGCTACACAGGGCCGATGCGCGACCGCGTAGAGAACTTCCACGGCAACCAGTTGCTGTACGTGGGCTGGGAGGGTCACCTCATGTTCTGCGCGCCGCATTGCCTCGCCGTCGCGCCCGGCATGACGTTCGGCGCGCTCGCCCGGGAGGTGATCCCGGCGATGTACGGCATGCATCCCGACTGGCCTTCGGTGCAGATCGAAAACATCGAATGGTTCCGCTCGCGCGAACGCTTCACGCCCGACTTCGACGCGAGCCTCGCCGACAACGGTCTCGGCCACAAGGCGTTGCTGCGTCTGCGCACGCCGGGGCTCACGGGCATCGGCGGCTCGCATAGCTAGGACGGGAGGCAAGCATCATGAGCTATCAATTGACCATCGAGCCGATCGGCCAGACGATCGAAATCGAAGAGGATCAGACACTGCTCGACGCGTGCCTGCGCGCAGGGGTATGGCTGCCGCATGCGTGCTGCCACGGCCTGTGCGCGACGTGCAAGGTGCAGGTGGTGGACGGCGAGATCGAGCACGGCGAGGCATCGCCCTTCGCGCTCATGGACTTCGAGCGCGACGAAGGCAAGTGTCTCGCCTGCTGTGCACGCGTACAGTCGGACGTGACGATCGAAGCCGATATCGACGAAGACCCCGATGCGCGCCATTTCGCGGTGCGCGACCATGCGGGGCGCGTGGCCGAGGTCGTCGATCTCACGCCGACGATCAAGGGCATTTTCGTCGAGCTGGACGGCGAAGGCATTGCGTTCCAGGCGGGCCAGTACGTGAATGTGCAGATACCGGGCGAGAGCATGCCGCGCGCGTTCTCGCTCGCGGGCGAGCCAGGAAGCGCGGCGCGCATCGAACTCAACGTGCGCCTCGTGCCGGGCGGCAAGGGCACGACCTGGTTGCACGAGCAACTGAAAGTAGGCGACACGCTGCGCTTCTCCGGTCCGTTCGGCCGCTTTTTCGTGCGCGCTTCGAACCCGCAACCGATCATCCTGATCGCGGGCGGCTCGGGTCTCTCGAGTCCGCGCTCGATGCTGCTCGACCTGCTCGCGCAAGGCGATACACGCCCTATCACCCTCCTCTATGGCGCGCGCAGCCGCACCGAGCTGTACTACCACGATGCGTTCCTGGCACTCGAACAGCAGCATGCGAATTTCGCCTATGTGCCGGCGCTTTCCGACGAACCTGCTGACTCGGATTGGGAAGGCTTTCGCGGCTACGTTCACGACGCGGCGCGCAGCCACTTCTCGGGCGACTTTCGCGGCCACAAGGCATACCTCTGCGGGCCGCCGGTGATGATCGAAGCGGCGATCCGCACGCTCATGCAAGGCCAGTTGTTCGAGCGCGACATCTACACGGAAAAGTTCCTCACGCATGCGGACGGCGCACAAGGCGCGGCGCGCAGCCCGCTTTTCAAATCCATCTGAAGCATTTTCCGCCTACCCGCCACCTAACTTCAGGAAGACGTCATCATGAACCACCAGGCCATCGACACGCTGCTCGCGCGAATCAGCGAACCCACCGCCGGCGCGGCGAACCCGCGGACGAAAGCCATTGTCGAGCGCATCGTGCGCGACCTCTTCTATACCATCGAGGACTTCGACGTCACGGCCAGCGAATTCTGGACCGCGCTCAACTATCTGGGCGAGGCCGCGCCCGAACTGGGCCTCATCGCGGCCGGCCTCGGCTTCGAGCATTTCCTCGACGTGCGGCTCGATGAGGCCGAGGCGAATCTCGGCTTCGAAGGCGGCACGCCCCGCACGATCGAAGGACCGCTCTATGTGGCGGGCGCGCCGGAAACCACGGCCTACGCGCGGCTCGACAACGGCACGTGCCCGGGTGAAACGTTGCTCATGCGCGGGCGCGTGCTTGGCGAAAACGGCCAGCCTGTTGCAGGCGCGCTGGTCGAGGTGTGGCACGCGAATCATCTCGGCAACTACTCTTACTTCGACCAGTCGCAACCGCCGTTCCACCTGCGCGCGACGATCCGTACGGACGCGCAAGGCCGCTACAGCTTTCGCAGCATCGTGCCGGTGGGCTATAGCGTGCCGCCTGCGGGAAAGACGCAGCAGTTGCTCGATCAGCTCGGGCGGCACGGCCATCGGCCAGCGCATATTCACTTCTTCGTTTCCGCGCCCGGGCATCGCAAGCTGACCACGCAGATCAACATCGACGGCGACCCGCATCTCTGGGACGACTTCGCCTTCGCCACACGCGACGGACTCGTGCCCGCAGTCGAGCGCCACAGCGCTGGCGAAGGCACACCGTTCGGCATTGAAGGCGAATTCGCGCTGATCGACTTCGATTTCGGCCTCAGCCGCGAGCGGGCCGAAGCGCCCGGCACGCTGGTCGAACGGGCGCGCGCCGCCGCGTGATTTTCTCACTCGCGAGGTCACCGCATGGTCAGCGATGTCAGGGAGGAACGACGATGAAAACCGGCCGACAAGATGCCTGGACCAGCACGCTCGCCTTGATCGAGCGCCTCTCGTCCAGCGATGAGGCACTCGCTACGACGTGTACGTTAGCGCCGGTTGCCCCTTGCACGGCGACGCATGCTGGCGGACACATGGAGTTCGTCGAACGGCTCTCCCCCACGCACATCACGCTCAACTGGCGCGATGCCACTTCGGGATGCTACGGAGAACAGCTCTGGCATCTCACCACCGCGCGCGCCCGCTCCAGCTGCATGCTGTGCGGCGCGCCAATCCGGCGCGGCAGCGCCGTCTATCGCCCCCGCCTGCGCGGCCGGCGCCCAGCCAATGCGGACTGGATCGTGCTCGCAACGACCATCGAGCGCATCGAATCCGAAATGGCCAGGTCATTGTTTAGTACGCCAACATGAAGATGCCGGGCACGAAGCAATGCGATTTGCACTGCCAAGGCTAATCGCCTTGCTTCGCGCGTTCCTGTTGGCCACTGCGGCCGCCGCACAGTTGCGTCCGCGTCGAGCCAATCAAGCGAACATCACGGCTGCTTCATTCAATCGGTTCGTATGGCAAACCAACGTAGTTTTCCGCGATCGTTTTGAGGCCGGCATCGGAAGTCGTGTAGTAATCGTAGTCAGTACGCTGCATGCGCTTGTCGAAGGCGTCGCGGTCCGAAAACTCGTGCAGGAGGTTCGTCATGAACCACGAGAAACGTTCTGCCTTCCACACGCGGCGTAACGCGATCTGCGAATACTTTTCCAGCAGATCGGTACGGCCGTCGCGGTAGACGCGACTCAAGATCCGATACAGCGTGCTCACGTCACTTGCGGCGAGATTCAAGCCCTTCGCGCCGGTCGGCGGCACGATATGCGCCGCGTCGCCAACGAGAAACAGCTTGCCATACTGCATCGGCTCAACCACATAGCTGCGCAGCGGCGCGATGCTCTTCTCGAGCGACGGGCCGGTCACGACCTTGTTCGCCACGTCCTGCGGCAGACGCGTTTTCAACTCTTCCCAGAAGCGTTCGTCGGACCAATCTTCGACTTTCTCGGTCAACGGCACTTGCAGGTAGTAACGGCTGCGAGTCGTCGAACGCTGGCTGCACAGCACAAAACCACGCTCGTGATGCGCGTAAATCAGTTCGTGATTGACCGGCGGGGTATCGGACAGCATGCCGAGCCAGCCAAACGGATAGACGCGCTCGTAGTGCGTGAGCACTTCCGCAGGGATCGTCTTGCGCGAAACGCCATGAAAGCCATCGCAGCCCGCGATGTAATCGCAATCCAGACGGTATGTCTCGCCGTTCTTTTCGAATGTGACGTAAGGCGCTTCGCCTTTCACGTCGTGCAACTGAACATTGGCCGCTTCGTAGATCGTGGTCGCGCCGCTCGCCTCGCGCGCCGTCATCAAATCGCGCGTCACTTCGGTCTGGCCGTACACCAGCACCGACGAGCCGCCCGTGAGTTGCTTCAGGTCGATCCGGTCACGTCGCCCACCGAACACGAGTTCGATGCCGTCGTGGACCAACCCTTCCGCATCCATACGCTCGCTCACGCCCGCTTCGCGCATCAGGTCGACCATGCCTTGCTCAAGCACGCCCGCACGGATTCGGCCGAGCACGTATTCGCCGCTTTGACGTTCGAGAATGACGTTGTCGATGCCTGCCTTGTGCAGCAACTGTCCCAAAAGCAGGCCGGACGGCCCGGCGCCAATGATCGCTATTCTGGTCTTCATGACCGATGTCTCCTGTATCTCTCTGCACCGTGACCTTTCTGATCCGCTCTTGGAGCCCCAATAATTGACGCCACGGTTCAATTGCATTTTTCTAGAAATATGCAGCGCTGATAAGGCAATTTTTTCGATTAAAATTGGACTTTTAGAAAGCCCCGTGCGGACCGATATTCCGGCGACGAATCCATGAAGCATCCGGCACTGCACGACATCCCCGTCTTCAAGTTATACGGCGAAGGACCTGACTGGAGCACGCTCGATTTGCTGCACTGCGAGTCGATACCCGAGCGGAGCAGCTTGCACGACTGGGAGATCCGGCAGCACCGGCACGCAGACCTCGCGCAAATCCTGTACGTTCAGAAAGGCGTGGCACAACTGGAAATTGAGGGCGAGAAGACAAGGATAGACACGCCATCGGTCCAGGTCGTCCCGGCGATGTGCGTGCATGGTTTCCAATTCTCTCCGGAAGTCGACGGATACGTGGTGACTATCGCCGCGCCGCTGATGAGCTGGCTTCAGCAGCAAATCGATGCGCCGCGCCGCGTGCTCGAGCACCCGGGCTGTTATTCGGTCGGCAATGACCTGCCTTACCTGAACACGCTGTGCGGCCGGTTGACTCAGGAATACGGCCTTCCTGCGCCTTCACGGGACCTGATGCTGCGGTCGCTCGTGAGCGCGCTCGTTGTATGGATCAGTCGCCAGGATCAACAAGGCGAGGAAAGGGGCGAGCCTCAGGATCGTGGGCAAGCCTACCTGAGGGCATTTTCCGGCCTGATCGAAAAACATTACCGCGAACATTTTCCAATCAGCCGCTACGCCGAACGCCTGGGCGTGACGCCGGTGTATTTGAATATGGTTTGTCAGCGAATAGCGGGCAAAAGCGCCCTCGCCCTCGTCCACCAGCGATTGCTGCTGGAGGCTAAGCGCAGTCTCACCTACACCGCACTCAATATCAATCAGGTCTCCGATTTTTTGGGCTTCACGGAGCCGGCGTATTTCACGCGGTTCTTCAAGCGATTCACTGGCGTAACGCCAAACGCCTTTCGCAAGCAAAAATGACTTCACTGTTGTCAGCATCAGGCTGTTGCACGGCATGCAAGGCCACGCGCCCATACGATGTCGGTGAGTGCGTGGCCTTTCGCGTGGTGCGAGAGCCGCTTGCGCTTGCAGCGATGCGTCAGAACCTGTGGCGTATTGCGACACGCACGAGTGCCTGGCGCGTGTTCGACGAGTCACCGGCATTGCCGATGTTGGCCACTGCAGGCGCACCTGTGGACGACGTACCCGCCGCGATCTGGTACGCGCCCTCAGCGTAGAGATCGGTTCGCTTCGAAAGAAAGTAGTCGGCCATCACGCTGACCTGGTTGAAATGCTGATTGCCGACGTTTGCGCCTTCCGACGTCCGGACATTGTTGCCCTTCGCGTAATCGTAGGCCGCGCCGAGACTGAATACCGGCGTAACCGACCACTTGACACCCGCGTCAACGTTATTGAACCGCGCACTCGCACCGGCCAGCGCCGCGATACTGCCGTACTCGATGTTCGACCACGACGCGCCGACCTGCACCGGGCCAATCGTGTACAGCGCACCCGCAATCGCCACCTGATACGAATTCGCACTGGCATACGCCTTGTTCAGGACGCCAGTCAACTGCGTTCCGCTACCGTTGCTCGTGAAGAAACCCTGGCCTGCGGTGGCGGCGGATGGATTCTTGAAGTAGAGGTATGCAGCCGCCAACGTCACCACGCCGTTGGAGTACGCCGCACCGGCCGAATAGCCGCCGTTGCCGCTGATATTGCCGGGTTGGCCGCCCACGCTCCACGTGGCGCCAAACGTGAGTCCATTGATGTTGGGGCTCGCGTAGCGAATCGCGTTATTGGTGCGCAGCGAGTTCGCGGTGTTGTCGAAGTCGCCTGGATGCTGGAAAACTTCGCTCGCGAGATAGCCCTGAATCGTGACCGCTTGCGCATAATTGACGACCGAATCGTACTGCCGCCCCAGCGTGAGGTCACCAAAGCGCTGGTTGCTCAAGCCGACGGCTGCCTGGCGTCCGAACTGGAGCCCCCCTTGCCCTGCTGCGCCCGAATTCAGGTTCACGCCGGATTCGAGCGTGAAGATCGCACGCGTGCCGCCACCGAGGTCCTCGGCACCCTTCATGCCCCAGCGACTGCCGTACATACCGTTGAGCGAGTCGAGGTACCACTTTCGCCCGCCTTTCGACGCCCCCGTGGCGACGTTGCTGTTGAACATGATGCCTTCGTCCAGCACACCGTACAGCGTCAGGCTGCTTTGCGCCCACGCCGATGCACCGTACAGGCAAAGCGGGGCCAATGCGAGAAGCTTCTTTTTCATTTGCGGTTCTCCAAACCTGAATTATTGATTTGCATGTCTAATTATTTAACAGGCATTCACGACACGAACGGCTCGTGACCGTGCCTAGTGCATTGGCACGCTTCGCTGTCCACGCATTTGCGAAGTGGCTACGCCACGCCCGATCATCACGAACAGCGCGCACGCGGACACCAGCGCCGGCACGGCAAGCAGGCTGAACACGGACCCGATCTGCCAGCCGAAGCCCATCAGAGCCGCGCCGACCAGTGCCCCTGCTACTCCACCTATACGCCCCACGCCGAGCATCCAGGCAACACCCGTCGCTCGCCCGTGCGTCGGATAAAACGCGGCGGCCAGCGCGGACATCGACGTGACTGCACTCGTGACCAATGTCCCGGTCAAGAAGACGAGCGTGCCGAGCAACACCTGGTGGCCGACACCGCGTCCGACCAGCAGGACCATTACGGCGGCGAGCACATACGTAGCCGCGATCACGCGATTGGCGTTGAGCCGGTCCATGAACCAGCCGACGCACAGGTTGCCCAGCACGCCACCAAGCGGGAAAAGCGACGTCATCAAGGCTGCGCGCGCGCCGGAGAAGCCCGTGTCGCGAAACAGCGTGGGCAGCCAGTTGGTCAGCAGATAGTAGATCAGCAGGCCCATGAAGTACGCGAGCCACAACATCAATGTCCCGAAGCGGTACTGGCGTGACAGGACAACGCGAATCGCCGATTCACGCTTCGCGCTCACGCCGCCCTCAGGCGCGACGAAGCGGCAGCCGCCGAACGTCGTGCCGGGTGCAATACGGCCAAGGATGCGTGCGATGTTTGCGTCGGCACGTTGGCGTACCGCCATGAACTGAACGGACTCCGGCAACAGCAGGATCAGCAGAACCGTCAGCACGATCGGCCCGATTCCGCCGGCGACCAGCACGCTTTGCCAGCCAAAATGCGGAATTAGCCATGCAGACGCGAATCCGCCGAGCGCGAGGCCGGTGGAAAAGCCACAGAACATCGTATTGACGACGACGGCGCGCACGCGCGTCGGCGCATATTCGGACATCAGCGTGACGGCGTTCGGCATGGCAGCGCCGAGGCCGAGACCCGTGCAGAAGCGCAGCGCGGTCAGCGACTCGACCGTGCCGGCGAATGCCGCCGCAAGGCTCCACAGTCCGAAGAACGCCACGGAAAGCACCAGCACGGTCTTGCGTCCGAGCCGGTCTGCGAGCGGGCCGGCCAACACCGCACCGATGCCGAGCCCGACCAGCGCCGCACTCATCACCGGACCGAGCGCGACGCGCGCAATGCCCCACTGCTGGACAAGCGACGGCGCGATGAAGCCGATGGCTGCTGTGTCGTAGCCGTCGGCGGCGACCACGAGAAAGCACAGCACGAGAATGACCCACTGAAATGGCGAGAAGCGTTGGCCGTCAATGAAGGCCTGGGTATCGACGACGCGTTCAGAGGTCTTCATTGCTGCCCTCCAGCAATGTGATAGAAGAGCGGGGGCAACGCGCCAGCGAGGCCGACGCGATCGAGCGTTTCCATTGCGATGTCTCCAGAGATTAATGTCGTTCTATTGCGGCGCCGTATCCGCGGGCGCGGCACGGCCGGTATCTGCCACGGCGCGCCGCAGCGCCGTTGCGTGAGAGCTCGTTTCAGCGCCCGCGCAGCGTGTGCGCGACGCGCGCGCCGCCGATGCCGCTCGCCGCCGCGCTCACGTGGGCCGCCAGGTTCAGCCAGTTTGCGCTGCGCATACCTGATTCGTTAGTCATCCGAACTTACTCCGTGAAAGACATGAGCCAAAGCGTGTCCTGCGTCTCCAACGAAAAGAATCTTCATCGATTCCGCCTGCCTGAAGTATAGGCAGACGGCGCCGGCCGATCATGGACAAAACTGTGGATAAACAGGACAATCTGCACATGCGAGGGAAGACGACATGAGGAAAATCCCTAGTTACGAGCTGTACGGAGAAGCAACGGCCGCGCGCCCGCCGTGGCACGATGCATTCAATTTCGAGTGGATTCCGGAGCGCAGCCGGCCGAACGACTGGAACATTCCGGCGCATCGTCACGACGCGCTGTTGCAGTTTCTCTACATCCGCAGCGGCCAGGGTCACGTCGTCATCGAGAGCGAAAAAACACCGTTCAACCCGCCATGCCTCGTGATCCTTCCTGCGCAGGTGGTGCACGGTTTCGCGTTTTCGCCAGAGATCGACGGCCTTGTCGTCACGGCGGCGCAGCGCGCGCTGGAGTCCATCGCGAAGTCCGTTTCTTCAACGCTCGTCGCGGTTCTCCAGCGCCCTGCCGTGATTCCGGTGTGCGGGCCAGCAGCCAGCGACGAAACGCTGATGCCGCTCTTTCATATGCTTGAGAACGAGTTTCGCCGCGGCGCGGCCGGTTATACGGCAGCGGGCATGTCACTGTTAATGGCACTTTTCGTACAGGCGGCTCGGCTTGTCGACCATGCCAACGTGCCGGTGGCCGCGCTCGCCGCGCGGCGCAGCCAGCAAATCAGACGCTTCCGCGAGCTGATCGCCGAGCATTTCCGGGAGCATCGCCCGGTCGAGTTCTATGCGGCCGCGCTCGATGTCACCACGCCACAACTCGGACGCATCTGCCGCGAAGAACTCGGTTCGTCACCCAGCGCGCTGATCAACGACCATCTGATTCGCGAAGCGCAGCGCGATCTGGTCTACTCGGGCATGACCGTCAAGCAGATCGCGCACAGCCTTGGATTCGAGGACAGCGCCTATTTCAGCCGCTACTTCCGTAAGCAGACAGGCGCGACGCCCCGCGAATTCCAGAGCTCGGCACATCGCGATCTGGCGTTGGGTACGTCGTAGCGCGAGCCGGAATCGGGAGTGTGATAACGGCGCAATTGGCTTACTGCGCGACGCTATCCAGCGCAGCGGCACGAATGAGGCGCGTCTCCTGCGCCGTAATCAAATGACCCGAGGCCTTGAGATAGGCCGGGAAATCCGGATGCGTATCGCGTGCCAGGCACCGTCGTTCGTAGTCCGCCAGATCGTCATACCCCCACAAGTGGGTGAACTGGTTCTGCTGCCCCACCAGACTCGTCCAAAAGCCGAGTGGGTGCCCAAGCGTCTCGAGCAGGATCGGCATGGCGAGCCGGTCAAACACCTCGATGAACTCGGGCATCTTGCGCAGCGCGATGGTGTAGACCCGGAAATCCACGAGAGGCTTTGCCAGATACATCGGTTGGCGGCTCATGCGTGCACCTTCTCTTTGCTGGTCGTGGCTTTGTTGGCGATGGCATTACCCGTGACATAGCCGAACGTCATATTGGGCCCATGGGTGATACCGGCGCCCGGATAGTTGCCGCCCATCACACTGCGCCGGTCATTGCCGACCGCGTAAAGCCCCTCGATCTCACTGCCGTCCGCGCGCAGCACCTCCCCGGTGACGCCGGTCCTGATGCCATCGAACGTGCCCAGATCACCCATCAGCACCTTAACTGCATAGAAGGGGCCTGTCGAGATCGGCGCAACGCAGGGATTGGGCTTGTTGTCAGGATCGGCCAGATAGCGGTTGAACGTTGTGCTGCCACGGTGGAACGCCGGGTCTTCTCCGCGCGCGGCATCGACGTTGTAGGCACGGACCGTCTTCTCGAGCGCATCGGGAGCAATCCCGCAATTGCGCGCCAGCTCGGCAATCGTTTCCCCCTTGATGAGGTAGCCTTTGCGCAGCAACGGGCCCACCGGCATCGGCGCGGGCTTGGCATAGCCCAGACCATACTTGCCGAGCGCCACCTTATCGCAGATCAGCCACATCGCCGTCTCCCGCTCGCCCTCGCAGGCACGGATCAGCGCCGAACCAACATCGTGGTAGGAGTTCGATTCATTGGTGAAGCGCTGACCGCTGCGCAGCACGCCGATCACGCCGGGCTTGTAGCGGTCGAGCAGATGCGGGAACACGCCCGTGCGGCCCTTACCGAAGGGCACCCTGGAGACAGGCATCCAGGCCGATGCATCGGGGAAGCCAAGCTGCACGGCACCACCCACCTTCTCCGCCATGGTCAGCCCATCGCCCGTATTGCCGACTGGCGTGGGCGAGAGATGCTCGCCTCCGCGCTTCACATGCGGATAGACCTGCGCGATGCGCTTGAGATCATGAGGGAAGCCGCCGCAAGCCAGCACGACGCCGTGCCGGGCGGTGACGCGAAGTTCCCCCTCCGCTGCGCTCGCGAGCACACCGGCCACCTTGCCCTTCTCGCTCAGCAGTTCCTTCACTGGCGTAGAAGTGTGGATCGGAATGTCGATCGCCAGCGCCGATTTCGCGAGCCTCGCAGCGAGCGCGTTGCCGCTCGTCACGTTGATCCCGCGGCGATAAAGCGCCAGCTCCTTGATGTGCGTCGCCAAACGCCGAGCCACGTAGCAGAACGAAACAATCGACTTGGTCGCGCGGAAAAAGTGTTTGAGGTCCGCGTTCGAGGAATTGAACATCATCCCCATGAAGGTGATTGTCTCGAGCGGCGGCTTGAGGCGTTGCATGTCCTTGCCCAGCCCGCGAATATCATAGGGCGCGGCGAGGATCGAGCGGCCGATGTCGACGCCGCCGGGCGCATCCGGGTGATAGTCCGGATAGAGCGTGGGCACGAACTTCATCTCCGTCTCTCGCTCGAAGAATTCGACCATCTTCGGCCCGTTCTCAATGAAGCACTGGACCGCGGCGGCATCGTAGTTGCTACCCGTCTCGTTCATCATGTATTCGCGCACACGCTCGACGGAGTCCGCCGGGTTCTGCTGTCTGCCATGTTTGCTCAGCGGAATCCACAAGACCCCGCCCGACAGCGCGGTGGTACCACCGAACACGGGCTCCTTTTCGAGCACGATGACATCGAGCCCGCGCTTCTTTGCCGTGATCGCGGTGGCGAGGCCCGCAGCACCCGATCCGACCACGACCAGATCGCAAGTGATCTCCTTGGCCATATCCAGTCTCCTTTTCGTTATGGTGTGATGGCGCTCACGCGGCCGGGGTGGCGTTAAAGCCTGGCCGCGGAACCATGTCCATCAGCATGCAATCGAGCCCGCCGTCGACGAGCACCTCGGCGCCATTTACGTAGGCTGCCAGGTCAGAGGCGAGGAACATGGCCGGGCCGGCGAGGTCCTCCGGCTCGCCAATGCGGCGGCTCGCGGTGGCGGCGGCGCGGCGAGCCTCGAAGCCGGGCTCCTCGTAGAATTTCGCCGACAGCGCGGTGCGGATCATGCCGGGAAGCACGCAGTTGCTGCGCACGCCGCGCGGGCCCCACTCCGCCGCCAACTGCCGCGAGAGGAGCAGCACGCCCGCCTTGCTCGGGCTATAGGAACCACTATTGGTCTGTGGATTGAGCGCTGCAATCGAGGCAACGTGCACGATACTGCCCTTGCCCGCCGCCAGCATGTCGCGCCCGAACGCTCGGGCACACAGAAGATAGCCGGTGAGGTTCACGGCAATGGCCTGGTTCCAGTCTGCGATCGAGACCGTCTCGAGAGGTCCTGCGCGTAGGAGTCCTGCATTGTTGACGAGCACGCTGACCGAACCAAGCGCTGCGCGAACCTCGTCGGCGGCTGCGGCAACCGAAGCTTCGTCCGACACGTCGCAGCCGAACGCCTGCGCCACGGCACCAGCCTCTCGAAGTTCGGCGGCGACAGCCTCAGCGCCGGCAAGATTGCGGTCCACAAGCGCCACATGCGCTCCAACGCTGGCGAAGGCACGCGCAATGCCGGCACCAATACCACTACCCGCACCCGTGATCACGCAGATCTTGCCATCCAGATTCAGCCCGTATGCGCTTGTGGCAGCCGCGCGATTTTCAAGTTCCTGTTCCATGCTGTTACTTTCCTAAAAAATTCCGTGCAATTCCGTGGCGTGAAATTCGTATCGCCATTGAACGCCTCATGCGCCTGTGGAACAATGGACAGAGCCTACATATAGCAGGACATAACGTGCATCATGTCCCCTGACCAACAGCGCAGCAGGACCGTTCCGCGTTTCGCGCTCTATGGCGCGGAAGCCGGCCAATCCTGGCTCGACATGGTGCATTACGAGCCTATTGCGCTGCGTGCCGGCCGTTTCGACTTCGAGATCAAGCCGCACGTCCACGAAGCGCTGATCCAGGTGCTCTATGTCACCCGCGGGGGCGGCGAGACCTTCATCGACGGCCGGACGTGGGCGGTCGTTGCGCCATGCCTGATCGTCGTGCCAGCGCACTCGGTCCACGGCTTTCACTTCCGCAGCGACATCAACGGTCACGTCATTTCCGCCGCACAGCCTGCATTGGAATCGCTGGCGATGACGGCCGCGCCCGAGTTGCTGGAATTCATACGCACGCCGACGGTGCTGTCGATCGATCCCGACGTCGAGCGCGGCATACCCCTGGAAACGCTTTTTCAGTCGATCGGGCACGAAGCGCAGAGCCACGAGCGCTGGCAGTTCACCGCAGGCGCAGCACTGGCAATCGCACTCTTCGTCAAGATTGGGCGCCTCAGCGAGAGCGCCCGCCTTTCAGCCAGTTCCGAGCAGCGGACAATGGCGGCGCGGATCGAACGGTTCCGCGCCCTGCTAGACCGCCATTGCCGCGAGAGGCGACCCGTGGCGAGCTACGCCGAGGAGATGGGCGTGACCACGGGCCAGCTCTCCCGCATCTGCCGCGCCACCTTCGGGGTCTCGGCAAGCGAGGCAATCGACGCACGCTCGATCCATGAGGCCAAGCGCCTGCTCGGCTATTCGAACCTCAGCGTGAAGCAGATCGCCAGCGAACTGGGCTTTCAGGACGAAGCCTATTTCGGTCGCTTCTTCCGCAAGCAGACGGGACTGCGTCCAACCGAATACCGCTCTGCGGCCCACGATCGATCCTCGCCGGCTGAAAAGGGGGAAGCGGACTGACTCGACCGCCCCCGGCCGGTTCAGGCCGACAATCCGCCCAGCTTGACGAACAGGTGCTCAGGCCCGGAATTGGTCAGATTGTTACCCCGCACATACTGGACCGGCCTTGCCGGATCGAGCGCAATAGCGCCAATCTTGCGGGCCAGAGCCTTCGTCGCGATCAACGTCTCCAGCTTGGCGAGTGGCGCGCCAAGGCATTTGTGCATGCCGTTGCCGAAACCCAGGTGGCCGCTGGAATCGCGGTCGATGTCGAACGTCTCGCCCTCGGGAAATTTGCGGCTGTCGCGATTCGCAGCCGACAGCAGCAGTCGCACCACCGCGCCCTTGGGCAGATCAATCCCCGCGACGGTGGTCGCCTCGGTGGTGATGCGGCTTACGCGCTGGACGGTACCGCGGTAGCGGGCCACCTCCTCGACGAAGCGGTCCGCGTCGGCGGGGTTTTCGCGGATACGTCCCAGCAGATGCGGCTGTTCGGCGAGCATGCGAAAAGCGTTGGCGACAAGGATAGTCGTCGTGTCGTGCCCGGCGATGAAGACGAAGGCGCACAGCTCCTTCGCTTCTTTTTCCGAAAGCAGACCGTCCTTCCACATGCGCGCGATATGCCCGCCAATCGACTGGCTGTCGGTGAGAGCGAGCCGCTCCATCACTTCCTTCAGGTATGCGAAGAAAGCCTGCGCGCTCTGCTCGTCGGTGCCGGTACCCGGCGCATTCCGGGCGAGGCGGCCGAAGTAGCTAAAGGTCTCGTCCGACCAGAACTTCATCTTCTCCTCATCCTCGTTCGGCACGTCGATCATCGTGGAGATGGTCGAGATGCTGAGCGGGATGGCGAAATCGTTGACGACATCACCGCCGCCTTTGGCGATCATCGCATCGAGCAGGTCCTCCGCCCTTTGCGCGATCTGCTCGATAAAGGGATCGAGCGCCAGCGGCAGGAACGACGGTTGAACGACCTTGCGCAAGCGCGAATGGTCGGGCGCATCGAACAGCGTCAGGAACGTCAGCGGCGGCGGGCTGACGACCTCGGAGGAAAACAGCTTCGGGTTGCGGATTGCCTGATAGACGTCGTCATAGCGCGAGAGGAACCACACGTCCGAAGTCGCCGACTGGCAACGCAGCACCGGCGCATGCTCGCGCATCCAGCGGTAATGCTCGTAAGGGTCGCCTTGCGAGCCGTCGTCGACCACCTTGAATGGCTCCAGCGCCTCGGGCCAGTCCAGTTCGTGTGAATAGGCCGGAAGGGTCTTCGCCGTGAACGGGCAAACCTGCGGCGCGCTCTGTGGCATAGCCAACGGGGCCAAGGGGGGCGCTGCGACCTTGGGCGCCGTCTTGCCCAGCGCCATACGCTCCAGCGCCCGGCTCATCGTGGCCTTGGAATGGAGCGCATGCAGCGCGATCACGTCTCGCGCCTTGTTCAGGTCGCCAAGTTCGAAGGCGCCGACAATGTCCCGGTGCTGCTGGATGATGTCGCCGACGATCTCGATCTGGTCGGTCAGCGCGCGAGCAATATAGTCCTGCACGGCCAGTTGCCGGTAAAGCGCGATCAGTTGGGCGTTCCCGGAAGCCTCGATCGTGAACATGTGGAAGGCGTGGTTTGCGTCGATGTAGCGCGCCACATCGGTAAAGCGCTGTCCGGACACGAACGGCGCCGTCGCCTCGGCGAGTTGGCGGAAGTTGATCAACTGCTCGCTCGACAGCCGGCCCATGGTCAGCTGAGCCGCCCCCATTTCGAGCGCCATGCGCAGGTCGAAGGCTTCATCGACATCGACAGGTGCGATGCGCTCCTCGCCAGTCTGTACGACCAGGCCGGTGCCGGCGAACTTCTCGTAATAGAAGTTTCGCGGCGTCAGCCCTTCGACCGAGAGATAGTTGCGCACCGCGTCCACCATCGGCGGCGGACCACAGAGGTAGACATCCGCATCGCCGTCGTTGAGCTGGGAGGGGATGATGTGATGCGTGACATAGCCCTTGTTGGGATGGGCACTGTCGGGGTTGGCGACGGTGCAGGCATAGGTGAAGTTCGGCAGGCGCTGTGCATAGGTTTCGAGCCGGTCGATGCCAACCAGGTCCTCATCGGTGTTCACACCCAGGATCATGTGGACCGGATACGGGCTGCCGCCGTCCTCGACGATCTTGTCCAGCATCGAGAGGAACGGCGCGAGGCCCGTGCCACCCGCCAGAAACAGCACCGGGCGCTCGATGGGGCGCAGGTAGAAGCTTCCCATCGGGCCGCGAAACTCGATTGAATCCCCTGCTTTGGCGCTTTCACAGAGCCAGGTCGACATCGCCCCTTCACGCACGTTGCGCACAAGGAAGGACAAGTGCGGCTCGGACGGCCCCGAACTGAAGGAGTAGGACCGCGTCTGATCGGTTCCGGGCACGCGGATGTTGACGTACTGCCCAGGAAGGAAGCTGAGATCCGCGCGGTTTTCGAGTTCGACCGAGAAGGCGATCGTGCTGTCCGACGCTCGTTGGCAGGCGACGATCCGCCCCCTGTGGGAGGCCGGGCCGGTGCCGGAAACATCGGAGTTCGTGGCGATCTGGATCACGCAGTCGGAACGCGGGCTCATCTGGCAGGTGAGAACCTTGCGCTCGCTCGCCTCCTCGGGGCTAAGCGCATCTTCCACGCAGTCGCCCAGAACATACTCGCCGGACTCGCAAACCGCCTTGCAGCTGCCGCACACACCATCACGGCAATCGAGTGGAATATTGATCCTGGCGCGAATGGCGGCATCGGTGACGCGCTCACCCTCCTCGCACTCGATGAACCGGGTCACCCCGTCCTCGAAACGGAGTGTTATCTGATGGGCCATGGCGGTGTCTCCTCTAGAGCCACCCGGACATAGCGCTCCGCTGGCGGCATGTTCGGGCGGGGCAGCGCGCGAGGTGACCATGTTTCTCGCAAGCGCCCGGTGGGTTTAATGCCGCCAATTTAGAGCCTGTGCCGCGTTCCCCTCAATGGACAGAGACGACGTTCACCCGGACAAAACGTGCATCGTGATGGATGCCGGACGACCGTCAACGGAGGTCGGCCAGTTTTTGTGTAGCGATTCGAATTCGAGGTATTTGCGCCAGCAGGTGCGATCACCGACCAGTACGGATTCAGCGACCAGAAACCAGAGCGTGGGTTGGCTATTCGATTGGGATCGTATGCAATCGATAGCTACGCGGCCTTGTGATCCCGCTATTTGCCGTTCGCGTTGACGGCGGAAAAATGCAGGATTTGCCCGAGCGGACGCCCTGTCGAGAGTGCTTCTACAGGATTCCTGATTAAAATCCCCGCGTCGAGCGGGCCAATCAGCGTGCGGTGGCTAGCGTGAACCGGGCGCAGGGTTCGTGTTCGTGGAGCGCGCTCGCCGCCTCGATCGAGGCAGCGCCGCACTCTCATAGACCTGCTTATTTCTGCGCCGACCTGCCGCGCCCCTTGGCGACAGGTGCCTGAGCGGCTTCAGGAGCCGACGCCACGCTCCGTTTGAAAAGTCGCGAGCTGAGCGTGGCAGCCCCCATGTCCGAAGCGGCCTCCAGTAGATGCGGCGCGAGTTCCTTGAGCCGTGCTTCGGGCAAGCGGCTGCTCGGTCCCGCGAGACTTACGATTCCGACCACCTCCTGAGTCACGGGATTGCGCACCGCCGCCGCAATCGACGTCATGCCGGCCTCGTAGGTCTCAATGGCCATGCCGTAGCCACGTTGCCGCGCACCGTTCAGATCTTTCAGGAATTGCTGGATCGTCTTTGGCGCGCGCGGCATACTCTGCGCCTTCGGTCCAAGCCCGCCCTGCCTGGACACCAGTTCGATCGCGCGCTCGTCCGGCAGTGTGGCGAGCCACGCCTGACCGCTCGCGGTACAGTGCAACGGCGGGTTGCTGCCCATGTCGGGGTCGTAGCGCAAGCCCGACTTCGCGCCCTGCGCCTTGCCGACGAACGTGATGTGATCGTCCTCGACCACACCAAGCCGCGCCAATTCGCCCGAGGCCTCGGCCAGCCGGTCGAGGACCGGCTGCGAGAGGTCGAACACGCCGCTCGTCGAGAGGTAGATGAGCCCCAGCGAAACGAGCTTCATGGCCAGCATGTACTCGCCATGCTCCTCATCCTGGCGCACGAAGCCTTCGTCGATCAGCATCGACAGAAGACGGTGGGTGCCGCTGCGGGGGATATCCAGCGTGTCCGCAATGGCGGCGAGTTGCATGCGGCCCCCGTTCTTCGCCAACAGTTCGAGCACAGCGAGCGCACGCTCAAGATTCCCTGCCATATCGTTTTCTCATCCGTATCGTGGTAGCCAAATGAGAACACAATTCCACACTGGAATTCAAGCTGAATCGCATGAGCGTGCTAATGGTCAATGCCCGCGCTCACGCTCACCGCCGCGAACGTGCCTCGATGGCGCGCCCCCTTGAGCAGCACCGCGAGGCCGCCCACCGCCGCCGGCACCGCCAGCGCCGTGAAGACCGCGCCGAAGCTCCAGTTCGCATGCAGCATGGCGGCGCCCACCATTGCTCCCGCGATCCCGCCAAAGCGGCCCACACCGAGCATCCAGCTCGTGCCGGTCGCGCGCATTTCGGTGGGGTACGAACCGGCCGCGAGCGCGCAAAAGCCCGTGTTCGAGCCGTTCATGCAGTAGCCCATGCCGAATGCGAGCACGCAGATGATGCTGAACGGGTGCGCCGACGCGCCCATATACCAGGCGAGCACGCCGCCAGCGAGCACGGTTGCGCCGAGCGCGCGATGCGGATTGAAACGGTCCATCTGCCAGCCGATCGAGACCGATCCCACGGTGCCACCCGCCTGGAACAGCGCGCCGACGACGGCGGCTTCGGCGAGCGAGAAGCCGAGACCGCGAATCAGCGTGGGCAGCCAGTTGCCGAGCAGGTAGACCGTGAGCAGCCCCGCGAAATAGCAGATCCACAGCATGACCGTGCCAAACGCATGTTCGCGAGAGAGAATCGCCCGCACCGGGCTGCGCTGTGCCTGTGCCGGTTCGTGCGAGACAAAGCGCGTGTGCCCGTCGGCCGAACCCGGCTTCAAGCGGTTGAGCACGCTGACGAGGCGCGCGCGGCGGCTTTCCTTGAGCGCCAGATAGCGTGCAGACTCGGGCAGCCATTTGATCAGCACAGGCACGTACACGACCGGCAGCACGCCGCCGAGCAGCAACACCGAAGGCCAGCCCCACTGCGCGATCAGCCATGCGCTCACGAAACCGCCGCCAGCAGCGCCGAACGTGAAGCCGCAAAATACCGCCGTCACCATGAGCGCGCGGCGGCGCGGCGGTGCGTATTCAGCCATGAGCGTCGCGGCGTTCGGCATCGACGCACCAAGGCCGATGCCCGTGAGAAACCGCAGCACGGTCAGTGACGGCACGTTCACCGCGAACGCCGAAGCGAGACTCCAGACGCCGAAGAAGAGCACGGCAACCGTCATCACCGTCTTGCGGCCAAACCGGTCCGACATCGGCCCGGCGGCCAGCGCGCCGAACGCGAGACCGAGCAGGCCTGCGCTCATCACGGGCCCGAGTGCATCGCGCGGGATCGCCCATGCGCTGGAGAGCGACGGCGCGATGAAGCCGATCATGACCGTATCGAGGCCATCGAGCATCACGATCATCATGCACAGCAGCAGCACGAGCCATTGAAAGCGCCCGACCGGCTGTTCATCGAGAAACTGCTGGACGTCCAGCGCGCGCGCGGTCTTGCCTAAGAAGTGTTGCTGCGTGGCCCGCTGGGCCGATTGCGAGAAAGCCATGTCTGTCTCCGTGTCATGTTCTTCTTGTTATTCCGTTGCGATAAGCAGGCCCGGACGGCGCTTCTATTGGCCGCCTGACCGGGCTACTCGATGCGAACGCGCCACGCGCGCTCAGGTCGTCGCGCGCGCCTCGTCGAGCACCGCGAGCGTCGCCTGGCGCAATCGCCGCGCGCGATCCACGGCGCGTGTCGTCTTCGCCCAGTGTTCCGCCGGCACTTCGACGCTCACAGGCAAGTGGTCCGGCAGCGCGCGCAGCAGCCCGACGAGGTCGAGGCCACCCTCGCCCGGAATCATCCGCTCGCAGCGCGCCTGGAACAGCAGCGTGTCGAGGTCGGTGGGACGCTCGGCCGGGGCGTCGCAGAACTGCACGTAGCCGAAGTACTCGCGCGGCAGTGCGCGCAGTGCTTCAAGCGACGAGCGCGCGCGGTCGAAGTGGATCGGGTCGATGATGAGACCGGTGTTGCGGCGCCCGCTCGCCTTCACGATGCGCGCGCCGGCTGTCATGTCCTTCACATCCGTCCACGGCATCGGCTCCAGCGACGGCGAGAGGCCAAGCGGCGCCGCGAGGTCGCAAAGCCGGCCCAGCCTTTCGACGGTGCGTGCTTCGTCCGGGTCATTGCCCGCCACGAGCACGTAGCGCGCTCCCAGCTCCGCGGCCGTTTCAAGCATCGGCTTGTAGCTGTTCACATCGGTGTCGGGCTTCAGGCGCAGGATCTCGACGTCGAGCACGCGCATGCCCGTATCCTTCAGCACTGCCAGGGTCTCGCGCTTGAGCGGCGTGTCGCCAACGATCTCGTGGCGCACCTCGTGGTCGGTTGCGGGCAGCAGGCGCAGGCCCACGTAGTCGTAGCCCGCGTCGGCAGCGCACTGCACCATATGCGGCGGGCTCAGCTCGAGCACGGTCAACGCCGAAAGCGACAACTCGCGCGGTTGAGGCTTGATCATGACGTCTCCCTGGTTAGCGCAGCGGTGAGAACGGCGCCGGCACGCAGATGGTCGATTCCATCGTCGTGAGATGCGCGGGGCCGCCCTTGGGCGGCCAGATGCCGTCCTTCACCGCTTCGGCGCGAATGCGCGAACGCTCGTCCACGCTCGCATACGGCCAGATGTTGAGAAAGCGCGGCACATCGCCGTCGAGCGAGTACATCGCGCCCACCAGCGGCGAGCGCTTCGTGCGTTCCGGCACTGCCTGCTCCCACACGTCGATCGTGTGCTGCAGGCTGCCGAGCTTCGTGCCGTACACGCGCATCTCGTAGATGCCGCCATGCACGGCCGGTTCGACGGGCGGCAGGAACGGGAAGAGCGCATAGCTTTCTGTCTTCACGTCGTCGACGAATTCGCCCACGCCAAACGGATTGCCTTCCAGCAGCATGCGCTTGCGCTCGGACACGAGCGCCGTCTCCGACTCGTAACCGCGCAGCACCAGCACCTTGCCGAGCGCGCCGATATCGGAGTACCAGCAGCCAAGCAGCTTGCCGCCCTGCGGATCGCCGCTGGCCTTGATGCCTTCGAAAACCTGCGCGTTCGCGCCGATCTTCACGGTGAGCGTCACTACGTCATACAGTGTCATTGCATTGTCCTTGAGGATGAGTGGTGTTTGATCCAGAATCCGATGCGCGCGCAACGATCTGCGGCGTCCCGGCAAGCGACAGTCCGGCGAGATAGCCAAAGGTCATCGCCGGGCCGAGCGTGATGCCGCCGCTCGGATAACAGCCGCCCATCATGCTGGCGCTGTCATTGCCAACGGCGTAGAGGCCGTCGATCGCGCGGCCGCCGCGGTCGAGCACGCGCGCCTGCGCATCCGTGGCGAGGCCCGCAAACGTGCCCAGGCTCCCCGGCAGCAGTTTCACCGCGTAATACGGGCCGCTTTCGATCGGCGCGAGGCACGGGTTCGGCTCGTGCGCGGCGTCGCCCTGCACGCGGTTGTAGGGCGTCGAGCCCTTGTGGAACTGCGGGTCGAAGCCCTGCTTCGCGTACTGGTTATAGGTCGCAACCGTCTCGGAGAGCGCGTTCGCGTCGATGCCGCATTGCGCCGCCAGTTGCGCGAGCGTCGCAGCGCGTTTCAGGTAGCCGGAGCGGCAATACGGGCCAACCGGAAACGGGAACGGCTTGGAGAAACCCAGCCCGTAGCGGCGCTGGAAGCGGTGATCGCAGACGAGCCACGCGCACACTTCCTCACCGGCCGGCGTCGTGTCGAGCAGCGCCCCGATAAAATCGTGGTACGACGAGGCCTCGTTCACGAAGCGCTTACCCGTGCGCGTGACCGCGATCACGCCGGGCTTGGCGCGCTCGATCAGATGGGGAAAGGCCACATTCTTCAAGCCGTCATGCGCGGGCACGATCGACACGGGCGCCCACGCGGCCGGGGCCTCCAGCGCGCCATCGAAATGCGCGCCGATCGATTCGCCAAGCCGGATGCCGTCGCCGCTATTGCTGCGCGGCGCCGCCGACCAGTGCTCGCGGCCCGAAGGCGTATAGGCAAAGGTTCGCGCGCGGCGCGCGACATCGTGCGGAAAGCCGCCGCACGCGAGCACCACGCCGCGCGCGGCTCGCACCTCGTGCACCACGCCGTCGATCTCTACACGCGCACCCGTCACGCGCGACGCCTCGCGCAGCAGTCCAATCGCCTTGGCGCGCGTGCGCAGGTCCACCTCGCGGTCGGCCGCCGACTTCAACAGCCGCGCGGCCAGCGCATTGCCGTTTACGAGATGCATCGAGCGCCCGTAGCGCAGCTTGTGCCAACCGAAGGCCGCGAGGCGGCGGCTCGCATAAAGCGCTGAGCGCAGCGAGCGCGTGGCGCGATAGAAGTGCGCGAGATCCTGCCCTGAACCTAGCGCCATGCCCTTGATCGTCGTGACTGAAAGCGGCTGGCGCAGCCTGTCGATCAGCGGACCGAGTTCGCGGCCGTCGAACGGCTTCGCGCACACGGAGCGGCCGCCCCTGCCCGCGCCCGGCGTGGTGTGGAAATCGGGGATGCGGTTGCCGTCAATGAAACGCACCGCCGTGTGGCGCTCGAAGAATTCGATCATTTCCGGCCCACGTTCGAGCAGCGCATCGACCTTGGCGGCGTCGTATTGCCCGCCCAGCTCGCTCCTCAGATAGGTACGCGGCGCCTCGATATCCTCGCGGATGCCGGCGCGCGTGGCGAGCGGATTGCGCGGAATCCACAGCCACCCGCCCGACCAGGCGGTCGTGCCGCCGAACACGTCCTCCTTTTCCGCGACGATCACGCGCAAGCCCTGTGCCGCCGCCGTCACCGCCGCCGAGAGCCCGCCCGCGCCGGAACCCAGCACCAGCACGTCGCAATCGAGTATCGGTTCACGCTTCATGTTCGGTATCGCCTTTCTTCCTGTGTCTCCAGAGACAACGCTGCGTCGTCTTTGTAGAATTACTTTTCGTTCTGGAATACTATTCCACAAAAGAAGGTTTAGCAAAGACTTTGTGACCTGACGAACGACATGGAGGCAAGACAATGAGGGTACTGATCACCGGCGGCAGCGGTTTTCTTGGGGCATGGATCATGAAGCGGCTGCTCGCGCGCGGCATGCAATGCGTGGCGTTCGACCTGCGCACGAACCCGCGGCTCATCGAGGCGCTGGCGCCCGGGCGCGCGGCTTCGGTGCAGTGGCGCACCGGCGATATCGCGAACGCGGCCGACACCGCGCGCGCACTCGAAGGCTGCGACGCCGTTATCCATCTCGCGGGCATCCTCACGCCCGGCTGCACGGAGAACCCGGTGCGCGGCGCGCAGATCAACCTGATCGGCACGCTCAACGTGTTCGAAGCCGCACGCGCCGCCGGCATGCGCCGTGTGCTCTACGCCAGCAGCGCTGGCGTGTTTGGGCCCGAGGACGGCGCCGCGCCATGGCCGCAAACGCACTACGGCGCATTCAAGCTCGCCTGCGAAGGTTCCGCGCGCGCGTACTGGCACGACCATGGCATCGCGAGCATTGGCTTCCGGCCGCTCGTGGTCTACGGCGCGGGCCGCGAATCGGGATCGAGCGCGGGGCCGAGCCTCGCCTGCCGGGCGGCCGCGCGCGGCGAGCGCTATACGATCCCGTTCAGCGGATCGACTGGGCTCGTGTTCGCCGACGATGTCGCAGCGGCCTATGAGGCTGCGCTGCTGAGTGAGTTCGAAGGCGCACATGCTTTCACGCTGGCCGGCGAGATGACACCGGTCGCCACGCTGATCGACAAGATCGAAGCGATCGTGCCGGGCGCGCGGATCGCCGCGAACGGGCCTGCCCTGCCCATCGCAACCGACTTTCCTCACGATCCCTCGCTCGCGCGCTTGCTGCCGGACCTGCAGCAAACTGCGCTCGAGCACGGACTAGGCGAAACCGTGGCGTTCTATCGCCACGGTCTTCAGGCATCCTGATCGACTAGCGGTTCGCCAGCTCGGCCAGCGCGGGCGCCACCGGCGTGCGCGCAACGGCCGCGCGGTGCACCGCGAGCGTGGCCGCCAGTGTGCGCGCGCCGTCGTCGGCGGCGCACACCGGTGCTTCCTCGCGCGCGATCACGGCCGCGAAGTGGCGCAACTGCTCGTAATACGGATCGCCCGTGTGCGGCGTGCTGCGCTCCACCGTCAACGGCTCGTGCCAGCCCTTGCCGCTGCGGTACTCCCACACGTCGAGCTGCGGCAGCGTGAGCGACGCGTCCGTGCCGATCAGGAAGTGCGTGTTCTCCTGCTGACGCGGGTAGTGCGCGGCCTCGCCCGCCGCGAGGTCCCAGTTCCAGGGCGCGGCGGCCGTGTCGGAAACGACGATCGTACCGAGCGCGCCGCTCGCGAAGCGCAGCAGCACGGCGGCCGTGTCCTCCACCGCGAAGCCGCGCACGGCACTCGAAGTCTGCGCCTGCACCTCGACGATCTCGCCGAGCAGGAAGCGCATGATGTCGATGTCGTGGATCAGGTTGATGAGCACAGGGCCGCCGCCCGCCTCGCGCCGCCACTGGACGTCGAAGTACGCATCGGGCTTGTAGAAGGTTGCGAGCGCATTGGCCGCAACCGGCTTGCCGAGGCGCCCTGAGCGCACGATCTCGTGCGCGCGGCGCAGGATCGGATTGTGGCGGCGATGATGTCCCACGAGCAGCGGCACGTTCGCCTCGCGCGCGGCGCGGTCCAGCCGCAGCGCGTCTTCCACGTGGTCGGCAACCGGCTTTTCGATCAGCGCCGGCACGCCGCGCGCCACGCAAGCGAGCCCGACCTCCACGTGCGTCGCATTCGGTGTCGCGACGATCGCGCCTTCGGGGCGCACTTCGTCGAGCATCGCTGCGTAGTCGGCGAACCAGCGCAGGCCTTCGGCGCGCGCGAACTGCTCGGCGGCGGGCGATGGATCCGCAATCGCCACCGCCTCGGCGTGCGGATGAAGCCGCGCGCGTTCCACATGCATCCTGCCGATCGCGCCCGCGCCGATCACCGCCAGACGTCTCCTTGCCATTGTCTTTCTCCTCCTTGCTTCCGTTGAACAAATTGACTCCAGGGCACCCCTACGGGTGAATACCCCGATACCCTGAAACGCCCTTTGATTGTTGAATACTATTCCAATTTAAACTAGAGTTCGACAAAACTTTTCGACACGGCGGTTTTGCGCGGCGTGGCGGCACAACGAAACAGACCCATCCAAACGGGACAGGAGCGGAGACACATGACGGAAAAGCACAACCAGGACAGCCCCCTTGCGGCCCTCGAAACGTCGGCGGCGGACGCGCCACAAAGCGCGGGACTCTCGCGGCGCGCGTGGCTCGCCACGGCGGGCAAGGCGCTCGCGAGCGGCGCGGCGGTGCTCGCGGCGCCCGCTTACGTGCGCGCGCAGGGCGAGCAGCCACTCAAGCTCGGCCTCTTGATGGCCAAGCAAGGCGTGTGGACCGAGCAGGGCGAAGTGATCGCCAACGGCGTAAAGCTCGCCCTCGACCAGGCGGGCAACCAGGCACGCGGGCGGCGCGTCGATCTCGTCTGGTACGACGAGCCGAACCCGCAGTCGGCGCAGCAGAACATGCAGAAACTCGTCGAGCAGGACAAGGCGATTGCGGTGATCGGCGGCACCAACAGCGGCACCTCGCTCGCCATGTCGTCGGTGGCGATGCGCACGAAAACGCCCTATATCGCGCCCAATGCCGCCGCGCGCGAACTGACCGGCAGCAGTTGCAATCCGTACACGTTCCGCGTGCTGAGCCCGACGCCCGTGACCTGCCGCGCGCTCGCACCATCGCTGCTCGCCATCGGCAAGAAGTGGCACTTCCTCGTGGCGAACTACGCGTACGGTCAGGACATTCAGCGCTCGATGTCGGATCTGCTCAAGCAGTCGGGCGGCACGATCGTGGGCGCCGACGTCACGCCGCTCAACACCACCGACTTCAGCTCGTTCATCCTCAAAATCCGCCAGTCCAAACCCGACGTCGTGTTGCTTGGCCTGCCGGGCGGCGACCTCTCCACCTTCCTCAAGCAGTACGCGGAAATGGGTATGAAAGGCCAGATTCCCGTGGCCTGCCCGATCATCGGCGACTCGGACCTCTGGTCGATCAACGTCGACGCCGCGACCGGCTACTACGGCAAACCCTGGCACTTCAGCTCGCCCGGCCATTCGCCCGAGGAACTGGCCTTCATCAAGCAGTACACGGCGACGTACGGCAAGCCGCCCGCTGACAAGGCATGGATTGGCTGGTTCACCACGCGAGCGTTGCTCAAGGCCGTGAACGACGCGAAGAGCACTTCGGGCGCGGACATCGTGCAGAGCCTCGAAACGGTGCAGGCAGGCGACAGCAGCGGCCCCGCGTACTTCCGGCCGTGGGATCACCAGCTACTGCGGCGCTGGACCGTGTTCAAGGTAAAGGACCACATCACCGACAAGTGGGACTGGCTCAACCAGGTCTCCGTCGTGCCGCAAAACACCGCCGACCTCGACCGGCTCTACGGCACGCGCCAGGAGATCGGCTGCACGATGGCCGCCCGCTGACCCCGCGCGCGATGCATCGCGCGCAGCAATCTGGAGTATGGGCATGGCAGAAATGGTGTTGTCCCAGGTCGTCAACGGACTGGTGCTGGGATTCCTCTATGTGTTGCTCGCAATGGGTCTGTCGATCATCTGCGGGCTGCTTGGCATCGTCAATTTCGCGCACGGCGCGCTGTTCGCGCTGGGCGCGTATTTCGCCATCGCGCTTTCCACGCAGTTCGGCTGGGGCGCCGTCGTCCTCGCGCCCGTGCTCGTGGCGGCCGTGGGTGTGCTGATCGAAGTGGTGTTCATTCGCAGGCTCTACGGCAAGGAGCCGCTTTTGAGCCTGATCGTCACCTTCGCGCTCTCGCTGCTCATCACGGCGCTCACGCGCCTTATCTGGGGCGCGGGCGGCCTGCCGTTCAGCCCTCCCGCTGCGCTCAGCGGCTTTCTCGTCTACGGGCCGCTGCTCATCACGAAGTACCGCCTTTTCGTGCTGGCCGCGACGGTCGCGATTCTCGTCGCGCTCTGGGCGTTCATGAAGTACACGCCCTACGGCCGCGTTCTGCGCGCAGGCAGCCGCGACCCCGAAATGGTAGGACTCCTCGGCATCAATCTGCCGTGCGTGCTCACCGGCGCATTCGCGCTCGGCGCGCTGCTGGCCGGCGCCGCCGGCTTGCTCGCCGCGCCGCTTCTTACCGTCACGCCGGGCATGGCAACCGCCGCGGTCATGCCGGCCTTCGTGATCGTGACCATCGGCGGGCTCGGCTCGTTTGCGGGCGCCGTGGTCGCGGGGCTGCTGGTGGGCGTCGTGACGGCGCTGGCCGTGCAGTTCTTTCCCGAAGGCTCGTCGGTTGCGATGTACGTGCTGATGGCCATCGTCCTTCTCGTGCGCCCTCGCGGGCTTTTCGGTGAACGCTGGGAGCGCTTCGAATGAAACTCGCTGATCTGACCCGGCACCCCGTTGCGGTGCTGACCTTCTGCCTGATCGTCGTCTCGCTCGCGCTCACCGCAAGCGGTACGCCGCTCGAACGCGCGACGCAAATCGCCATCTACACGCTCTATGGCATGGGCGTGAACCTGCTGGTCGCCTATACGGGGCTCGTGCCGTTCGGCGCTTCGGTGTTCTTCGGCACGTCCACGTATCTCGTGGCGGTGTCGTTGCAGCGCTTCATCGGCAACGAAATGGTGGCGCTCGCCGCGAGCGTGATCGTGACAGCCGCGATGGCCGCGCTGATCGGCGCGGTGGTGCTGCGCCGGCGCGGCCTCTACTTCTCGCTGCTCACGCTCGCGTGCTCGCAAATCGCCTTCGAGATCGCATTCAAGTGGACCGACGTGACCGGCGGCGAAAACGGCCTGCAAAACGTGCCGCGCCCGACCTTTTCGACGACGGTGGGCTTCCATGTGTTTGCCTGCGTGACGGTAATCGCCGTGGCCTGGGCGCTCTGGCGTCTCGTGCACGCGCCGTTCGGGCGCGCGCTCCAGGCGCTGCGCGACAACGAGCAACGCGCTGCGAGCCTCGGCTACGACACCTACCGGCTCAAGCTCCAGGCGTTCGTGATCTCGTCGGCGGTGATCGGCTATGCAGGCGGCCTGTTGTGCCTGATGCTGCAAGGCGCCTACGCGAACAACCTGAGCTGGGAGCACGCGGGCGACAGCCTGCTGATGACCGTGCTGGGCGGCGTGCACCAGTTCCTCGGTCCGCTGTGGGGCGCGATTGCGTTCATCCTGCTCGAAGACAAGCTCAGCAGCCTCACCGAGCACTGGTGGCTGATCTTCGCGCCGATCATCATCGCGTTTGCGTTCTTCTCGCCCGAAGGCATTCAGGGTCTCGTGCAACGCCTGTTGCGTCGGCCACGCTGGACGCTCGTGCGCAACACGATTCCTTCGCGCCCCGAGATCATCGCGCCGTATCGCGCAAACCGCGTGGACGCCGATCCCGCAAAGCCCGTGCTGAGCGTGCGCGGGCTCTCGAAGCGCTTCGGCTCGCTCGTGACCGCCGAGAAGATCGACCTCGACGTGTACCCGTACCGCCTGCACAGCTTCATCGGCCCGAACGGCGCGGGCAAGACCACCTTCTTCAACATGCTCACCGGCGTGCTGTGGCCGAGCGCGGGCACGATCACCTTCGACGGCCAGGACGTGACGAAGCTCGCCATGTTCCGCCGCGTGCGCCTGGGCATGAGCCGCTCGTTCCAGATCCTCAGCGTGTTTCGCAACCTCACGGTGTTCGAGAACGTGCGTGTGGCGGTGCAGGCCGCGCAGCGCGAGCGCGTTGGCCTGTGGCACGACGCTCATACGCTCGACCAGCAGAACGCGCGCACGTGGTCACTGCTCGCCACAGTCGGCCTCGCCGATCGCGCGGCACACGCCTGCGAAAGCCTCTCGCACGGCGAGCAGCGCCTGCTCGAAATCGCGCTCTCGCTCGCTACCGAAGCCCGGCTGCTGCTGCTAGACGAGCCGCTCGCCGGACTTGCCGAAGCCGATCGGGCCCGCGTGGCAAGCATCATCCGTGAACTCGCGAACCATCACGCCGTGCTGCTGATCGAGCACGACATCGATCGTGTTCTCACCATCTCGGATCGCGTGAGCGTGCTGCACCGAGGCCGCCTGATCGCGGACGGCTCGCCTGCCGACGTCGCTCGGCACCCCGAAGTGATCGAGGCCTACATGGGCCATGCCAAAGGGCAGCGGCCCGTCGATGCACGCCTCGCCGCGCGCGGCGGCGAGCAGCGGCCAGGCGCGGTGGGCGCCGCGCCGCGCGCGCTGCTGCGTCTCGAAGGCGTAAAAGCGGGCTACGCGGGCAACACGATCCTCGACGGCGTCGACCTCACGCTCAACGAAGGCGAAGTCGTGGCGATTCTCGGCCGCAACGGCGTGGGCAAGACCACGACGCTGCGCGCCGCGACTGGCGTCGCCCACGTCACGGCGGGCCGCATCACCTTCGACGGCCACGACATCACCGGCCGCGCCGCGCATGAGATCAACCGGCTCGGCCTCGCGATGGTGCCGGAGGGCCGCCGCCTCTTTCCCAATCTCACGGTGAGCGAGAACCTGCGGCTCGCCGCGCGCAGGGGCGGCGCGAGCGTCGAGGAGATGTTCGCGCTGTTCCCGCGCCTCGCCACGCGCCGCGACGCACGCGCCGAGCATCTTTCGGGCGGCGAACGGCAGATGGTGGCCATCGCGCGCGCGCTCATGGCGCCCGCGAAAGCGATCCTGCTCGATGAGCCGTTCGAAGGACTCGCGCCCGCCGTCGTGCAGGAAGTGCTCGACGCCGTGGTGAAGCTGCGCGAGCGCGCGAGCGTCGTGATCGTCGAGCATCAGGCAGACATCGTGCTGCCCATCGCCGATCGCGCCTACGTGCTCGTCAACGGCCGCGTCGCTTACGAAAGCAGCGCGAGCGCACTGGAGCAGGACGCGCTCACGCAAGCAAGACTGCTGGGCATCATGCACGACGATGCCGGCACAACCCAGGAGATGAAATCAGCATGACTTCCCACTCTTCCACGCCCGTTCAGAACGTTGCGGCCACACCGATTTCGCTCGACGAAGGCCTGAGCGGCGCCACGCGCGTCTACTTCATCGTGGGCGATCCGATCGCGCAGGTACGCTCGCCCAAAGGCGTGACGGCGGCGCTGCGCGAAGCGGGCCGCGACGCGCTCGTGGTGCCCGCGCATGTCGCGCCGGCCGATCTCGCGGCATTCTTTGCGGGCGTGGCGCCCATGCGCAATGTCGACGGCGTCATCATCACCGTGCCGCACAAGTTCAGCGCCGCGGGATTCTGCACGAGCCTCTCCGAAGAAGCCGCGTTTCTCGGCGCGGCGAACACGCTGCGCCGCACGGCGGACGGCGGCTGGCACGGCGGCATGTTCGACGGCACCGGCTTCGTCGCCGCGCTCGCCGATGAAGGCTGCGACCTGCGCGGCAAACGCGCGTTGCTCGTGGGCGCGGGCGGCGCCGGTTCGGCTATCGCCCAGGCACTCGTCAACGCGGGCGTCGCCTCGCTCGACGTGCGCGACAACGACAGCGTGCGCGCGGGCTCGCTCGTCGAGCGGCTCGCGGCGCTCGGGCGTGGCGCGGTGCGCGTGGCCGCCGCCGACGTCGCCGCAGAAGCGTTCGACGTGGTCGTGAACGCGTCGCCCATGGGCATGCGCCCCGAAGACCCGTTGCCTATCGATGTCTCGCGCCTGCCCGCCAGCACCTTCGTTGGCGATGTCGTCACGAAGCCGCCGCTCACGCCCTTCATCGAGGCGTCTCGCGCTCGCGGCTGCAAGACGGTGACGGGCACGCAAATGTTCGCGCGCGTGTGCGACCGCATGGTGGAATTCCTTCTGGATTCCCAGGCATGATCACGGGCTCGCGGACTGCGGTCGTGACCGGCGGCGCGGGCGGCATCGGGCGTGCCATTGCGGCGCGCCTGCAACGCGACGGCCACCGCGTGGCGCTCTGGGATCTCGACGGCGACGCGGCTGCGCAAGTCGCCGCCACCCTGCCCGAAGGCATATCCATGGGCGTGCGCGTGGATGTCACCGACGAAACCTCCGTCGCGGCAGCGATGCATGCAACGCTCGCGCGCTTCGGCGCGCTGCATGTGCTCGTGAACAGCGCCGGCGCAACGGGGCCGGTCGCGAACGTGGCCGACTGCGACCTCGCGGCCTGGCAGCGCTGCATCGACGTGAATCTGCGCAGCGTATTCCTCTGCTCGCGCGCGGCCGTGCAGCCGATGCGCGACGCCGGATTCGGGCGCATCGTGAACCTCGCTTCAATCGCGGGCAAGGAAGGCAATCCGCAGATGTCGGCGTATTCGGCGGCAAAGGCAGGCGTGATCGCCTTCACCAAATCCATGGGCAAAGAGCTGGCGCTCACACCGATTCGCGTGAACTGCATCGCGCCCGCCGTGATCGAGACGGCGTTGCTCGCGCAGATGACACCGGATGCACTCGGCGCAAGCCTCGCAAAAATCCCGATGCAGCGCGCGGGAACTGCGGACGAAGCGGCAAACCTCGTGGCCTGGCTCGCCTCCGACCAATGCTCGTTCTCGAGCGGCGCCACCTTCGACCTTTCTGGAGGCCGCGCCACCTACTGACTCGCTTCTCGCCCTCCTCCACGCGCAACCCGGTGACCGTTGGCGTGGGCATTGTGCACCGGGTTTAAAGGGCGCAATCCGGCGTCGGCGTCATTTTATTGAATCATGTTCTACTTTTTAAATAACTGGAATATGATTCCACTATCATCAAAGACATCGTTCGCCTTCCGCGCCCTTCGAGGGGTGCGCGGCGAAACAGCATGGAGGAGGCACGGACATGAATGCGGCAGGGCAACAAGATTGGGACGAGGAAGTCGATCTGCTGATATTCGGCGCGGGCGCGGCGGGCATGACGGCGGCGCTCGTGGCGGACCATGAGAAGTTGAAGGTCCTGCTTTGCGAAAAGACCGGCATGGTGGGCGGCATCACGTCCACATCGGGCGGCACCACGTGGGTGCCGGGCACGAAGCTGAGCGTAGAAGCAGGCGTGCCCGATAGCGTCGACGACGCGCGGCGCTTCCTCGAGTCGGTGGTCGGCGCACGCGGCGGCGACGAAGCGCGCGAGGCCTTTCTGCAAAGCGGCCCGCAAGCCATCGACGAACTGGCCCGCATCAGCGACGTCAAGTTCGTGGCCGCCGCCGCCCACCCCGACTACGTGAGCGGCCCCGGCGCGGCCTATGGCGGCCGCGCGCTCGTGCCCGCGCCGTTCGACGCGCGCGTGCTCGGCCAGGCCTTCGCGCGCGTGCGGCCGCCGCGCAAGGAGTTCATGGGACTCGGCGGCATGATGGTCGCGCGCAGCGATCTGAGCGCGCTGCTAGCGCCGTTCGCATCGCTCGCCAACTTCCGGCGCACCCTCGCGGTCCTGGGCCGCTATGCGATGGACCGGCTGCGTTACCCGCGCGGCACGCAACTCGTCATGGGCAACGCACTCGCCGCACGGCTCTACTACAGCCTGCGCAAACGCGACATCGAGGTCTGCTTCGACACGCCGCTCGTCGAACTCGTACGCGAGAACGGCCGCGTGACAGGCGCGATCGTCGCCACGCCCGGCGGCAGCAGGCGCATAGGTGCACGGCGCGGTGTGGTACTCGCCACGGGCGGCATCACGCGCCACTCAACGTTGCGCAATCAGCTCTTTCCCGCCGGCGCGCGCGGCCTTTCGCTCTCGCCGCTAACGCACACCGGCGACGGCGTGGACCGCGCCCGGCATATTGGCGCGAATATCGAGGACGGCGGCGACAGCCCCGGCCTCTGGATGCCCTGCTCGATCCAGCGTGCACGCAACGGCCATGCGGACGACGACAGCGTGTGGCCGCACATCATCCTCGACCGCGCAAAGCCGGGGCTCATTGCGGTGAACGGCCGGGGCGAGCGCTTCGTGAACGAATCGGACTCGTATCACGACTTCGTGATGGGTATGCTGCGCGACGCGCAGAAGAACGGTGCCACCGGACCGCGCGTGCCCGCGCACCTGATCGTCGATGCGGCGTTCATCCACGAATATGGCCTCGGCTTGCTGATGCCGGGCCGCAGCGCGGGGCGTATTGCCGGCTTCGAGCGCTCAGGCTATCTGGTGAAGGGCAATACGCTTGCCGAACTGGCTGCGAAACTCCAGGTCGATGCGGCCGGCCTCGCGCGCACGGTCGAAAGCTACAACCGCGCCGCCGCCGAAGGCAAGGACCCCGCATTCGAGCGCGGTGCCAGTCCGATGAACCGCTTCAATGGCGACGCGCGCCAGCAGCCCAATCCGTGCATCCGGCCCATCGGCGCCGGGCCGTATTACGCCGTCACCGTCTGGCCGGCCGATCTCGCGTGCAGTGCGGGCTTGAGCGGCAACGCGAACGGCGAAGTGCTCGATCAGGCGGGCCGCGTGATTCCTGGCCTCTTCGCCTGCGGCAACGATCTCGCGTCGATCTTTCGCGGCACGTATCCCGGCCCTGGCACGACGCTCGGGCCGGCGATCGTGTTCGGCTGGCGTATCGCGAAGCATGTCGCGCGCGGCGGCGCGGCGCACGAAACACGCGGCGCACAAGCGGTCAAGGCGTGCGCCTGAAGCGGAGAACAACATTCATGCAACGGATCGTCAATCGACATCAATTGAACATGCCGAAGCTCGGGCTCGGCACCTGGCCCATGCTCGGCGACGAATGCACGCGCGCGGTGGCCCAGGCGCTCGAGCTTGGGTATCGCCATATCGATACCGCTGCCGCGTACAGCAATGAAGCCGCGGTTGGCGCAGCGATCGCGCAATCGCCTGTTCCGCGTGAGCAGATTCACGTGACGAGCAAGGTGTGGTGGGACCAGCTGAGTCCGGTGAAGATGCGGGCCTCGTTTGAAAACACGTTGCGTGCACTACGTTCCGATTACATCGATCTGTTCATGATTCATTGGCCCACGCAGGACTGGGATCTGGCGCGCACGATCGAAACACTCGTGTCGTTCAAGGAAGATGGCCGCGCGCGAGCGATCGGCGTCGCAAACTTTCCGCTCGCATTGGTGCGCGAGGTGGTGGAAGTCATGCAGGCACCGCTGGCCGCCATGCAGGTCGAGTATCACGTCGCGCTGAGCCAGGCGAAGCTGCTCGACTTTGCCGGCGAGCACGACATGGCGCTCATTGCCTATAGCCCGCTCGCCCGCAACAAGGTTTCGGAAATGCCGGAAATCCTGCGGATTGCCGACAAGCACGGCGTGCAACCCACCCAGGTCGCGCTAAAGTGGCTGATCGATCAAGAGAATGTCGCCGCGGTGCCCAAGGCGAGCGGCAGGGCCAATCAGTTCGCGAACCAGGCCGCGCTGAACGTGTCGCTGGACGACGACGATTACGCGGCCATCAGTCGCATCGCGAAGAATCTGCGTCTCGTGAGTCCAGTATTCGCGCCCCAATGGGACGATGCTGCGTAGCGTCGCGCTAGACCGCGCGACTCTCCCAGACTCTCGCAGGCCTCGGCGTGAAGCCGTGCCGGCCCGTCAGGCCAGCGCCATGACCTTCCTGAAAGCGGTGTCGAGCATCTGCACCGGGTCGCGCGCCATGTCCATCGCACGCCACGCGATGAAGTGGTCTGGACGCACGAGCACCGCGCCGCCGGGCCCGAACTCGCGATTCCGCAGCCATTCGCACCGGAAATCGAAGCGGTCGCCCTCGTGCACGCCGACCGTGAATGCTTCGAGCACGACACCGTATTTCGCGGCTAGCCGGTAGGCTGCCTCGCACCAGGCCTGGCCCGCTTCCCCAGCAATCAGCAGGAACCGGCCCCGGCCGACTACTTCGTTGATCGAGTAGCGGCCACGCATATCCTCGAGCCACACGTGCGGTAGCGAATGGCCGGGCTTCGTGCTGGCGCGGAAGTCGCCATCGCGATCGAGCGGCACCGGCGCCGGAATCTCGTCGGGCACCAGCGCACCCTGTGCATAGGTGTAGCCGAAGTTGAAATTCAAGTGGTTGTACGTGGACAGCGCAATCGAGATGCCAGCGGTCGCGCGATGACGGGCGGCGTCGCCCTCGGGACCCTCCGCCCACTGCAGCCGCAGATTGCGCCAATTCTCCTCAGGCGACTGCTTTGGCGAAAAACCGAACGAGGCCGCGATGCGCCAGGCGTTCTGCCAGTTTTCGTAGGCCGAATCGACGGTTGCCCGGGCCACCGGCTTACGCTCCGCCTCGTAGGTATCGAGCAGTGCATCGCCGGCACGGCCCTGGAGCACCGCGGCGATTTTCCAGCACAGGTTGTAGCTGTCCTGCACCGCCGTGTTCAAGCCGTGGGCGCCCGCCGGCGGCATACGATGCGCGGCGTCGCCGAGGATGAAGGCGTGCCCGGCACGAAAGCGCGCCGCGACCACGGCATTGAGCGGCCAGCGCGTGATCTGGTGGACCTGAACGTCGAGCTTCTCGATGCCGAGCGTGCTGCGCAGCTTTGCGACCGCCGCGGTATCGTCATCCAGCTTGTGATCGCCGGGCGCGGCGATCATGTTGAAGACCCACTCGCGTGACTGTGAGCCCCAGGCCTGCGGCCCCATCGGCACCAGCACGCCCGGTTCGCCGGTGTCGGGGTTAAGGATAGTGCGATTCAGCACGTCGTTGCTGTGCACGGCGCCAGCCGTCTGCGAGAGATCGGCGCTGAAATGCACTGAGATCGTGGTGGCCACCGCAGCCTGCCCCTCCATCTCGACGCCCAGCTGCGCGCCCACGCTCTGCCCGCCGTCGCAGGCCAGCAGATAGCGCGCACGAACCTCGTAAGGCTCGCCGGACTCACGATCGACGATGGTCGCGACGACGCCATCATCCGCCTCCCTGAAGAAGCGGAACTCATGGTAGAAGTGCACGGCATCGGGCGCCAGTGCCTCGGCGCGGGCGCGTAGAAGCGGTTCGAGCCGCGCCTGCGGCAGATTTGCATAGCCCTGGTCACTCACGGCGCGCCAGGCCAGATCCTCGCGGCCGCGGCCGAACGCGCCGAGCCGCGCGAGCTCGCGACCATGATCGGGGCTCGCCCCGGACAGTCCCGCATACCAGCCGACGTAGCGCATGTTCTCCTCGGGGCACGACTGCTCGCGGATCGCTGCCTCGACGCCAAGCTCACGGTAGATCTCCATGGTCTTGATCGACAGCAGATGCGCTTTCGGCAACGGCGAAGTCTGCTTGTACTTGCTGACCAACAGGCTTTTCACGCCATAGGTCGAGAGCAGCATCGATGCGGTTAGACCCGTCGCTCCGCCGCCTACAATCAGCACATCAGTCTGCTTCATCTCCATTCCTCTTTTCATTCAGATATCCAGATCATTGGCGTATCGCCGGCACTGGCCTGGATGCTTCCGGAAGCAGCAGCAGGCTCAGATAGCGTTCGAGTTCGCCGAAAAAGCGCGGCTCGTCGTATTCCTCGTGGAGCCACATGTCGAGTGCACCAGTAAAATAAACGTGGGCGAACCTCGCCAGCTCTTCGACATGCGCATCGGACCTCAGTTGGCCCTGCTCACCGAGCAGGGCCGCAACGCCTCGCCAGTATTCGAGGCCACGCGCCATGAAGGCCGTGTGATGCAGCGGATCGGGCACGCCGAGCAGATGCCGCATCAACGGGCGATAAAACTCGGGGTCCCCGGCGAACTGGCGCACCGCGAAGCGCGCTGCGGCCTTCACCAGCGACTGCGGGTTCCTCTGTCCACTCAGGCGTGCCCGTACGTCGCTGATCGCGTCAGCACGCACGTTCAACAGTGCGTAGAGCACAGTCGATTTCGGGCCGATCAGGTTGTAGGTGGTGGCCAGGCTCAATCCGGCGGCATCAGCCAGGGCCTGCATCGAAAAATCAGTACTGGCCCTGGCCCGGATCAGAGCCTCTGCCGCGGCGAGAATCGCCTCGCGCCTCTGGCGCTTGGCGCTTTCGCGTTGGGTTTCAGACCAGTCGATCATTTCGCATGCCTAATTTTCAACATAACCTTGAAAGAAGCATTCTGTTCACGGGCTCGTAGAAATTTATAAGCCGCTATATATTTTTGCAAGACGGCAAGCGCAACGGATTTCCGGCAACTGGACAGAACCTTGCATATCATCAGGGTTCGGCGGTATTGAATTGCCGCCTACGTCGCGGCGGCACCGTATAAAATCGAGGTTCTTTCGATCAGATCATCCAGCAAGGTCAAGCGTGGCAGCTACTCCTTACCCAGGCACCGTATCGAGAGGCCGTGGCCGACCGGCCACGACCTCTCCCGAGGAGCGGCGCGAACAGATACTGAAAGTCGCAGAGCAACTGTTCAGGCAGTCGGGCTATGTGGCCACGAGCATGGCGGATATCGCGCGCCATGGCGGCATGTCGAAGCGGACCATCTACGAGGCCTTCGCGACCAAGGAGGAACTGTTCCGCGCGCTGGTGACCGACGTGGAATACTTTCCGGAGCACAAATGCGTGATCGATCCGGCCAGTCAACCGCAGGCCATCATCGAAGCCGCGCTGACCGAAATGGCGCATTACGTGCTCAGCGAGCGGCATATCCTGGTGAGCCGGCTCGTAATCGCCGAATCGGAACTGTCGCCGGCAATTCGCAAGCACTACTATGAGCAGGGCATCGACCGCTGCAAGCGCTTTCTGGTCTCGCAGATCGGTGAGTTGCTCAGACAGGCGCGCATCGAGGCCGTCGATGCGGACCGCACTGCGGACATGCTGTTCGGCGCGGTGATCGCCACGCACCTGATCGCGGCCATCAACTACCGGCAGGCGCCCGATTTTGCCGAGGTGACCAGAAAGATCCGCGAAGCGGTGGCGCGCTTCATCATCCCGGCCTGAAATGCATGAGCGGCGACGCGTAGTGCGCCGCCGGTACCTGCACTGTGTGAGCTTACTGGAAGCTCGAAAGCGGCGTAGCCGGATCAGCCAATGCCGCTCGGTTGGGGCGCACAAACTTGCCGATCGCCGTGCGCCCTTGCATGAAATCCTTGACCGCGTTGACCGCATCGACTCCGATCAGCACGCCATCGCGCAGATACGCAATGGAAAACGATTTCGTTTCGGGGTCGCCGCGCACGACCAGATCGTCGTACCCGGTCGAGAGCCCCGCCATCTGGAGCCTGAGATCGTACTGGGTTGACCAGAACCACGGCACTGAAGCCTTGGGTTGTGGACGCCCCATGATTTCGTTCGCCACGAGCGTGGCCTGATCGACCGCGTTCTGCACGCTTTCGACACGGATTGCCTGTCCGGCAAATGCGTTGTGGTGTCGAGCGCAATCCCCGATCGCGTAAACGTGCTCGAGCGTAGTCCGGCACCGTGCATCCACGTCGACACCGTTCTCCCCCGCCGCCCCGGCCGACAGCAACGGCGCCACGGACGGCACGATCCCGATGCCAGCAATCACCAGATCAGCCGGCAACAGCCGCCCGTCCGCGAGGCGCACACCGCGAACGTGGCCATGCTCGCCTTCCAGCGCTTCGACTTTGGCGCTCACACAGATTTCCACGCCATGCGCGCGATGCTCGCGTTCGAAGAACGTCGAGAGCTCGGGGCCCGTCACGCGTGCCAATACCCGGTCGAAAGCTTCGACCACCGTGACCAGCTTGCCAATCTTGCGCAGCGAAGCCGCCGATTCCAGGCCGATGAAGCCGCCGCCAATCACGACGACGCGCCGCACGTCCGCGAGTTCGAGCCGGATCCGGTCGACGTCCGCGATCGTTCGCACGACATGGACGCCCGTCAGATCCGGGCAAGCGCAGTTCAGGCGGCGTGCCTGACCACCCGCGGCCCAGATCAGGCGGCCATAGCGCCAGGTCTCACCGTTCGCGCAAGCCACCTGCCGCCCGGACGCATCGACCGACTCGACATAGCGGCCGTGCAGCAGGTCGATACGCTTGTCGGCCCAGAATTCGGCCGGATGAAACGCCAGCTGTTCGAGTGTCTTGTCGCCGCTCAGATAGTCTTTGGACAGCGGCGGGCGTTCATATGGCAATTCGCTTTCGTCCGTCAGCAGGCCAATCGAACCGTCAAAACCGAAATGCCGCAATGCGCCCGCGCATTGGGCGCCGGCGTGCCCGCCGCCCACGATCAGAATCTCGTACTCCCTCATGCCGCCCTCGTATGCTCCGCTCGAAGCCTTCATTCTTCCGGCGCAATCTCGACGCGCATCCCGTCCAGCCCCGCATGAAACGGCACCTGGCACGACAGGCGCGAATTCACTTTCCGATGACCGGAGCAGTCGAGCAAGTCGTTTTCTTCGGATGCGACCGGTGGCAGTTCGGCGGAAAAACGCTCATCGATATACACGTGACACGTCGCGCACGAACATCCGCCACCGCACAAGGCCATCAGCTCGTATCCGCCACCATCGCGGATGATCTTCATGAGGTGCTCGCCTTCCTTGCCCGCGACATCCAACTGGCTGCCGTCTCTCAGTACCAACTTGATCTGCGCCATGACTTTCACCACCTGACTACAGTTAAGCACGCCGGGAAATCCCGACGTGCGTTGATCGAAAACCCTCGATTACTGCGCCGGCTTTGCTGCGTCGGCTTCCTTGCGCACCATCGTCTCCAGCGTCCGGCGCACGCGCGTCGAGCCGATATCGGGACCGAGGTGAACAGGCTTCAGATCCCAGAAGTTCTCGCCTTCCACCACCTTGGCGGCCGCTTCAACAAGCGGCACGTCCTCCGCTTCGAACGCGAAACGCAGCAGACCCGAGATGCGCCTGTCCTCCGCTTCGGAATCCAGGTTGACGCCGCGCGCCACACCCCAGAAGTAGTGCGAAGTCGTGGCCGTTTCGGGTGTGACGATATGCGCGAGCAGTTGCTTGAGCCCCTCTTCGCGCGGCGCGCCGACAGCCGTCTGGCCGATATCGAGCATCACGTTGCCCGGTGCGTTCCAGCGCGTGTCAATCCACATGTCGGTGCGCTCCCACGGAATCTGTTCGTCCGGATAGATCGGAATGGGTTGCTTCGGCACGTTCGGGAAGGACCAGTTGATCCAGACCTCGTTGGCGTTTTGCAGCGTCTCGTGCTTGCCGTGCTGCACCAGACCGCGTCCGCCAAAGGTCTTGCGATGTGCCCATTCGATGTGCGTGACATCCATCAGGTTGTCGACGAGATACTCGTAGTGGCAGGCAAGTTTCAGATAGTCGCGCAGCACGCGGTTGGTCGACGTATCGTTCAGGAACGAATAGTCCGGCAGCAGTGACTCGTCGGCGCGGCTTTCGTCGCCGAGCCAGACCCAGACGATAGCGTCCTTCGCCTTCACCTTGAACGCGCGCACTGAACTGCCGGCCGGAATCTTGTCGGAGAAGGGGTTGACCACGCACTTGCCATGCTGGTCGAAACCCAGGCCGTGATAAGGGCAAACCAGATTACCGTTCTCGACCGTGCCCATGCTGAGCGGTGCGAAACGGTGCGGGCAACGGTCGACGAGCGCAGCCAGTTCGCCCTGTGCGTTACGGAACAGCACCATGGGAATATCGGCGATCCGGCGCGACAGCTTGCCCTCGGCCAGCTCCGACTCCCAGGCAGCCATGTACCAGGTATTCTGCAAAAATCCTTCCATGCTTTCCTCCAAAACGAACGTGCTCCACGACGGAGCATTTGATTTGTTCTACTAAATTGATATTGGTGCGATCGACGGCATGGGCGACGTGGCGCCGCTGCTTACGAGTTGTCCAGCCAACCTGCTTCATCAGGCGCTTCGGCTGTCCATTCGTCGGACATTTCCCGCATCCAGATCGTCACGGCCGGTGCGGCATACCCCCCATTATCAACAGCGTCCAATTATTTGGTACCAGTGAGTACCCTAAAACACCAAAAAAGACGCGCTTTAGGAAGCGCGCCTCAAATACAGGCGGAACGGGGCAATGGCAACGTTTCCGTCACGGAGTGGCCAAGGCGCATCGCGAACGATTGCCCCGACCGGATGTCACTTGACGGTCACGCGTTGTGGAAAAATACCGACCGGAAGCCGCTCGCTTCGTTCGGATTCTCATTCGGGCGCTTCATTCCGGCAAGGCGGTGATACTCCTTGAAAATCGAATCGGCTTCGGCGAACGGCAGCACCTTCTCGATGTCGTCAAAGCGCTTGCCCCCCGTGCGCTCCTCGACAATGCGGCGCACCACTTCCGGGCCGTCGCCGCGATTGGCGAGCACGAGCCGGTTTGCGATCGGGCGGCGTTCTTCCTCGTAGGCCTTGAAGGCCTCTGCCGGGCTCTCAATCGTGATCAGCTTCTCGGCGACCACGCGCGCGTCGACCAGCGCCTGGCAGGCACCATTGCCGCCGCGCGGATACATGGCGTGCGCCGCGTCGCCCATCAGCGTCACGCGGCCGAACGACCACTGCTCGAGCGGATCGTGGTCGATCAACGGGAACAGATAGACCTCTTTCGAATTGCGCAGCATCTCGCCGACGTTGATGAAGTCCAGTTCGCACTCGTCGAACATGTGCGCGATTTCCGCAACGTCGCCCTTCTGGTTCCAGTCTTCGATACTTTCGGCTCGATCGTTCTGCTCGACAATCCAGTTCACGAGCGTGAGGCCCGTGCCTTCATAGTTGTCGACAATCGGATAGACGATCAGGCTGCCCTGGCTCGGTGCACCGATGTGCAGGATCGCGCCGCCCGTCTTGAACGGCTTCATCAGCGTGACGCCGCGCCACAGCGTAATGCCCGAGAAATGCGGCTTCGACTTCTGGGGATGCAGTTGCGCGCGCACTGCGGAATTGATGCCGTCGGAGGCGATCATCACGTCCGCCCGTACTTCCGTGGGAACGGGGTTGGTCGCGGCCGGATGCGCCGTGAAGCGGATCGTTACGCCCGTGTCGTCCTGCTCGAAGCCGGCGCAGCGCGCGCCGAGCACCACGGCATCCTTGCCCAGACGCTCAACCACCGCCTTGTAGAGCATCATTTGCCAGATGCCACGGTGAATGAAGCGCTGGGCATGCGGGTAGCCCATATGCGAACCGCAACGCTCACCGTAGATTTCCTGGCCGTACTGATTGTAGTAGAGCGATTCGATCGAATCGACCGACGCCGCATTCAGCTCGTCGAGCAACCCAAGCTCGGTCATTTCACGCGTGCCATACGGCTGGCTCACGATGCCCACCCCAAGCGGCCGCAGCTCCGCAGTCGTTTCGTAGACACGGGGCTTGAGCCCCTTCTGGTGCAGACGCAGAGCCAGCGTCAAACCACCAATGCCCGCGCCAATGATTGCAATTTCCATCTCTTCTTCACTCCGTTTGGCTGCGGGCCCATACCCGCCTTCGTTTTACTGCTTGTTTTGTCTGGCAGGTTTGCAGCGCCCGCCGGCCAGACTGTTCATTACACTTTTCTACTTAGCGACAGTTGATATCAACCGTGTGCCGCCACCACATTCGCATCGACATTGTCTGCCCACTTCGGTCGCGTGCCGCGCGCGAGGATCGGCAAACGGGCCGCAGCACCAACCACGCCAACAATGATGGTAATCACCATCGGGAACGCCGTCGGCGCAGCCTGTGCGGCGAAGAAGATCGGGCCGCTCAGCAGCACGCCCAGCAGCGTAATCTGCGTGACGAGGCCGCTGGTCGCGCCAATGCTCTCGGCCGACGGCGACACGCTCGGCGTATAGGCCCACATGCCGGTTAGCACGCCGCTTGCGAACAGCAGGATCCACGAGAGCACGATCGAGGCAGCCGCACCGATCGGGAAGGCGAAGATAATCAGCGCCGGAATCCCGGTCACGGCAATCGCGATCAGACCGGTCTTGACCGGCGGCGCGCCCCAGTCGAGCAGTTTGCCGAACAGCAGCGACCCGAGCGCATTCACCACCATCGCGCCGATGTTCCACATGTTCACGGTCATCAGATCGGTGCCGTAGCGGGTATGCAGATACGGGGCGAGCGTAGCGATGATGCCGACATGCAGGAAGGCGTCGCCGCCAATCGAGATGCCGAGCAGGTACGGCCACGGCGAGCGCAGCACGGCGCGCACACCCGCCGTACGCGAGACCTGCTTCGAGCTCTTGTCGCGGCCTGGGATGCAGACGATCAGCACCAACGCCACCACCACCGTCGCCATGCCGTGACCGCTGAACATGAAGCGCCAGTCACCCGCCTTTTCGACCAGCCCTGCGAGCATGAACGGAATAATCATACTGACCGGCACGAAAGTCGACCAGATCGCAATTGCCATATTGCGGCGCTTTTCCTCGACCACGCGAATCAGCAGCGTGATTGCCGAAACCGCCATCAGCACGTAGCCGAGTCCGCACACGCCGCGACCGATCAGCAACATATGCAGTTCGGGGGCCTTGCACACGATCGCATCGCCAATCACCATCGCCACGCTGCCGATGAACAGCATCTGCTTGTCGCCCCACTTGTCGACGAAGTAGCCCGCGATCAGCGCGCCGATGGCCACCATCATCGACGGCAGCGACATCACCAGGCCGATGATAGACGGATCGCGCGGATGAAAATCGGCGCCGATCGCATTGAGCACCGGAATCGCGCCGCCAACCGTCATGGCCGCCAGCACACCGAGGCTATAGATGATTGCGATCCGGAAGATCGACGATTGTTGCATTGCCATGTCGTACTCCTTATTTGTCGATCGGTCAGAACGAGTGGATCCAGCGCAGGTTCATGTGGAAGCCGGAATACGTGTTGCGTTCGACCACCGGAAGATAGATGTTCGCGAAGACATAGTTCCTGCGATCGATGGTCCATTCGGCACCCGGGCCGAGCGACACGTTGGTGGTGCGGTCCGCGCTTTGCGACACGCCATTTACCGTGTCGTCCGTGATCTGGCGGAACCAGAAACCGTTCAGACCCACGTCGAGATTCGGCAGCACCTTGTACGCGATGCCGAAGTTCGCCCACACGGCCTGACCCGCCTTGAACTTCGTCATGCCCGGAAAAAAGCCATCGGAAAAATTGTCGCCGGGGTTGTTGTTCGCGAAGTTGTACAGATAGTGCATACGCACCGAAATGGAGGTTTTCGGCGTCGGCAACCAGGTGAAGGCGTAGTAGGGATTCAACGACCAGAAGTTCGAGCCCGGGTTGACTAGCCTGGTCGGATCGTAGGCACCCGTCGGCGCGATCACGTCGAACTCGAAACGGTGCACGAAGACGGGGCGGCCACCGCTGATGATCGGCGCAAACTGTAGAAATGGGCCAAACGTGATGTCGCCAATACCCGAGCGCGAAGTCAGGTCGGCGCCACCGGGGCCGGCAGGATCCGAGCTCGCGTTCAGATTGGTGACCGGCAGCAGCGCGGTGAACCCGAGCGCGCCACCCATGAGATGAAACGGCGAGGTGTAGATAAGCTGAGGCAGCCAAACGAGGGCGTTCAAATCGCCGTTCTTGAACGTGCCTGGATTGTTGCCGTTGTTGTCGTAGAACTTGTTGTTGTGCTCATATTGCAGCAACTGGATCGTGGTCCAGCCCGGGTCCATTCCGCCGAACGCATCGTTGAACGTCGTGGCGCCGAGGTCGATGCCGGCTGGCTGGTAGGTCGACGCCCCGGCCGCGAATGGAACGATCGCGCATACCAGTGCGGCCGCCCAGGAAATCGCGCGTATGCGCCCCTTGAAGGTGTGATTCGAATGCATCTTGTCTCCGGTATCGTTATCTATATTTGCACTACTAATCAGTAAAGCTCACTTCGTTGCAGGTCGCGAGCGCGATCTGCGGCACCATCCCTGCGCTCCACGCCCCCCACTACGTGGAACGCCACTACAACGGCAAGTGCCCGGTCCAGCCATGCGCGTCAAACCGCGAGCGCGCCGCTCACCGGCTGACACGTGGGTGTGGGCGCGAGCGCCTTGCCGAGAGACGCAATCATTTCCCTCAGCTCTGCTTCCGTACGTGCCACGCTATACGCGAAGCCATCGGGTCGCACGACGGCGGCCACGGCGCCGTACTCAGCGAGCCAGCACTTCACGAAGCCAGCCTCCTCACTGACAGCAAACAGCGCGGCGTTGATTCGACCGGCTCCTTCTTGCTCGTCGACGAGGCTAATCGATTTTGCGTCGGCCAGATGCCCGAATCCCGCCAGATGGACAGCAGCGTCGGCCGCCAGTGCCGTGTTCGTCGAAATCACATAAAACTCACGACGCACGAGGTCATCCAGACGCACCCGGCCAATGTCCCTGCCGCACACCCACGGCTGCGGGAACAGCTTGCCCGCACCCGGATTCAACGTACCCGTCTCGTCGCGATACAGCAGGCCGGAAGCAAGCCCCGGAATAAACGACTGACGAATGGTCGGAGCGGTGCCCGCGGCCAGTTCTGCACCCAGCCGAGCGTCGCGCTCGCGCGCCGCCTGTTCGTTGAGCTCGCCGATGATCAACCCAAACGACTTGGCCGTTTCGACCACGGTTTGCACGTGTGGGCGGCGCTCTTCTCCATAGGTATCGAGCAATGCGTCGGCCGCCTTGCCGCGCAATACCGCTTCGAGCTTCCAGGCGAGGTTGTATGCGTCGCGCACGCCGGCGCACAGGCCCTGGCCCATGAATGGCGGCATCTGGTGCGCTGCGTCCCCCAGCAGGAACACACGGCCTTCTCGCCATTGATTGGCGACCACGGCATGGAAGCGGTAGATCGCGACACGTTTGACTTCGAGCCCGCTCGTGTCGACGAAGGTCGAGAGCACGGCCTTCAGATGCGCGGGATCATTGAACGATTCCGGCGCTTCGCCCGGCAGGACCTTGATTTCCCAACGGCGCAGACGATCCGGGCCGACGATGTACGTCCCCGGACGCGAAGGGCGGCAATACTGCACGCAGCGCTCCGGCAGTTCGACATCGTTATGCAGGTCGGCGTCCACCACCACCCACCATTCGTCGAACTCCAGATCATGGATGGTCGAACCGATCTGGCTGCGCACCGGGCTGCGCGCTCCGTCGCAGGCCAGCAGGTATTTGCCGCGCAGCGTTCTGTTCGTCTCGTTCGGGCCGGCGACCTCGACTTCCACACCCTCGGCGTCCTGGCGCAGACTCACAAACGCGTGCTCGAGGAACACGTCGACCCCGTCGAAGCGGCCGACACCCTCACGCAGCACGCGTTCGAGCCTCGGTTGATAGAACATGAACGTCGGTTCCCAGCCAAGCGGACCCGGCGCGGGCAGCGGATAGAAGCGCTTGATGATCTGACCTTCCACACCCACGAAGTCCGTGCCCGGATGCGGGCAGGTGCCGTCTTCGATCCGCTCGGCTAGCCCCGCGGCCTGGAAGGCGCGCAGCGCTTCATGATCGGCCGTGATCGCGCGCGGCTTGTCGTAGATATCCTTCTCGCGCTCGACGATGGCGACCTTCAGGCCCATCGTGCCGAGCAGGTTCGCAAGCGTGGCGCCTGTCGGGCCGTAGCCCGAAATGATTGCGTCGTATGTCTCCATGACTCTATTCCGTGACAGCGTGAATTCAGTATCGATACCTGGTGAAAGGTGCGTGCCGATGCTTCTCAGAGCGACTGCGCGCCGAAGCCGTCCCAGACGGTGTCGTAGGTCGGTTGACGGTTGGCCGCCTCGAGCGAGCGAGGCGTGAGCTTGAACACATGGCAGCTCTCGAACATGAAGGCCAGCGTGTTGTCGACCTTGTGCGGCTTTAGGTCAGCACTGCTTGCTTTCTCGAAGGTCGCCGCATCCGGTCCGTGGGGCAGCATGCAGTTATGCAGACTCACGCCACCCGGCACGAATCCCTCGGCCTTGGCGTCGTACACGCCGCGCACGAGCCCCATGAGTTCGCTCATCACGTTGCGGTGGAACCACGGCGGACGGAACGTGTCCTCGGCAACCAGCCAGCGCGGCGGAAAAATCACGAAATCGCAGTTCGCGGTACCGTGCACGGTGGAAGGCGAAGTCAGCACCGTATAGATGGATGGATCCGGGTGATCGAACGAGATCGTGCCGATCGCCATGAAGCGCGCGAGGTCGTACTTATACGGCACCAGATTGCCGTGCCAGGCGACCACGTTGAGCGGCGAATGGTTCTGCGCACCTTCCCAGAACTTGCCGAGGAACTTGCGTACGATCTTCACGTCGCGTGCGCCGCCCTCATACGCCGCCACGGGCGTCAGGAAGTCACGGTGATTGGCCAGGCCGTTCGAACCGATCGGACCGAGTTCCGGCAAGCGGAACGGCGCGCCGTAGTTTTCGGCGATATAGCCGCTCGCCTCTCCTTCATCCAGATCCACGCTGAAATGCAGACCGCGCGGAATGACGGCGATTTCGCCGGGGCCGAGTCCGATCACGCCCAGTTCGGTGCGAAGCGTCAGCGCACCGCTTTGCGGCACGATCAGCAGTTCGGCATCGGCATTGAGCAGATAGCGATTGCCCATCGATGCATTCGCGCGATACACGTGCGCGACGATGCCCGACTGCGATTCGGGGTTGCCGTTGCCAGCGATCGTGACGATGCCATCGATGAAATCCGTCGGCGCGGACGGCGCTGGCCAAGGATCCCAACGGAAACGGTTGGCGGGTGTGTCGACCTTGTCGAACGGACCCGACTCCCAGCCCGCGACATTGATCTTCGTGTACTCGCCGTGCATCGCCGAAGGCAACTGGCGATACAGCCACGTACGACGGTTCTCCGCGCGCGGCGCGGTAAAGGCAGCACCGGACAGCAGTTCGGAATACAGACCATGCGGCGCACGTTGCGGCGAATTGCGTCCTTCGGGCAAGGCACCCGCAATGGCTTCGGTGGCAAACTGGTTGCCGAAACCGCTCATGTAGCTCAGGCCGTTCTGCTCTGTCACGGTACTCATCTTCTGTCTCGCATAAATTCTTATCACTTCGGCGGGCGATATGCCGCCCGCTCCACGCGCGCGCCCCTCACGGGCACGCGGCCTCCTTCACCTGCAGCAGGGCCGCTTAGCCCTGATATTTCTTGATCTCGTTGTCGATCGCACCAAAGATCGACTCACCTTGCGCATCGAACATCTCGACGCGCACGTGGTCGCCAAAACGGAAGAACGGCGTGACGGGCTTGCCCTGCTCCACGGTTTCGAGCGCGCGCTTCTCCGAGATGCAGCAAAAGCCGTTGCTGCGGTCGTGGTTGGACACCGTGCCCGAGCCGAGCACCGTACCGGCGCCAAGCGAGCGCGTTTTGGCCGCGTGAGCAATCAGTTGTGCGAAGTTGAAGTACATATCGACGCCCGCGAGCGGCGCGCCGAGCTTCTCGTTGCGCACGTGCACGGTGAGCGGCAGGCTGACCTTCACACCGTCCCAGGCCGCGCCGAGTTCGTCCGGCGTCACGGCGACCGGCGAGAAGGCCGTCACACCCTTGCCATTCACGAAGCCGAAGCCCTTGTTGAGTTCTGCCGGAATGACGTGGCGCAGCGAGATGTCGTTGAGCAGCATCACCAGCTTGATGTGCGACTTCGCCGCTTCCGGCGTGGTCAGCATGGGCACGTCGTCGGTGATCACGGCAATCTCGGCTTCGAGGTCAGCGCCCCAGTCCTCGGTCGCGACGAACACCGGATCCTGCGGACCCGTGAAGTAGTCCGACGAGCCCTGGTACATCAGCGGGTCTTCCAGGAACGAGGGCGCCATGTCCACACCGCGCGCCTTGCGCACCAGTTCGACGTGGCTCAGATAGGCGCTGCCGTCGAGCCACTGATATGCGCGCGGCAGCGGCGAAGCGACCTTGTTCTGCTCGAATGCAAAAGCGCCACTCGCGGCACCTGCGTTCAGTTCGTCGTAACGAGCCTTGAGGCGCGGCTCGGCGAGCGCCCAGTCTTCGATCGCGGCCTGCAGCGTAGGCGCAATATCCGAGGCGGCCACGGCGCGCGTCAGGTCGCGCGACACCACGATCAAGGCACCGTCCCGGGTACCGTTCTTAAGCGATGCAAGTTTCATGTCTCGATTCCGCTGGTTGAAAATATTGATTACACTGAAGCAGGTGCAAATCTACGCTTTTGCGGAAAAGCAGACCCACTCATTTCCATCTAATGAACACGCGATCAAACACTGCGGCCAAAGAAATTGCGGATGCCGGTTCCATCGAACGCACACTCGAACTGCTGCGCCTGCTTGCCACTGCCGGACGCTACGGACTTGCCCTGACGCAGATATCCGAATCGTCCAGACTGCCTCACTCCACCGTCCACCGGCTGCTGCGCCGCCTCATCGGCGAGCGCATGGTCGTGCAACGCGAGACGAACAAGCGCTATGTGCTCGGCCCGCTTGCCTTCGAGCTAGGGCTTGCCGCCTCCCAGATTTACGACCTGCGCTTACCGTGCCGCCCTATCCTCACGCAGCTCGCTGAGGAGATCGGCGATACCGTCTATCTCACCGCACGCAGCGGCAACGAGTGCGTATGCGAAGACCGCTACGAGGGCCCGTCGACTATCCGCGTCATCGCACTTGAAGTGGGCAGCCGCCGCCCGCTGGGTCTCGGCGCCGGCGGCCTCGCCATTCTTTCCGCCTTGCAGGAAGACGAGCGTGAGCAAGCCATCGACTACCTGACGCATCGCTACGGCACGTACAAATCGCTTCAGGAAAAGGCCCTGCGCAAGGCAGTGGAGAGCTGTCGTCGTCATGGCTTCTCCGTGATTCACAGCCAGGTAACCCTTGGCACCACTGCGGTCGGCGTCGCCATTCTCGACACACTCGGCAATCCGATCGCGGCAGTCAGCGTTGCTGCGGTGGATAGCCGCATGTCTGAGGGCCGCATTACTTCGTTGTCCAGACAGCTCAAGAACGCCACGAATCGCATCAAGGAAGCGCTGCACAACTTCCCTACCCTCTATTGAGCACCGCACCCTCCACACAAAACAATTTCCATCTGGCAGACAATCACGAGGCACGACACCACTTGCCGTAGAGCATTGCGCGCAGCGCTCCGGCGCATCATCCTTCTCTGCCAGGAACAGCAATGCTCATCGAACACCGCACTTACACCATGTATCCGGGTAAAACCGCGACCTATCTTTCCCACCTGACAAACGAAGGTCTCGCGATCCAGCTCGAGTACCTGCCCAATCCGATGGGCTACTACGTGACCGAACTCGGCACGCTCAACCAGATCATTCATATGTGGGGTTACGAGAGCCTGGACGAGCGCCTCCAGCGCCGCACCCGGCTCAAGCAGGATGAACGCTGGCAAGCCTACGTCGGCAAGATCCTGCCGCTGATTCAGCAACAGGAAAGCAAGATCTTGTTGCCGACTTCGTTCCACACTCCGGTAGTCGCGCGCTACGCTCTGAAGGGCCGCTAAGGAATCCGAACGCCGCGCGGGAATGGGGCTGCTATTCCCGCGCGCACGGCCTTACTGCGACACTGGGAAATAGCGCTCCAGCCAACCCTTGAGGATCTGCGGCAAACGGCCGTTGCCATCCGCGAACGGGAAATGATCGACTTCGGTCAGCAGGATCAGCTCAGCGCCCTTGCCCGCGTTCTGGAACACGTCGATGGCCTGCGAAGTCGGCGTCACGCTGTCGTTGGCCGAGTGCAGCATCAGGAGCGGGCGCGGCGCCAGTTGCGCAATCACATCCTTCGGGCGGAACTTGCAGATGCTGTCCATGGTGTCGGCCGTGAAATCCATCACCGAGCCGGCCGGCAGGTTGTTGCGCAAATGCTCGGGCACCGGCACGATGTCCCAGCGCTTGACCATCAATGACTCGCCGGTCTTCTCGCGGTGGCGCTGGCCCTCCGCCATCAGCGACGTGAAGCGAGCCCAGGCTTCGGGCGTTGAATGCTGGTCCTGCGACTTCTTCAGGCCGTCGCCCCAGCCGCCGATCGAGACGACGCCCGACACGCGCGTATCGACGCCGCCCGTGAAAATGCTCACCGCCGCGCCGAAGCTCTGTCCGCTCAGCAGGATGCGATCGGCGCGAACTTCGGGCCGGCCCTGCAGCCACGTGATTACGTTACGCATGTCCGCCACTTCCTCCTGGCAGATTACGCGGCCCGGCTGGCCTCCGCTCTCGCCGCAGCCGCGAAAGTCGAATCGCAGCACGACGTAGCCGAGGCTTTCGTACAGATCGGCCTCGATCACATGCGTCTCGCCATCCTTATTGCCACCGAAACCATGCGAGACGACAACAGCGGGCAGCGGACCCTTTGCGCCTTCAGGCACGTGCAGGATAGCGGACAGTTGCAGGCCATCCGACGGAATAGAAACTTTGGTTTGCATGACAGAATCCAGACAAGCAATCAATGATTTGTGAATGACATGACGTCCTGCAACGTGCATTTGCACGGCGTGACGTGGTGTCTTTAGAGCAGTGCCGCCACGACCTTCTCGTGAGTGACGTCGTCGAGTGCGTTGGTGCCGTTTTCGCGGCCGTAGCCGCTCCCCTTCATGCCGCCCCACGGCATGCTCGGGTCGATCAGGCCAAAGCCATTGATCCAAACCGCACCCGCCCGCAAGCGCCTCGCCACCCCGTGCGCCTCGCCGAGATCGCGCGTGAAAATGCCGGCGCTCAGGCCGTACTCGCTGTCGTTGGCAATGGCCACGGCTTCATCCGCGTCGTCGAACGGAATCACGGTCGCGACCGGGCCGAAAATTTCCTCGCGCGCGATGCGCATGACGTTGTTGCCGACAAAGACGGTCGGCTCCAGGTAGTAGCCCGGCCTGTCGATGCGCTTGCCGCCCGTGAGGCGCTCGGCGCCTTCGTCGCTGCCGGTCTGGGCGTAGCCAAGAATGCGATCAACCGCGCGCTGGCTGATCACCGGGCCCATCGTCGATTGCGGGTCGAGCGCGTCGCCAACCACCTGTGCACGCGCGATCGCAGTGAGGCGCTCGGCCACTTCGGCCACACGCGACCGATGCACGAGAATGCGTGTGCCGGCCGCGCAGATTTGGCCCTGGTTGGCGAGAAAGCCCATTGCCAGTGTGTCGATCGCTGCATGCAGATCGGCGCTCTGCAACACGATCTGTGCAGCCTTGCCGCCCAGCTCGAGCGTCAGAGGCTTGAGGATCTTTGCGGCTTCCGCAGCGAGAATCCGGCCGACCGCGCCGCTGCCCGTATAGCTGAGCTTGGCGACGAGCGGATGGCGCGCGAGTGCCATGCCGGCCACCGGCCCCGCGCCAACCACCACGTTGAACACGCCGGCCGGGAAGCCCGCTTTATGGAACAGCTTCGCGACGTGCAGCGTCGACAGCGGTGCTTCCTCGGCCGGTTTGAGCACGACAGTATTGCCGGCGGCAAGTGCTGCGGCGGCCTTCCAGCCGATGTACATGGTCGGCGCGTTGTAGGCGCCGATCGCGCCGATCACGCCGAGCGGCTCGCGCACCGTATAGGCGAGCACCGGACGGCCGAACATGTCAGGTACCGGAATGCTGCGGCCATCGAGCTTGTCGGCGTAGCCCGCGAAATAACGCAGCGTGGCAATCAGGTTCGCCACGTCCGCATGGCGCGCCATGCCGTACACCTTGCCGTTGTCAATGCTTTCGAGCTGCGCGATCAGATCAGCGTCGCGCTCGACCAGATCGGCAAGACGGTGCAGCAGACGTGCGCGCGCCGGTCCATCCGTCCTGCCCCACACACCCGTGAACGCGGCATGTGCGGCGCGCACGGCAGCGTCGACGTCATCTTCTTGCGCGGACGCGACCTGCGTCAGCACCTGCTCGTTCGACGGGTTGATCACGGGCAGCGTCGCCCCGCCCAGAGCGGAGACGAACTGGCCGTCGATATAGAGTTGCGTTTGAAATTCCATGATCTCCGTGGCCTGGGCCACTTCCTCGGATGGGTGACGAATGCTCAACGCAGCTCAGGCGTTTCGAAGTTCTTCGCGAAGTCGAGTGGCTCGGACTCGCCCCAGATACTGCGCGTGCCGAGATGCACCCAGTCCTGCGCATCCCAGTTCGCCTCGGGGCTGATGTAGTCCATGTCCGCGAAGTACTCGTGCATGCTGTTCCACGGATCGCGGATATACGCAAAGGTATTCGAGCCGACGAAGTGGCGGCCCGGTCCCCAGCCGGGGATGTAGCCCTTGTTGACCATCTGGCGCGCGCCCGCGCCAACTTCATCGCTGGTGCCAACGTCGAAGCCGACGTGATGCAGACCGTAGGTGGTCGACTTGCCGAACGCGACGATGTGGTGGTCGCTGCCAGCCGGAGAATGAAGGAAACTCAGGAATGCGGCGACGCGATCCGACAGGCGCATGTCGAAAATCTCGTTGTAGAACGCAACCTTGCGGTTCGGGTCGGTCGAGAACAGCACCACATGCCCCATACGGCGCGGCTTGATCGGCTTCTCGTCCAACAACTCGGTGCGTCCCCTGCGTGCCTGACGGTTGTCGAGCGTGTTGAAGGTCACGCGCGGCGCCGTATCCCAGGGCGCTTCGTCGGCAGCCTTGATGTTGGTGAGCATGCCGTCGAAATCGCGGAACCAGAGACCATCTGCCCGTACGTTCTCCGGTGCGTCGACCAGTGCGACGCCGGCCTTGTCGAGACGCGACTTGATCTGCGCCAGCGAATCCGCGTCGGTGCCAAAGCTCACGTAGGTCAAACGCTTGCGCGGGCCCTGGGTCAGGATGATCTGATCCTGGTCGCGGCCGAAGCAGCGGCACACCAGCGTGCCGTCGCGATAGAACGTCTCAAGGCCGAAATCATCGTAGAACGCGCGAGCCACTTCGAGATCGGGCACGCTCATCGAGAAATGCTGAATATTGCGGATGGTCATCTGACGTCTTCCTCTCCATGCTGAATTGGGCCGGGCAGTACCGCCCAGTTGCGAGGAAGATTACGAACGCGCCCGATGAGCGTCCAATCAAAAGAATGCGGTCGAACTCATCATCCATAACATCCGCTATCGACCTCCTTCAACAGCCCCAATTTCCACTCTGCGCGAATCGGAAAACGACCGATAAAAAATAGCTTTTAGCGTTAAAACATTGGGGTTTTACCTGGCGAACAGCTACCAGGCGCATAGTCGAAGAACACCGGGAGAAATCGCGCAAACCCTTGTAAATAAGGGATGTACGGCATGGCGAGGTAGTCGACTGAGCCAATCAATTCGGCTCGCCGCCTCAGCATTTGAAGAGATAGTCAAGGCGCAATGCCAATCTCCGGGTAAGCCCTGAAGGCTCGTCCGGCAAATCGTTTTCCACCTGCTAGAATGCGGGAAAATCCCTGGGATACTTGCCGTGCTGATTGACCCGAGACACCTGATTCAGCTCCATATGATCGTCGAGCTCGGCTCATTTATTTCGGCTGCGGAAAGGCTCGGTCTCACACAACCGGGACTCAGCCGAAACATTCGATTGCTGGAAGCCCGCATCGGCGTACGCCTGTTGATTCGGGGCAAGCACGGCGCCACGCCGACCGACGAAGGCAAGTCGCTCGCCGCCTACGGCCGCGCGCTCTACGAACTCAGCCAGCAGGCGGCCGCGGTCGGCACAGCGGTGCACGACGGCGAAGTCGGTGAACTGAGGCTTGGCGTGTCGTTCTCTCTCGCGAATGGCGTGATATCGGAGCCGATCAGCCGCTTCCTCGCCCAGCGCCGGAAGGCATCGATCCGCGTCACGCCGGGCCCTACGCCGCGGCTGCTCGAACAACTCGAAAGCGGACAACTGGACCTCGTTGTCGGCGGCACGCAAATGCTGCCCGAGGAGCACGGCCTGCGTTTCGAGCCACTGGTTGGGAATGAGCTTGCCATTGTCGGCCGCAAGGGCCATCCACTCGAAAACGTAGTGAAAATCTCAGCCAGCGACTTGCGGCAATATCGCTGGATCACCTGCCTCGAACTCGACCCCTTACGGCGCGATGTGGAAGCCGGAATGGCTTCGTTCGGTCTCACGCGCGATGCCGTTGCGCTCGAAACGGCTTCGCTGAGCCTCGTGGTCGCGACGTTGTCGCGAACCGACTTCCTGACGATGGTGCCGTCGCCACTGGCAACCTCTCTCATGGAAACGGAACGCTTCGTGCGGATCAAGTCGGATAATGTTTACCGGCTGAGGCCCATCGGCGTTGCTTATCGCCTCAACGCTTATATCCCGCCAATCGCGACGGGATTCATCGAATTCCTCCGCGCGTGGGCAAAGGAACAGCCGGATTTCACGGCGGACAGCGGCGAAAACGTAAGCCGCTGAGCGCATTGGGGGCCTATCAGGCCCTCACGCGGAACACGCCGATCGCCGCGCGCAGATTCGCGGCCTGCTCGTCCAGCATATGCGCTGCTGAAGCGGAATGGCCTACGAGGGTGGCGTTTTGCTGGGTCACCTCGTCCATCTGCGTGACCGCCGCCGAGACCTGCTCAATGCCTCTGCCTTGCTCGCCGGAGGCCGCCGCAATGTCCTCCATGATGTCCGCCACACGGGACACGGAACGGTTGACTTCCCGCATGGTCTCGCCGGCCTGCCCCGCGAGTGCGCTGCCCGCCCGCACCTGCCCGGCAGAGGCTTCGATCAACCCGCGAATGTCCTTTGCGGCGTTCGCCGCTCGCTGGGCAAGCGAGCGCACTTCGCCCGCGACCACCGCGAAACCTCGCCCCTGCTCGCCGGCGCGAGCAGACTCCACTGCCGCGTTGAGCGCCAGAATATTGGTCTGAAACGCGATGCCCTCGATCATGCCCGTGATCTCCGCGATTCTCGCCGAGCTCTCGCTTATCCCGCTCATGGTCGCCACCACATTCGCGACGACCTCATTACCGCGCACAGCCACTTCACGCGCACCAGAAGCTAGCCCCATGGCCGACTGCGCATTCTCCGCGTTCTGCTGCACGGTCGCTGTCAACTCCTCCATGCTGGCTGCCGTTTCTTCCAGCGAGGCGGCCTGCGCCTCGGTACGCGCGGCCAGGTTGCGATTGCCCGTCGCAATTTCCCGAGTCGCCTCCACCACGTGTTCCGTGGAGGCGCGAACCGCCAGCACCGCCTTCTCGATCTGCGTCATCAACCGATCAAAGGCCAACGCCACGGTGCTGAACTCATCGCGTTTCACGCTCGCGTCATGCTTTGCGTCCAGACGCTTCGTCAAATCGAGCGTATGCGCCATCTCCTCGAATCGGGCAACCATTTGATCGAGTTCGCCGCATACCGTCCGGTAAATCCACCAGCCGAAGACGATCGCGGCCAACCCCGTTCCCAGCCCCATGATCACCTGCACGTTCATCATCAAGCGATCGATGGGTCGCGCATGCGCGCCCGCCGTGATCAATCCGAATGCGCTCGCGCTTCCCAGCAGCAGCATCAGAATGGCGCAAGAACCGAAAGCGACGATCAGCTTCGCTTTGACTGTCAATGTCATGGCGTCTCCCCTTGCTTATTTTTTTAGACAGCCTGTTGCGCCGCGATACCGACTGGCGTCCCACGGTGCCCGATTTATCGCCTCACCGGCTCAATCCACGGCAATCACGCGGTTCTCGATATGGCCTAGACCGCCGATTTCGGCGCGCACGACATCGCCCACCTTGAGCAGCTTGCCGATCGCCATGCCAATGCCTTCGGGTGTGCCCGTTGCCAGGATGTCGCCCGGTTCCAGCGTCATCACCGTGGTCAAATACTCGATCTGCGCGTAGATGTTGTAGATCATGTCGCCCGTCGACTTGCGCTGCCGCTCTTCGCCGTTGACCGTGAGCACCATGTCGAGCGCATGCGGATCGGCGATCTCGTCGTCGGTGACGATCCACGGACCGATCGGGCCGTGCGTATCGAACGACTTACCGAGCGTAAAGGTGGGTGACCGGCTTTGCCAGTCGCGCGCCGACACGTCGTTGGTGACGAAGTAACCCGCGATCACCGAACGCGCATCGACCGCCGTCACGTGCCGGCAGCGCTTGCCGATGATCACGCCAAGTTCGATTTCGTAGTCGAGCTTTTCGATGACGCCTGGATACTCGATCGGATCATAAGGGCCCGTGATGCACGACACCTGCTTGTTGAACCAGAGCTGGCTGCTCGGAATCGGCACACCCGCCGCACGCGCTTCCTCGGCGTGCGCCTTGTAGTTGAGGCCAATCGCCAGATACTTCTGGGGATCATCGATGGGCGCCTCGAGCTTGACTTCGCCTGCCCGGTACGCAGGTTCAACGGCCGCCTCGAGCGCGCCGCGCAGTGCCGGCAAGTCAACCAGCAGTTGACGCATCGATGTACCCACGCCCGCCACGCCGGACAGGTCGATCACGTTATCGCCCACGAGCTTGCCGATGCGGGTGCGCCCGCCTTCGGTGAAACGAAGCAATTTCATCTGTCATTCCAGTTATCAAAAAGAGAGAGCCGCCATGCGGCTCAGTTTTCCCGGTCCACGGTCAGCTGGAAACTCATAAAGCGCCAGCCCTGCTCCGTATGGCGCAACACCTGCGTGACGAAGCTGTGCATTACCGTCTCGTCCGCGCCGTTCGGGGCGCGCATGCGGCTGGACATCGGCCCGGTCATCACGGCAATCGTGCCTTCAATCCGGATCGTGAGCGGTCCTCGCTCAATGGCGATGAAGCCGCGTTTTCGATCGATATGACGCAACAGCGCAGTCTTGTCATGCACGAGGCCCGTGCTGTGGACGTGGACCAGGTCGGCGCAAAACATCGCATCGAGCGCGGCCAGATCGATTGCAACAAGCGCTGCCTGCCTGCGCCGTTCGAGATCGAGGATGGCCTCGCGGTCGTGTTGTCTCGTCGAGTCGACTGCCATCGCTCAGATCAGACCTTCATACGAGCCGCCATCCAGTTGCAGATTCTGGCCGGAGATATAGCTTGCATACGTGCTGCAAAGAAATGCGCAGGCCGCCCCAAACTCCTCCGGACGCCCCAGGCGCTTCGCATTGATGGTGGCGGCAATCCGGCTGCGGGCCGCTTCATGGTCAATACCGTGCTCAGCCATCAGCCGCTGCGCCATGAATTCCTGACGCGGTGTATCGATACGCTCCGGCAGCAAGTTATTGACCGTTACGTTGTCGACCACCACGTCCACGCTGATCGCCTTGCTGATCGCCGTGAGCGCAGTGCGTGCCGAAGTCGAGAGCCCCATGATGTAATGCGGCGACTTCACCATGGCCGACGTGATATTGATGATGCGGCCGAACTTGCGCTGCCGCATGCCCGGGATATAGGCACGCATCAGTTGCACGGCCGGAATCATGTTGGCCCCGAGCGCCCCGAGCAGCGCGGTCTCGTCCCACTCCTCCAGTTTGCCCGGCGGCGGCCCGGCATTGTTGTTGACGAGGATGTCGACTTCGGGATGCCCCGCGAGAATCGCTTCTCGCCCTTCCTTCGTGCAGAGATCGGCCGCGATGACCGACACTTCCGCTTGCGGCACGAGGCGGCGCAGAGTTTGTGCCGCCGCTTCGAGCTTCTCCGCATTCCTGCCATTGAGCACAACGGCAACGCCCTCGCTCGCCAGCGCCTGTGCGCAAGCGAAACCCAACCCCTGCGAGGAAGCCGAGACAAATGCCCGGCGCCCCTTGATTCCGAGATCCATAACTCTCCTTTCGCCGCGCTCTATTCACGCGGCCTTGCTATCAGCGATGGTGTTGATGTGTGCATTCCACGCCCGGACATTGGCCCGGATGCATGGTTTCGTAGTGCTGCCTCAGCAGGTCTCGCCCGTAGTCGTTACCATTCGGTGTGCGAACTACTGTATGGATGTGGCATTTAGCCGGTTCTTCATTGCTCAGCCACACGCCACTGTGATGATCGAACTCGATCATCGCCACCGGACTCTGAATGCGGTAGTAGAACGGATCGTTGTCACCCTGGCCGCCAATCCAGCTCCACCAGGTTTCATCGAGGCGCGTGGCGATCTGGTTCATGCGGGCGCGACGCGGACCGTCCGGCAAATAGATGATGAAGTTTTCGATCAGCTCCAGCAGCCGGTCACGTTGCCGCTTCGAAAACTCACTGGCACGCACGCCCTCGTACGGCACCACGCGGTTGTCCTGAAACGCACCGCCCATATGACGCTGATCGGCAATATTCCAACGGCCCGACGGCATCGCCGGATCGAGCATCTGGCGATAGACCGTGGCGCGTTCGCGCTGCTCGCCTGGCAATGAGCGCATCAGTTCGAGACCGATCAACTCCTCGTCAGTGAACAGCGCCAGTCCCGCGTGAGGGCCGCGGTCGATGATGTTTGGCTCGGCACCCATGAACGTCGGCGAAATCACCATCTGCCCGCCCAGCACGAAACAGTTCAGGCAAAGATGATGGCCATAGAGACTCCAGCCCCAGGGGTGATCCACAGACGGCGTGCCGAACAGCAGAAAGTTATAGCTCCACTCGTTCATGATCTGCGGCAGATCGCACAATTCGCCGAGGAAGCCGTTGGTCCACATACAGCCCTCCGCCTTGCGGTATCCCTCTGGGCTCAAGCTTCTCGCAATCACGTCCATGACGAGCCGGCGCGTGGACATCGGCAACTCTTCCAGGCGTAGGCCGCACGGGTTGACCAAAAATTCAGGATTACTCCAGATTCGCCATTCATTTGCATCGACGTCGTAGCGCAGCTTGCCGCGCGCTTCATCGTTCAGTTCGCTGAGCAGGCGATTCGCGGCCTCAGTCATGGCCTGCGTAGGCGCACCCTCGTCGTCGAGGCGGTACAGGCCGGGAAGCACTTTGCCGTCGCTCGTCAGCCCCTTGAACGGCTGCGCATACGCTGTGCGCCATCCCGCGATGATTTCAGCGACCTGGGGGTGAAAGCCCTGAATGTCCTGGGCATAGCGATACGGATCCTTCTGGCGGCAGCTAACAAGCCGCGGCGAATCGACCGGAAACAGCAGGTCGTGGTAGTTATTGCTGGCCGGCATGCGGCGACCTCCAGTATGTTTTGTCTAGCGAAAGAGAGCGGGCTCAATCGGCGGGGACTTCGGCCAGCACTTCGGCCAGGAAGCGACTCATGGCGGCCCACGAGCGGCTGTCGGCCTGGGCGCTATAGGCAATCACTTCGGGCCGATTGGCCTTATCGGCGTTCGGATTGGTGAAGCCATGGCGCGTCAGGCCATAACTGTTGACCTCCCAGCCAATCTGCGCTGCATTCATGGCCTGCTGGACCGCGAGCAGCTTCGATGCAGAGGCCATCGGATCGTCGAATCCCGTCAGCACCAGCACCTTGCTTCCGGCACGGGCCGCCTGCCAGTCCTCGCCGACCAGATCCAGGCCGCCGTGAAGGCTGACGACACCAGCAACGTCCGCACCGCTACGCAGAAACTCGAGTACCGACGCACCACCAAAGCAATATCCGGTGAATGCGATGCGTGAGCCGTCAACGCCGGGTTGGGCGGCCAGCGTCTGCTGCGCGGCCTGCAAACGTCCCATCCATGTCTTGCGGTCACTCGCGAAGCGGCCGATCATCGGGCCGATCTGGCTCTCGTCGCGCAACTGCGCGCCATTGCCCCAGACATCGGCGACCAGCACCGCATAACCAAGCGCCGCAACGCGGTCCGCAATACCCTTCATGGCGTCGCTCACGCCAAATGCGTCGTGCACAATCACAACGCCCGACTGCCGCTCCGAATTGCCATTCCGGCTGAGATAACCAACCAGACGCTCTGAATCGAACGCATATTCGACAGCGCTACCCGTTAATCGCGACACTTTCTTTCTCCGTTTTTATTCAATGAACGCCCTGATGGGCATCGAGATTCGACGTGCCAGCCGTGTTTTCACCACGGCCGCGCGACCCAGGCAGGCGGTAGACCAGCACACACGCCGCCAGCGACAGGAAAACAATGAGCAGCAGGGCCGGCAGCATCGAGCCAGTCGATGTTCTCGACCATCCGATCAACGTCGGACTGAAAAATGCGCCAAGCGACCCCAGCGAGCTGACCATCGCGAGGCCTCCAGCGGCCGCGCCCTTCGGCAGATAATCATGGGGTATGGCCCAGAACACCGGCAGTGCGGAAAACGTGCCGGCAACCGCAATACATAGCAGTACGATCGTTCCCAACAGATCTTGTCTAAAAAACATCAGCACGAGGAGCGCCAGACAGCCGGCCACGGTCGGTGCAATGAAGTGCCAGCGCCGTTCCCGCAGACGATCCGACCGACGCGCAAGCACGATAATGGCCAACACACCCGTCACGAACGGCACCGCAGTCAGGACTCCTGTATTGGACAACGATCCTGAACCCGCCTCCTTGACGAGCGTCGGCAACCAGAAGTTGAGCGCCATCGTGACGCTGCACACCGTGAAATAGACAAAGCTGATGGTGTAGAGCACCGGATTGCACAGCACCGCAAGCGTGGCAGTGCGCGTATCGCGGCCGAATTCACGTGCAACACGCTCCGACTCGAGCACGCCGAGCAGGTAGGCACGCTCTTCGTCGGACAGCCAGGTGGCGCACGCGGGAGAATCCGTCAACCAAAGCAGTGCGACTACCCCGAGCACAACCGCCGGAATGCCTTCGAGCACGAACAGCCACTGCCAGCCGTGCAACCCGGCGGCGCCCGCAAGGCGCGTCATGATGATACCGGCAAGGAGTCCGCCAACCACGCCGGCCGCAGCCATCGCGGCAAAAATCCACGAGGTGCGGGAGGCCCGATAACGCGCGGGATACCAGTAGCTGAGATAGAGGACGATACCGGGGAAGAATCCGGCTTCGAAAGCACCGAGCAGGAAGCGCAGCACGTAAAGGGTTGCCGGGGTCCTCGCGAACGCCATGCCCATCGACACCAGTCCCCAGCAGATCATGATGCGGCTGAAGGTCTTGCGTGCGCCGATCCTGTTCAGAAGCAAGTTGCTCGGTATCTCGAACAGCACATAGCCAATGAAGAAGATACCCGCCGCCAAGCCATAAACCGCATCGGAAAAGCCTAGGTCGTGCTTCATCTGCAACTGCGCGAAGCCGATGTTCACGCGATCGAGAAAAGCCACGACGAACGAAAGCACGAGAAACGGCATGACGCGCCGTGACACCTTCGCGTAGATTTTCTCAGGGTCAATTCCGGCTGGGGCCGAAGTCGCGGCCCTCGTATATTCCAGCGACATACATGTCTCCGATTATTTGACGTCGCTATTCACGCGACTGGAAAATTATCGCGCCATGCTTTTCGCTTGCAGCTGGATTTCCGGTATACGAACATGACTTCCGGGATGAAAGCCAGCCCTCGCCGATTCCATGCGGTCATGATTTCTGCGCGATGGACAATCACTGCGCGCGACGCCAAATCAGTGCGATGTGTACTGTTTGAAGCGCCCTCGATCTACGGCGCATCTGGCGATCTCGCGAATTTGCTAGTATGTTAGCTAATTGATCGAGCACTATCTAACCAGCATTTACTCGGTATAACTAAATCATTGCCGACGTGGAGAGTCACCTCGTAAAACGAGGGTCCGAATAGGCACTCGGCTGACGTGCGTGACAGGTCAGTAGCATGCTCAATTTACGGAGAGGCAGTGACTATCGCGGCGAGGCGGAAATCTTCTGAAGCAACGGACGCGGACGCGACAAGCCAACGCATACGTAAGCCTTCGGCGGCGCAAGGACCCAGCTGGAAGGAGCATACAAATGGAGGCAACCAGCGCCAGTGAAAATGCCGGCTTCACACGATGGACAATGACGGCCACACTGCACACCCCCTGTCGCGGCGGGTATCGCTCATGTGCAACCGGGTTCCGGCCGTGCATCGTAGCGGCGAGCTTCGTCGAAACCGCGATTGCACCTCCCTTCCTTATTTCGACGTGGCAGGCGCAAGCTTGATCGTCAGCGTGCCGGTCGCTTGATAGCGTGTATCGCGCTTGTCGATCCTTGAACCGCGGATCACTATTCTGCCCGCTTCGATGCGGCTCTCGCCCGTGTCGGCGCCGGGGCACAGCGTGACGCCACCCGCGTTGAACGCCAGAGAGATGTCGCCCGGTTGGCCTTGCACGACGGGCACGACGCGTTGTGGCAAAGCGCGGTGAATCCCCTTGCCCGTCGAACTATCGCCGTGACACTGGAGCGCCACAACCTTGCCCCCTATGGCCAGTTCGCCATTCCGGCCAGGATCCTTCACGATGAATCGGACCTCGAACGGATGATTGCCGTCCAACGTCACCGTCCCCGTGGGCTTCGCGATTTCGATAACCTGCCCCGAGACCTTGTCTTGCACGACCCAGCTAACGGCGGGCGCGCCGGCGGCGAATACTGCGGGCGCAGACCCTGCGGCAAATGCAGCAAGCGAGGCCGCAACAAGCATACGCGAAAGAATGCGGGTCATTCCGATCTCCAGATTAGCCCTCAACGTGGGTTCGCTAAGGGAGCCGCACGACGCAGGCCAGAAAAGCGCGCCGTGCGGACGTTGTTATTTGAAACTTCACGATTCGTCCGGTGCACTGCCTGACGTCCGGCACCGGCCCTCAGCGCCAAAATCGGGGCTCACAGCGCGAGAATTTGCTTGAGCACCGATTCAAGAGTCGATTCAGGATCATCGACCCTGCCTGCCGAGAGGAAAGCGATATGCCGGTCCGGCCGCACGAGCAGACACCCCGAATCGCCAATCCCGCTGAGCTGCGCCCACTCTCCATACACGTCGTTCGCTTCGAGCCCCAGCCCTATCCGCACGACGTCCGGCGGGATGAAGAGCTTGCGGAACTGGCCAACCCCGAATAGCGGGTCATCGCGAGCACCTTCACACCCTGTTTCGCGAGCAGCGCAGCGCATGCAAGACCGGTCGGACCCGCTCCCACGACAAAAACATCGACGTTCAACGTCTTCAAGATGACTCCAGGCTTTGTTGTAGTGCTGTCGCGCCGAATGGCGGCGGCCTGTCACGCAGCATGCGCGAAATCTTCGTCGACAGACTGCCTTTGTCCGGCTAAAGGAAACCAATTTCACCGTCAAGCGGCGTCGGCGCGATTCGCTTACCTGTGTGCCTCACGGCGAGCGCCGCAGCCTGTTCGGGCGCTTCGCTCGGCCAGCGCGGTACCGGGACGCGCGCCACGATCGGCAACCGCGACGCGCATAGCACGGTTGCCACGAGCAGCACGATCACGATCGGGGTGGACGTAGGCGCGGAGAGCACCGATAAGAAGATCGGTCCGCTCAGCAGCACGCCGAGCAGGGTGAACTGCGTGACGAGCCCGCTCGTTGCGCCGATACTGACCGGCGAAGGGGCAACGGCCGGCACGTAGGCCCACATGCCTGTCAGCACGCCGCTTGCGAAGAACAGCAGCCACGACAACGCAATCGGAACGGGCCCACCTTCGAGGACAGGTACTTACGACTTGGACACACGCCGCAAATCTGTGCGCCAAACGTGACGTGTTCAGGGAGTACCCGGATAGCGCTTTTGAACTTGGCAAGTTCCACAGGAAAGCATTGGCACTTGCAAACCTATCGCGCGGGAGACTCGACGAAAATCAAGGAAGCCCATTGTCGAAAAATCGGGCTAGCTCCAAAACAACCAATTCGTGTCGTAAACGACATTAATTGGTGAACTCTACAGGAGCAGCTTTAGGCCCCACAGCGTGAACTGGCGGAAGGCAGCCGGAGTCGAACCGACCCGGGAGCGGCTGACGCCCCCAACCGGGTTTGAAGCCCGGCCGTACCACCGGATACGAATGCCTTCCTTCGTCGAACCCAACCTCAACCGCAACTGCAATCGAAAGCACACATCGATGTGCCTACAACCACTCTCGCATCCGGCTATCGTGCCGTAACAGATGCGTGTCGCGCTGAAAGCGAGTATATCCAACGCGGTCGAAGTACTCCAGAATCTGGATCGCCCGTTTGCGGCCCAACGCCGTGGCGTCGCGAAACGCCGCAGCGTTGACGGCACCGCCCTGCTCCGCCGCAATCTGCGCCACGGCGCGAGCGAGCGTCTGCACCACGTCCCGATCGTAAAAGAGATCGCGCACGACCTGATACACCACACCAAGGCGTGCGAGCTTGCGCAGCAACGCACGCACCTTCTCCTCCGGCTGACCCGTCTCGCGCGCGAGGTCCCGCACCCACGGCGGATCGAAACGCCCTTGCGCAAGCAAAGGCATGAGGCGTGCCGCGAGCGCTTCGTCGTCGGCGTCGAGCGTTACCGCATGCGAAGGCAAATGCAGCCACGGGCCACTGCGCGCCACGCGCCCCTCGCTTTCGAGCGCTTCGATCGCGGCGCGCCACACCGCATCGCTCACAAGCGGCGCCGCCATGCGCCGCAAACGCGCCGCGTCCGGCCCCTGCTCGTCGGGCGAGCGTGCATGAAACTCTCCGAGTGCTTCGACAATGCGCTCGGCGAGCTTCACCCAGTGCGCACGCGCGATCACCGCGCCTTCGTCGTCGCGCCCTTGCGGTGCGATTGAAATCGCATCGGCGGGCAATGCCAGCGCGGCATCGTCGTATCCGGTCAACTGGGCCAACGTCGCGCGCGCAATGCCGCGCGGCGCTTCTTCGATTAGCGGCGCGAGGTTCGCTTCGTCGAGCCACGTGCGCAACGCGTCGAGCCATGCGCGTCGTTCGGCCGTTCTGCGCCGGCGCGACGGGCCGAATGGATCGAGCACGCGGCCGCCACCTATGGTGTGGTTTGCCTGCGCGTTGCGAACAATAAACCGGTCTCCCGGCAGCGCGTGCAACGGTGCGTCGAAAACGAGTTGCACGCGGGCGACTGCACCCGGTGCGAGCGTTTCGCCTTCGAGCAGCGCGACGTTTGCAACACGATGCGTCGTGCCCAGGTGCACATGAAGCGGCGACCAGTGCTGCAACGTCACGTCTGCATCGTCGAGCAAGCGCAGTTCGACGTCGAGCCGCATGGCAGGCTCAGCGAGACGCGCATCGACGATCCAGTCGCCGCGCGTGATCTGCTCCTTGTCGATGCCCGCGAGATTCAGCGCGCAACGCTGGCCGGCGCGGCCCGCGTCACCGGCCTGTACCGCACGATTCTGCGCGTGCAGGCCGCGTACGCGCGCGGGCGTGCCGGCGGGTGCAAGCATGAGCGTGTCGCCGGCTCGTACGCACCCGGCGAATACCGTGCCCGTCACCACCGTCCCTTGGCCCGCCAGCGTAAAGACGCGATCCACCGCCAGGCGAAAAAGGCCATCGTCTCGTCGCGCGCGCCACGTACTCGCGCGCTCGCGCAGCCAGGCGTCGAGGCGCGCGACGCCTTCGTCGTGCGGCTGCGCTGCGTTCGTCTCGAAGACCGGTGCGCCCGCAAACATCGTGTTAGCGAGCCACGCGGCGATTTCGGCGCGCACCGCGTCGAGCCGCGCCGCATCCACGCGATCGGTTTTGGTCAACGCAATGGCGCCTTGCTGCACACCCAGCAGTTGCAGAATGGCGAGATGCTCGCGCGTTTGCGGCATCACGCCGTCGTCGGCGGCAATCACGAGCAAGGCGAAGTCGATACCGCATGCACCCGCCGCCATCGTATGCACGAGCTTTTCGTGGCCAGGCACGTCGATGAAGCCAAGCACGTCGCCATTGGCGAGCGGCAGGTACGCGTAACCCAGCTCGATCGAAATGCCGCGCGCCTTCTCTTCCTTCAGGCGGTCGGTGTCGACGCCGGTCAACGCACGGACCAGCGTGGTCTTGCCGTGGTCGATGTGCCCCGCCGTGCCGACAATCACAGGCGCAGCTCCGCGAGGTGCGCAACGAACGCCGCTTCGTCCGCCGGTTCGAGGCAGCGCAGGTCCAGATGCAGGGCGTCGTCGGCAATGCGGCCGATCACGGGCCGAGGCAGTTCGCGCAAGGCGCGTTCGAGCTTGAGCAGCGCGCGGCCACTGCCGCCCTTGCCCGCATGGCGCACGACGAGCCCGCTGCTCGGCAGCACGTCCACGGGCAACGCGCCGCTGCCGATCTGGCTGAACATCGGCTCGACGCTCGCGGCATACGCGTCGCCAACCGCACGCTGCAGCGCGGGCAGCGCGCGCTGCGCGGCCTCCTGCATTTGCGCGGCGGGACGTGTGAGCAGGCGCAGCGTAGTCAGCCGCTCGTGCAAGAATTCAGGCGCCTGATAGAGCCTCAAAACCGGTTCGAGCGCGGCGAGCGTGAGCTTACCCACCCGCAACGCGCGCTTGAGCGGGTGCTTCTTGATCTTCGCAATAAGCTCTTTGCGTCCGACGATCAGCCCCGCCTGAGGGCCGCCCAGCAGTTTGTCGCCGCTGAAGGTCACGAGGTCCGCGCCCGCTTCCACGGTCGCGCGCACGGTGGGCTCGGCGGGTAAGCCCCACTGTGCGAGATCGACAAGCGTCCCGCTGCCCAGGTCGACCGCTATCGGCAAGCCATGCTGCCGCGCCAGCGGCGCGAGTTCATCGAGTTCGACGCTCTTCGTAAAGCCACTGATCGCATAGTTACTGCAATGCACCTTCATCAGCAGCGCCGTGCGCACGTTGATCGCGGCTTCATAGTCCTTGAGATGCGTCCGGTTCGTCGTGCCAATCTCGCGCAGCCGTGCGCCCGCCCGGCTCATGATGTCGGGAATGCGAAACGCGCCGCCAATCTCGACCAGTTCGCCACGCGAAACGACGACCTCCTTGCGATTGGCCAGTGCGCTCAACAACAGCAGCACCGCCGCCGCGTTGTTGTTGACGACAGTCGCGGCCTCGGCGCCCGTCAGTTCACAGATGAGCGAGTCAATCAGATCGTCGCGGTCGCCGCGCTTGCCGCTCGCAAGATCGAATTCGAGGTTCGCGGGTTGCGTGAGCGCCTGCACCACGGCTTTTACTGCCTCGTCGGGGAGCAGTGCGCGGCCGAGATTCGTGTGGAGCACCGTGCCCGTGAGATTGAAGACCGGACGCAGGCGGCTTTGCGTGCGTTCGGTCAACCGCCGCGAGGTGGCCGCAATGATGCGCTCTAGCGAAAACGGTTCGGTATCCTTGTCTTCATTCGTCAATACACCGGCTCGCGCGTCAAGACGCCAGGCGTCCTGCGTGGCGCGTATCGCGTCCAGCACCTGGGTGCGTCCGTATTGTGCGATCAGCGGCTGCGCCTGCTCCGAGGCGATCACCCGCTCGACCGCCGGCATGGTTGCGAGCAGCGCATTGAGCGTGCGTGCATCGTGCTCCGCTGCTTGTCCCACGGTTTCACTCATGGTGTGCGCGACTCCTTTACTGGTCGGCAGGCACTTCGGGCCATAGCAGCGGATTCGGGCTCGCGCGGCGGTAGCCCGCGTCGCTCATCAGCAAATCGAGCGTGAGGCTAGCGAGGTCGTCGGCGAGCGGCTCGAAGTCGAGATCCTTCTCCTGATAGCCGATCTTCCGGTACGTCTGGCACTCGTCGCACGATTCGGCCTTGAGTGCGGCATTGCCGCCTTCGATACCGTGATACGCAATGCCCTTGGTCGAGTCGCAGTTGGTGCACTTCACGCGCACCACGTGCGCCTCGGTGCCGCACAGGCCGCATTGCACATACCGATAGCCCTGATACGCGCCGCCAATGCGCACGATGCTGGCAACGGGCGGCGAGCCGCACACGGGGCATACGCCCGGTGTGTCGACATAGGGAATGTCCCGCACGTCGATGCGGCTCGCGAGGTCGGTCCACACCACCTGCAGCGCGGCCATGATGAACGGCGCGGTGGCGGGCGCGACTTCGGTGTAGCGCTGCGCGAGAACCGCGTCGGCCTGGGCGTCGAGTTGCGTTTGATTCATGGCGCGCAGTTCGGCGAGCACTTTTGCGAGCGCAGGCGCGACGGCGCCCGCGGCTTCAACGCGATCGGCGAGACGGTATAGCACCGCGCGCCATTGCGGATCACGCTCGCCCGAAAGCGCCGGCAGGATCGGCATGCAGTGATGCTGCGCGTTCACAATAGCTTCGCGCGAAGGCATGGCCGCGCTGCACTGTTCGAGCGCCTCCTGCTGCGCGTCGACGAGCGCCGCCATCAATCGCACATAGCCGCCAATCGGATTGTGGTCCGCGAGATGCCGCAGGCGCACGGCGCGCGTGCTGAAAAAGGCGAAGCGCTCGGGCAGACGGATGCGCGGAATGGCCGTTGGGTCGAGCGATTCGATTTGCTGCGGGTCGAGAATGCGTTGCGTCACGACGGGTCTGCTCCAGAACGGCTTCACCAAGAAAAAACCGCCGTGCCCTTGCGGGCGCCGGCGGTTTGCCGCTCGCGCCGCGCCTGCCTTGACGGCAGGCGGCGCGCAGCCTGTGCGTTACTTGATGCTCTCGCGGAACCAGCGCGGATGATGCTTTCTCGCCCAGCCCCAGGTGACGTAACCGCGCGTCATGGCGCCGATCGATCCCTTCACCCATAGCGCGGCATAAATATGGACGATGATGCCGCATATCAGCACGAACGCCGCGACCGCATGCACCACTGAAGAGAGCCGGATAATCTCGATCGGGAAATAGAACGAGAAATACCGCCGCCAGATCACGATGCCGCTCAAGAGCAACAGCACGAGGCAAACCACCATCGTAAAGAATAACAGCTTCTGTCCCGCATTGTATCGGCCGATCTCGGGCAGCCGGTCTTCGCGGTTGTTGAGCACGTCGCCCATCTGCTTCATCCACTGGATGTCGTCTTTGTCCAGATAGTTGTGGTGCCAGAAACGCAGCGCCAGGATCAGGAACGAGACGAACATCACGACGCCGATGAACGGATGCAAAATGCGCGTCCACTGGCCGCCGCCGAGCACCGCATAAAGCCACGACATGGCCGGATGAAACATCGCGAGCCCCGAGATCGCGAGCAAAATGAAGCAGATCGCGGTGATCCAGTGGTTGCTGCGCTCGTTGGGCGTGTAGCGCTCGATCAGTTGCGGTTCATCGTCTTTCATCGTTGCGCTCCTCGGGTGGTTCGCCACGGATGCGCCGCGCCTCGTCGCGCGCGGCGGCTTCGTCTTCCGCCGTCACTTCGTTCGGGCCGATGCGCGTGTAATGGAAGAAGCCGGCCAGCGCCGTGAGCGCCATGATGCCGAGTGCGACCGGTTTGGCGATGCCCTTCCAGAGCCGCACCATCGGGCTGATGCGCGGGTTGTCGGGCAGGCCGTGATAGAGCGAGGGCTGATCTGCGTGATGCAGCACGTACATCACGTGCGTGCCGCCCACGCCTTGCGGGTCGTAAAGCCCCGCGTTTTCGAAGCCGCGCTCCTTGAGGTCGACGATGCGCTCGGCCGCGTGCTGCTTCATGTCTTCCTTGGTGCCGAACACGATCGCGCCGGTCGGGCAGGTCTTCACGCAGGCCGGCTCCTGCCCCACGGCCACGCGGTCCGAGCAAAGCGTGCATTTGTACACGCGGTGCTCGGTCTTCGAGAGACGTGGAATATTGAATGGACAGCCCGTGATGCAATAGCCGCAGCCGATGCAGTTTTCCTCGTGGAAATCGACGATGCCGTTCGTGTACTGCACGATCGCGCCCGGCGACGGGCACGCCTTCAAACAGCCCGGATCGTCGCAATGCATGCAGCCGTCCTTGCGGATCAGCCATTCGAGGTTGCCATTCGGGTTCTCGTATTCCGCGAAGCGCATCACGGTCCACGAATGCTCGCTAAGGTCGTGCGGATTGTCGTAGACGCCGGTATTGACGCCGATCTCGTCGCGCAGGTCGTTCCATTCCATGCACGCGGTCTGGCACGCCTTGCAGCCGATGCACTTGGTCACGTCGATGAGCTTCGCGACCGTGCCCGTGACCGGCTCGCGCACGCCGGGTGGGGGCGTAGTCGTGGCGGAAATGCGTCTGACGTCGAGTGATTGAAATGCCATGGTTCGCGCCCCCTATGCCTTTTCGACCTTCACGAGGAACGACTTGAACTCGGGCGTCTGCGAATTGCCGTCGCCCACGGGTGGCGTAAGCGTATTCGTCAGATAGCCCGGTTTCGTGAGCCCCTTGAAGCCCCAGTGCAGCGGCACGCCAACGGTATGCACGGTCTTGCCCTCGATCGTGAGCGGCTTGATGCGCTTGGTCACCACGGCCACGGCGATCAGATAGCCGCGATTGCTCGACACTTTCACGCGGTCGCCCGCCACCACGCCCACCTCCTTCGCCAGCGCCTCGCCGATCTCGACGAACTGCTGCGGCTGGATGATCGCGTTCAACCGCGCATGCTTGGTCCAGAAGTGGAAGTGCTCGGTAAGCCGATACGTGGTCGCCACATGCGGGAACTGCTGCACGGTCCCGAATGTCTTGCGGTCGTCGGGGAACACGCGCGCCGCCGGGTTGTTCGTGGCGAGCGGGTTGTTCGGATGGAACGGGTTATAGCCGAGCGGATTCTCGAATGGTTCGTAGTGCTCGGGGAATGGGCCCTCGTTCATGCCGTCGCGAGCGAAAAAGCGCGCTACGCCCTCCGGGTTCATGATGAACGGCCCCATGCCCTGATCCGGCGATTCGTCGACCTTGAAGTCGGGGATGTCCGCGCCCGTCCAGGCGCTGCCGTTCCAGCCGATCAGCTTGCGGGTGGGATCGAAAGGCTTGCCCGCCGTATCGCACGAGGCGCGGTTGTAGAGCACGCGCCGGTTCACCGGCCACGCCCAGGCCCAGTTCAGCGTCTGGCCAATGCCCGTTGGGTCCGAATTGTCGCGCCGGCCCATCTGGTTGCCCGCCTGGGTCCACGCGCCGCAAAAGATCCAGCAGCCGCTCGACGTCGTGCCATCGTCTTTTAGTTGGGCGAAGCCCGCAAGCTGCTCGCCCTTCTTCACGAGCACCTTGGTGGGGTCCTTCGCATCGGTCTGGTCGGCGAGCGCACGTCCGTTGTACTCCTTCGCGAGTTCTTCCGGCGTGGGGCTGGCAGGATCCGAGTACGGCCAGTCGAGCTTGACGATCGGATCGGGCAGCTTGCCGCCGTCCTTCTGGTACGCCGCGCGGATGCGCAGGAACAGGCCCGACATGATCTCGAGATCGCTGCGCGCCTCGCCCGGCGGCTCCGCGCCTTTCCAGTGCCACTGCAGCACGCGACTCGAACTCACGAGTGAGCCATACTCCTCGGCGAAGCACGTGGTTGGCAGGCGGAACACCTCAGTCTGGATCGAGGCGGAATCGACATCGTTATAGTCGCCGAACTTCTTCCAGAACTCGGAAGTCTCGGTGGCGAGCGGGTCCATGATCACGAGCCACTTGAGCTTGCCGAGCGCCGAAAGCGTCTTGGCCTTGTCCGGCGCCGATGCGATGACGTTGAAGCCCTGGCAGATATAACCGTTGACCTTGCCCTGATTCATCAGCTCGATGGTCTGCAGCAGGTCGTAGGGCTTGTCGAGCTTCGGCAGCCAGTCGTAGCCCCAGTTGTTGTCCTTCGTGGCCGCGGCGCCCCACCACGACTTCATGAAGCTCACGAAGAACGCGCCATAGTGCTGCCAGTAGCTGAGCTGGTTCGGCCGCATCGGCTGCGAAGCGCGCTTCTTGATGTAGTCGTCGTAGTCCTGCTCCGCTTCGAACGGCAGCGTCATGTAGCCCGGCAGCAGGTTCGACATCAGCCCGAGATCCGTGAGCCCCTGAATATTCGAGTGGCCGCGCAGCGCATTCATGCCGCCGCCCGCAATGCCGATGTTGCCGAGCAGCAGCTGCACCATCGCGCCGGTGCGGATCATCTGCGCGCCGATCGAGTGATGGGTCCAGCCGAGCGCATACAGGATCGTGCACGCGCGGCCCGGCTCGGCCGTGCTCGCAAGCATTTCGCACACCTTGAGGAATTTGTCCTTCGGCGTGCCGCACACCTTCTCGACCATGTCGGCGGTGTAGCGCGAGTAATGCTGCTTGAGCAACTGGTACACGCAACGCGGGTTCTGCAGCGTGTCGTCAGTCTTCACGAAACCGTCGTCGCCGATCTCGTAGTTCCACGACGACTTGTCCGGGTACGCATGCTTCTGCGGATCGTAGCCCGAGAAAATGCCGTCGTTGAACGCGAAATCCTCGCGCACGATGAACGAGAAGTCGGTGTAGTTCTTCACGTACTCGTGCTGGATCTTGTCGTTCGTGAGCAAATAGTTGATCACGGCGCCAAGGAACGCGATGTCCGTGCCGGTGCGGATCGGCGCGTAGAAGTCCGCGACCGATGCCGTGCGATTGAAACGCGGGTCCACCACGATGAGCCGCGCCTTGCGGTGCGCCTTCGCCTCCGTGACCCACTTGAAGCCGCACGGGTGCGCCTCGGCCGCATTGCCGCCCATCACCAGAATCACGTCCGCATTGCGAATGTCGACCCAATGGTTCGTCATCGCTCCACGGCCAAACGTCGGGGCAAGACCTGCCACCGTCGGGCCGTGTCAGACACGCGCCTGGTTGTCGAATGCGAGCAGGCCCATGCTGCGGGCCACTTTGTGCGTGAGATAGCCGACTTCGTTGCTGCCCGCCGATGCCGCCAGCATTCCGGTGGTCAGCCAGCGGTTCACGGTCTTGCCGTCCGCCGTTTTCTCGACGAAGTTCGCGTCGCGATCTTCCTTCAGCAGCTTCGCAACGCGGTCGAGCGCCTCGTCCCACGAGATACGTTTCCACTCGTTCGAACCCGCCGCTCGATACTCGGGGTACTTCAGGCGGCTCTCGCTGTGGATGAAGTCGATGAGGCTCGCGCCCTTCGGGCACAGCGTGCCGCGATTGACGGGGTGATCCGGATCGCCTTCGATGTGGATGATGCTCGCCGTCGCGTTCTTCGCGCCATCGCCGAGACCGTACATGAGGATCCCGCAACCGACCGAGCAGTACGGGCAGGTATTGCGGGTTTCAGTGGTGCGCGCCAGTTTGTATTGTCGAACCTCGGCAAGCGCGTTGTCGGGCGCGAAACCCATCAGCGCGAGGCTGGAACCCGCCAGCGACGTTGCCGTGACCTTGAGAAACTGACGCCGGGACATCTGCAGCATGATTCGTCCTCGGCCTGGTTGTGGGTTTTTTCAGTATAAGACGTTTTGGGCGACGGATCGCGCTGGATGTTCGCGAGCTTTGCACGCGTACAGCGCGAGGCCGCCCGGGAACCACGCTTGCTAATATTGGATGGCGAATGAGCCAGGTGTGTGACGAAACGAACCACGGAAGAACCACTTCGGGGCGCTCCCTCATGTCAACGCTTTCCTCCGAACGACTGCAGCATGCCGCACGCAAGGAAGCGTCGTGGGTGGTGGGCGCGCTGCGCCAGTTCATTGCCAACCGGTGCCCGTCGCTCGCGGCGAGTATCGCGTTTTATTCGGCGTTTTCGCTCGCGCCCACGCTCGTCATGGTGATTGCCGTAGCCGGCTGGTTCTTCGGCGACGACGCCGCACGCGGCGAACTCTTCCGCCAGGTCCACAATGTGCTCGGTAACGACGCGGCCGCCGGCATCACCACCATCGTGCAGAACGCGCACCGCGCGGGCGGCAAGGGCGGTGTCGCGGCGATCATCTCGCTCAGCTTGCTCGTGATCGGCGCGTCCGCAACCTTCTCGTCGCTCAATTCCGCGCTGAATATCGTCTGGCCGCCGGACGGGCAGCGCCCCTCCAGCGTGCTGGCGCTCGTGCGCGTGCGCCTCATTTCATTCAGCCTCGTGCTGGGCGTCGCGTTCCTGCTGATCGTCTCGCTCGTGCTCGACACGGCCATCACCTTCGTCGGCCAGTGGCTCTGGGGCAATTCTCCTTATGTGATCATCGGCAACCTGATGCAACTGGGGGTGGGCCTCGTGGTGCTGGCCGTCGCATTCGGCGCCCTGCTGCGCTTCCTGCCCGACGCCGACGTGCGCTGGCGCGACGCAATGGTGGGCGGCATCGTCGCTGCCGTGCTGTTCTCGGCGGGCAAGAAGCTGTTTGCGCTCTATCTCGCGCACGCGGGCATGGCAACGGCGTTCGGCGCCGCCGGCTCGCTAGCGGTGCTGCTCATGTGGCTCTATTTTTCGGCGGCAGTGCTGCTGCTCGGCGCCGAATTCTCGGCGGCGCGCGGTCGCCTGCACGACCCGCGCGGCGCGTGGGGTTTCCTTGAGGAAACACCGCCTGGCAGCCGCGCCAAGCTGGCCTCGGTGCTCGCCGCCTCCACCATCGTCGCGCGCCACGACACGAAGCAGGCGGACCGTTCTGCCGCGGCCCCGCAGCCGTTGGCCGTGCCGATCGGAAACGGCAGTCCAGCAGCCACGGCAATGCCCGCGGCCCTGGCGGCGGCCGTTGCGGCAGACAAATCGACACTATCGGAAACTCCGCTCGGCGCGGTAGGGCTCGCGAGTGCGCGTGGCGGAGCGTTCGGGACGATGAAGTCGGGGCTGCAGATTCGCCGTTCGGTCGTGCGCATGGAGGACAGCGCCACCTACGCGGCTGCGCTCACGCTGGTCCAGGCGGGCCGCACGGTGGCCGCCGCCGACCGCTATGTGAAGCGCCATCCGTGGAGTTCGGTGCTGTTCGCCGCGAGCGCGGCGCTCGCCATGACGGCCGTTGGCAGGCGCCGTCACCCTCACGAAGCCGGGCCAATCGAGGCTGCTTCCAATGGTCGCAGCAAGCCAAAAAAATAACAGTCGTTTACGGAACTTTTATCAAAAACGACAATAATGCTCGGTCAACAATCCAATATTTCTGAAATCGGCATAATCGACGCAGCCCCCGTCTGACAAGGGATTCTGGCCGGTGTCAGGTTTTTGCGACAAACTTTATTTTTTCAGTTCAGGTCGCCTGACCTGCTGCGTTATTCTCCATCGCGCAACAACTACACAATTTCTGCGTGGAGAAAACAGAATGAAACGAGTCGCTCTCTCGACCCTCTCGCTGGCCCTCTTGGCCGCTGCTGGCACCGCGCACGCTCAAAGCAGCGTGACCCTCTATGGTGTGATCGACGAATCGATCCAGTGGGCCAACAACGTCCAGGACGCCAACGGCAAGAATTCCAATCTGGTCTCCCTCTTCGGCGGCAACATCTCGGGTAACCGTTTCGGCCTGAAGGGTACGGAAGATCTGGGCGGCGGCCTGAAGGCAATTTTCCAATTGGAAAACGGCTTTGACATCAACACCGGCAAGCTCGGTCAAGGTGGCCTGATGTTCGGCCGCCAGGCATTCGTTGGCCTGACGCACGAGCAATACGGTACGTTCACGCTTGGCCGCCAGTACGACCCGCTGGTCGACATGGTTCAGCCGCTGACGGCTGACAACTACTTCGGCAGCACGTTCGCAACCCCGGGCGACGTCGACAACAACGACAACAGCTCGCGCACGAACAGCGGCATCAAGTACGTTTCGCCGAACCTGCAAGGCTTCCAGTTCGAAGGCATGTACGCACTGGGCGGCGTGGCTGGCTCGACCGGTTCGGGTCAGAGCTGGGGCGCGGCTGCTACGTACGGCGTCGGCTCGTTCAACGTCGCCGCTGGCTACTTCCGCATGGACAACGCTTCGTCGCTCGCTGCGCGTACGACGACGAGCAACGGCGTGCCCTCGGTGGGCTGGGCAAGCGGCGCAACCTCGGGCGCCATGTTCGACAGCGATATCAACGGCGCCTACGCATCGGCGAAGTCGGTTGGCACCGCTGCGATCGCTGCGCAATACGTTGCAGGCCCGTTCACGTTCGGCGCACGTTACAGCAACGTTCAAGTCCGTCCTGACGGCTTCTCGACGTTCGATTCGACCCAGCGTTACAACGTCGCTGCTGGCTTCTTCGGCTACCAGCTGAACCCGGCCCTGCTGCTCGGCCTCGGCTACACCTGGACGCACGGCGCTGGCGAGTCGTCGAACACGTACAACCAGATTTCGATCGGCGCGGACTACAACCTGTCGAAGCGCACCGACTTCTACGGCGTCGCAGCATGGCAACACGCCAACGGCCAGCAACCGGGCGCACCGGCAGGCACGGCAGCCACTGCATCGATCGGTTCGTACGGCTACAACTCGGCTTCGAGCTCGCAGACCCTGGTCAGCCTGGGCATCCGCCACAAGTTCTAAGCAACGCTTTAGTCCGGGCTTCGGCCCGGCGCCGGAACTGGCTGACGAGCCATTCCGGCGAAGCGAGCGAGACCGCGCAGCTAAAAACTACACGCTGCACAAACCAGCCTCGGGCGCAAGCCCTGGCTGGTTTTTTTATGCCCGCGCGCTTTTAGAGCAGGCTCTCTACCTGCCTGTGATTCATGCCGCTCGTCGAGGCACGACACGGCAGGCCCAACGCCGTTCGATGTCGCCAGTTCATTGCGCAACCTGGCTGGCGGGCGCCTCGGCGTCATATCCACCGCCCAAAGCCTTGATCAGGGCGATCTGCTGATTGACCCACTGTCCGTCGATAGACAGCAAGCTGGCCTGTTCCTCGATAACGGGCAAGCGAGCCTCCATGGCGGCAAGCCGGCTCCCCAATCCCTGCTCGTACCGCGCTTCGGCGGCACTTTGGGAATAGCGCGTGGCTTCCAGTTTGTCCGCCTGCAACTTGCGCTTGTCGGCCAGCGTCTGCAATTGACTGCCGTTCACCGCGACGTCACGTACCGCGTCGAGTACGGCCTGGTTGTACTGTTCGATCTTGATGTCGCTCGACGCCCGAGCGCTATGCAATTGCGCATTCAGACTGCCGCTGTCGAAGATCGGCAGATAGAGTCCGGGAATCAGATTGACCTGCTGGCTCGCACTCTTGAACAGCTTGGACAGGGGAATGGCATTCAATCCATAAAACGCCGAGATATTCAGGCTCGGGTAGAAGGCCGCCTTGGCTGCCTCGACCTGATCGAGCGACGACTCCACCTCCCAACGCATGGCCTGCAGATCGGCGCGCCTTGCCAGCAACGCATAAGACAGCGTGCTCGGGACACCGGACAACACCGCTTCAGGCAACGGCGCTGGCTTGATCTCGGGCATGTCGTCCGCGCCTGCGCCAATCAGTGCCCGAATGCCCTCCCGCGTTTCCAGAATCTGGCTACGCGCGGCGGTTACCTGCTGCTCGAGCGCGAGCAACTGGGCACGCGCGGACTGCAACGACGTTCGCGCCTCGACGCCGCGCGCATACTTGTCCTGGTGCGCCTGCACGATGAACTCGAGGACTTGTTTCGATTGCTGGAAAAGATCGAGCTGCCGGTAGCTCATCTGCATCGAGTAGTAGGCCTGGGCGACGCCAGTGGCCAGGCCGAGCTGCGCCGAGGCCGCCTCAGCAACACTTGCGTTCTCCTCGCCAATCGCGGCCCGGACAGACGACCGATTCTTGCCCCACAGGTCGATAGTCCACGTACCGAATACGCCGAGCAAACCTGCGGTGTACCAAGGGCTCATCGGTACCAGAAAGCCACTGGCCGGGCCGCGTCCACGCATCACGACGCCCAGACCGCCGATCTGCGGGCCGCCTTCGGCCCTGACTTCATCAACCTGCGCCTGGGCTTGCGTCACACGCAATCGGGCCGTAGCCATGGTTGGCGAGCCGGCCAACGCTCGTTCAATGAGAGCGTCGAGCTGCGGATCGTTGAAGCGTGTCCACCATTGCGCGTCGGGCCATCCGTCACTCGCGAGATGAATGTCGCTGGCCAGCTTGATGTCCTTTGCGGCGATTTGCGCGTGTGGCGCCGTGTCGTGATGGATTAACGCGCAACTCGACATCAGCCCCGTGATGAGGAAGGCGCCGGAAATGCGCAGAGCTTTTCTTTTAAACGTCATTACACGACACCTTTACTTACCCGGCATATAAATGAGCGGCGCGCCGGTTTGAGGTCCACCCCATTCCGGCAGATCGCGAATATCGTCCATGAGTCGCTCCGCTTTCGCGGCGAGACGCGGAACCTCGATGGCGTCATCGCGGCCGAACAGGACATGCGTGGCTTCTGCCGGTTCGCCCGCCATCCCCTCGGCATAGCGCTGCAGCCGCGCCTGTACCCTCTCCTGCCAGGCTGTCGAATTGCGCTGGGTGGCATCCCCCTCCCGCTGCGCTGCAAGACCGTCTCGCAACGCGTCCCACGACTGGAGCATGGCGCGGCTTTGCTCGAGCACCTGGTCGCCGTTCTCCAGCAACGCTCGTCGCTCGCCATGCGGCCGCGTGTCCTCGAGAAACACGCGATTACGCGTCTCCTCGCAGGCCACGATCGCCATATGGCAAGCCTCCCTCTGCTGCAGATAGTGCAACTGTTCGTCGGCTGCGCCTTTAATGGGCTGGGCCACGAGCCGGCCGAGCTGCCTGACGAGATCGACCAGTTTCTGGCGGAGCGTGCCGGCTTCGCTTTCCGGCCAGAGCATGGTGTACACCACTGCCGAGACTGCCGTACCAATCCAGATGCCCATGGCACGGTCCCGAATTTCGGTGAGATCGACATTGGGACCTTGATCCGCCATGACCGCGATGCAGAACGTCGCCACCATCTGTATGCCGATGTATGACGAGCGCTCGGAACCCGCAGCGATCCACGCACCGACAAAGAACACAGGCGCCGCCATCAAAAGGAGGCTCACGATGTCGTCTATCCGGGGAAGGACGGTCACGCTGCACAGCAGCGCCAAAGCCCCGCCCATGAGCGCGCCACCGAAGCGCAGTATGAGCTTTCGGGAAGTCGCGCCTTGAGTAGGATTGGCGACCAGACCGCAGGTGATCATGCTGGTGTGAATACCGTCCCAATCAACGCTGTGATAGAACACATAGCAAATCAGGCTTGCGAGTAGCGTCTTCAGGGCAAAGCGAAGGTAAGCCGGATTGGTGAACGCATCGGGCACGAACATGCCGCCTTTCCTGGCTGGCGGCATGGTCAACTGCGCCGGGTCGAGACGCGCCAGCTCCTGCAGCGCTCTGCAGACGCCGCCCAAACCGAGTTGCTCGTACTGGTCGGCTTCCTCTGCCGTCGGCTTCCAGTCGGACCGATACGGCGTCAGGTCGATAAAGGATCGGTTCAAGGCCTCGACCTGATCTCGCAAACCGGCCAGCAAACGGCGTGCGTGATCGCTGGAACCCAGTTCATTCACTCCGGAAGCACTGCATACCACGCCATGCATGTAGGACACCGCATCAATGCAGACTTTCCAGTAAGCTTGCGCCGACCGATAGCGGGCACTGCGCATGGCGGCAAACCCATGCAGTTTCTGCAACCTCCCGGCTGCCGCGTCCAGATTGCCTTGAGTCAGCGCGGTCGTGCCGCCCTCCGGGGTTGCGCCCCGCTCAAGGCGTGCGGCGATATCCGATACCTGCCGACCAACCTCCTCCTGCAATTGGCGCAGGGGCTCCGCGGGAAAAAACCAGCCATAGACAATCCAGATGACGATCACCGGATAGAGAAACGACATGCCCATCCACATTGAGCTGCGAACGGCGATCTCCGGATAATCGAGCGAGTCTGGAGTGGTCTGGCCGATGAGCACGGCCACCGCGACCGCAAAAAACACAATCCCCAGCTTGTGAACGCGCATCAGGTACATGCATGCCAGAAAGATGAGCGACGACACGACAATGCGCACCATCGGATATCCGTATGCAAATTTGAGCACCAGAAGAATGGTCGCGACGACAACAAACGTCGATATCACGAACGTCATGCCGACAAGCCGCGTCAGCACGACGTTGGGCTGCACCACGTTGAAAGCGACAGCCCCAATCGACAAGACCAGATAGGGCACACCCAATGTCATCGAGATCAGAACGAGAAGCAAGCCGATAAGCAGCAGACGCAATGTCCACGCCATGCGACCGGGATAGTCGGCCAGCTCCAGCTTGAAAAAGCGCGTGATCGTCGATAACTCTCCGGAGAAAGGCCCGGTTGTCGTCATGGCAACTAACTCCCCTTCTTCGTCCCGGCGCTTTGCGCGTGCTCGAGCAGAGCGACCGCCGACGCGCCTATGCGAAACGCCTCCGGATCGGCATTGTCGACGCGGATCTTGACGGGAAAACGCTGCGCAACCCGCACCCAGTTGATCGTGCGCTGCACCTTGGGCAAGCCATCCACCACACTTCCGCCGTCGTCGGGGAGTACACCGTAGCCAACCGAGTCGACCTTGCCGTGAAAACGCCTGGTCGAATCGTTCATCAAATAGACGGTCGCCGCCATGCCGGGACGAATGCCTTTCAGCTCTGTTTCGCGAAAATTCGCCATCACGTACCAGTGTCCCGTGTCGATGAGCGTGAAGATGGCCTTCTGCGCCGAGGCGAACTCCCCAACGGCGGTCTTCAGCGACACGACCCGGCCGTCGAACGGTGCGCGCACCGTCGCCTGATCCAGATGCAGTTGCGCGAGGGCAATTTCGGTCTGAACGACGTCACGCTGGGCCACGAGGGCCTCGACGCTCGTCACCGCGGCCTCAGCCTCGCGCGCCTGCTGTTCGGCCGACGCCAGATCGGCCTGGGCCGTACGCGTTGCGGTGCGCGCCTGGTCCAGGTCTTCGCTGGACACATAGCCGGGCGCCAGCAACGGCTCGGTACGCTTGAACGTCTGCGCGGCCTTGGCGGCGGTTGCTCGCGCGCTTTCCACCTTGGCGCGCGCGGATTCGGCTGCGTATTCCTGAGACTTCACCGTTCTGCGGGCCGTTTCGATTTGCTTGTCGAGCGCAACCAGCGAAGCGTTGGATCGCGCCAGATCATTCTCGAAGGTACGAGGATCGATGCGAAACAGCACATCGCCCTTTTTAACCCGTTGATTGTCCTTGACGGCGAGCTCGACAATACGGCCACTCACCTCGGGGGCTACGTCGATCGTATCGGCCGACACATAGGCGTCGTCCGTGCGCGGAGCCGTATCCAGGCGAAATATCACGTAAATGCCAAGGAGCAGCGCCAGGAGAGCAAGAGCGAGGGCTGGCCACTTCCTGTTCTGCTTTTCATTGGATGAACCGGCCATAACCGTATTCCTTTAAGAGATACTAAAAAAACGACACCCACAGGAGCAGGGAAAACAAGCCATACAATGCGGAATACAGGACGACTGGCGACCCAACGAGCCGCTCCAGATTCAGGCGCATCAGCAGCGCGCGCATCATGACCGTGAGCACGAGCGCCCCCACGAGGCAAAAGAGCCAACCGGGGAAATAGGCACCCAGAACCGGAATGGAAGGTGGCAACGAGCACCCTGCCAGCGATGCGGCGAGGAGCAACGCAACCCCACATCGGAATATGAGCAATTCGATTGATGTTTCTTTTCGCATAGATTTCGTCAGGGCTCGACTTTCCAATCTCCGGGCCTGCATAAGCCCATCAGGTTTCTATTCCCTTTGCCGACTGCCCCATGGTGAGCAGATAGGAAATAAAGCAAATGTTGTGTGCTGCGCCCAGGATGCCGACTACCATGGCAAAGGCGCGGCCGGGGCCGCTATGCGGCACCATGTCGCCGTACCCGATCGTCAGGAAGGTCACCAGGGTGAAATACGCGTTGTCCAGCGCATTGGGACTATCGATCAACGCGAACTTCTGGCAGATCAACCAGAGCGGCTGCTGAAACAACAACGTAGTGACGAGATAGGACACCCATAACGAGACGTATCCACCCTTCGCGCCGAGATGGACAAACCAGCGGCGCAAAAGCCGAAGTCCCAGTGGATAGGTCAATATCATCAACGCCAGCGCAATCGACATCGCCACCACGGACCACCCGTGGTGACTATCCTTGTCCGGCGCAATGGCAATCACAAACAAAGCCGAGAGGTAGGTGATTCCCACGGGCCTGCCTGCGACGAAGAGATCCTTCGCGATCTCGCGAACCGCCCGGAATGACCACCGCCCGCCTGAAACTGGCGAATCATTCAATCACGCTTCTCCGGTGTGAATGTTCGCCTCCGGCTTTCGCATTGGCAATGAAACGCTCGCCATGCAACCTGGAAACACTGAAATAAACTGACCTGACAACACTTAAGACTCTTAATCTTTATCAATACTCAGACGGCCGCCACCTTGACCTGCGAGAACCAGCAGGCCGCCCGCGACTGCAATGTTCTGGGCAAACATGATGACTTCCTGCATTCTCCGCGCGCCCGATATCGCCCAGAAAGGATGATAGAGAACCGAAGCCGCGACAGTGAACAGCATGAGCAGAGTCGCGGCAACACGCGTCTTGTAGCCCAACAGCAGAGCCAACCCGCCGCCGATTTCCAGGGCGATCGTCGCCGCCGCGCAGAAGACAGGCAAGGGCAGACCACCGGCGGCGACCTCATTGACCGTACCGGAAAAGTCGAAGAGCTTCGCCAGTCCGGCGGGGAGGAAAAACAAGGCGATCAGGACGCGTCCTATCAAAGCGACAATTTCCTCACTCCGGGTACGCACGGATGCACTTGCAACACACTTTTCCAACTTTCCGCAATTTCGGTCCATGAACGATTTGATCCGCTGAAGAAAAAGATGGGTTTCGCGAGGCCCAAAACCAGGCCCGAGATTAGCTGCAGCAAACGATTGAATCGGCGGCTGACAAGTTATCCAAATTCCACGCCATTTCTAATAGGAGAATTCTTAAAATTGTGTGGCGCGCGGAGACGTCCGTCGGCAAGTCGCGCCGGGAGAACAACGCGGCTACCGAGTAGCGGCTCACGGACAATCAACGCTCATGGGGTTGTGACCCGTGAACGCCGCATTTGCGCAAAGTGAAGGCGTTTGGCTGGGGCCGCGAGCGCGGAACGCCAGAGATAGCCGAAGCTGGCACAGGGCCAGGGAATCAAGCCGCGCAGGCGAGTGGTCCGGCGTAGTCACCGTTGCGCAAGGAAGCAATGGACTACGTTCTGTGCGTCGCCACCGGCTGCACGTGGACGTTCAATCACGCTCCCCCGGACTTTGCGGTGAACGTGACAGCGCCCAGGCGGCGGCATGCATTCATCCCGGCCGGCGTGGACACTTCCCTGCTTTCAAGGGACCTGCGATGGCAGGCCGTAGTGCCGCCGGCAACGCACAAGGCAGAAGTCGGCCAGACATAAAAAATCCCCGCGGGCGTCTACGCCGACGGGGATCTTTGGGTACTGACGAATCGCCGACACCCGAAGGGCGCGGCTACAGCGCGATCAGGCGGCTGCTGCGTCCTTCAGCTTCTTCAGGGCGCGCGCCTTGATGCGGACCGATGCGGGCTTGGCCGGGAACCAGCGCTCTTCACCCGTGAACGGATCCTTGCCGAAGCGCTTCTTCTTCGCCGGCACGGCCTGCACGACGATCTTCAGAAGGCCCGACAGCGTGAATTCGCCGGCGCCCTTCTTGTGGACCGAACCGAGGATCGTGTCTTCCAGCGCTGCGAGCACAGCCTTGGCAGCCTTCGGCTCGACGCCTGCGCGCTCAGCGACATGGGTAGCCAGCGAGGCCTTCGTGAAGGTGTCCTTGATCGGCGTCGGTGCGCCGGACGCCTTCACGGCGACCTTCTTAGCTGCGGCCGTCTTGGTGGCGGGCGCTTTCTTTGCAACAACCTTCTTGGCCGGGGCAGCTGCCTTTTTGGCCACTTTCTTTGCGGAAGTCGGCATGTTTCTCCTACCAGTGTTGGTCAGTGAATCGAAGAAGCACTGCGGAATGCATGTGCTTCAACGGCGGATTCTACATACGCGCAAGCGTTTTGCGTGAAGCTTTTGCGTTGTCGTTACGATTTTGTTGCGTGGCGCTGACTCTCGAACACATTTTGACGCCTGTTTACAGGGGTAAACGTGCACCTTGCGTGCCCGAAGCCATGCCGGACGACACGCTTCGCCCGGTGCGGCGCCTGGCGCGCTTGTCAGGAAAGCGCTATACGTATGGCGTTTTTGCGTGATTTCGGCTGCCATGCCGGTGCCCGCGCGACGGCAACGCGCAGTCACAGTGTGCGCAGCAGCGTGGCGAGCGACGTCAGCGCGGCGTCGATACGCTCGGTGTCGACCCCGCCGTAACCGAACAGAAAACCACTCTGCGCAGGCGCTTCCATGTGAAACGGCAAGAGCGGATGCAGGCCGATCGACGCACCGCGTGCAGCCTGTGCCACCGCCGCGGCGTCGAGCGGCGCGGCGAGCCGCGCCGCCAGGTGCAACCCCGCCGTGTTCGGCGTGACGGGTTCGAGCCACGGCGCAAGCGGTCCGCGCAGATGCGTGAGCAGCACGTCGCGGCGCTGCGAATACGTCTGATGCATGCGCCGCAAATGACGCGCGAAATGGCCGTTGAGCATGAAATCGGCGAGCGCCGTCTGCGTGAGCACGCAGCCGTGCGCGTCGCCAATCTGCCGTGCGCGGGCGAGCGGCGCAGCCAGCGCGGCGGGCGGCACCGCGTAGCCCACGCGCAGCTCCGGAAACATGGTCTTCGAAAACGTGCCGACGTAGGCGACGAGACCGGCGTTGTCGAGGCTCTTGAGCGGCTCCATCGAGCGGCCCTCGAAGCGGTATTCACAGTCGTAGTCGTCTTCGATCACGAGTGCGCCGCGCGCCTGCGCCCATTCGAGCAGCGCAACGCGCCGCTCGAGACTCATCGGCATGCCGAGCGGGAACTGGTGCGAGGGCGTCACGTACACGAGCCGCGCCGCTTTCGGCAGACGCGCGACCACGAGCCCCTCGCGATCCACGGGCACGGGCACGACCTTCGCGCCTAATGCCGCGAAAATATCGCGCGCGGGGGGATAGCCCGGGTCTTCCACGGCGACCACGTCGCCCGGCGCGAGCGTCACGCGTGCGAGCAGATCGAGCGCCTGCTGCGCGCCCTGCGTGACGATCACGTCCTGCCAGTTGCTCTGTACCGCACGATTGAAGGCGAGATAGCGCGACACCGCAAGGCGCAGCTTCTCTTCGCCCGCTGGATCGCGATACATGCCGTGCCCGCGCGCCTGCACGCGCAACGCGTCGTTGATGCAGCGCCGCCAGATGTCGAAGGGAAAGCGCGACTTGTCGGTAATGCCGCCCGCGAAGTCGCAGGCGAGCCGCGCGTCAAGGCGCGGCAGCGAGCCGTGCAGCGCCTCGGCTTGCGCCTGCCACCACGGCGTGGCCTGCGCTTTGCGCACCGAAGCGGCTACGGCGCTGGAAGCCGCGGTGGCTGCACGAATCTGCGGATTCGGATGACCGCGCCCGCGCGCAGGCAGGCGTTCGAGCGTATCGGCGACGAATGTGCCTGAGCCGCGCCGCGAGTTCAGGTAGCCCTCGGCGAGCAGCCGCTCGAATACGTCGAGCGTGGTCTTGCGCGAAACGCCGAGCTGCAATGCGAGATCGCGTGTGGACGGCAGGCGCGTGCCGCCTGCAAGGCGGCCGTCGACAATGCTGTCGCGCAGTTGACGATAAATCTGGCCTGCGAGGTCGCGACGGCCCGAAACGGTGACGTGGAGTTCCATGATGACGCTGCAGATAGCGTGCTGCGGGAGCGAAAGTGGTCACCCGAAATATTGCCAGAATGGCTATGTGAACGCGCCAGCGCAGCGCCTAAAGTGCACCTGTGGTTACGCAATTCGCAGGTCCAACCGATCAACGCAAGCCAGTCAACTCGAAAGGTGAACGCTCATGCAGGCACGTATGGATTTCTACAAGGCCAGCCCGGAAGGCACGAAGGCCATGATCGCGCTCGAAGAGCGCGCGAGCAAAAGTTCGATCGAAAAGCCGCTCGCGGAACTGGTGCGCCTGCGTGCCTCGCAGATCAACGGCTGCGCGTTCTGCGTGGACATGCACACCACGGACGCGCGCAAGGGCGGCGAAACCGATCGCCGGCTCGCCACGGTCTCGGTGTGGCGTGAAACGCCTTTCTTCACTGAACGCGAACGCGCGGCGCTCGAGTGGACCGAATCGGTCACGCTGCTCGCACAAACACATGTGCCCGACGAGGTATGGGAGCGCGTGAAGCCGCATTTCAGCGATCAGGAGATCGCCGACCTCACGCTCTTGATCATCGCGATCAATGGCTGGAACCGTATTGCGGTGACGTTCCGCAAGTTGCCGGCCTGAGCATGCAATAAAGCGCGCCGCTCCCGCCGCAGCAAATTAAGCGGCGGCTGAACGCGGCGCGTGTATCGATCACTCGATGCTTTCCGATTGCGGCTCGCGCGCGGCTTGCGCGCCGCTTTTTGCGTGATGCTCGCGCGAGAGGCGGCTCATGATCGGCAACAGCAGCACGGCGACCAGCACGCCCAACGACGCGAGCCAGCCAAGTCCGGTGAAGAGCCGCGTATAAAGCGGCAACGAGGTAAGCGGGTCGAGCGTGCCCGAGGGCATCTGCGCGAAATTCGCCACCACGCTGCCCAGATATTGCGAAACGCCGGTCGCGACGAAGTACGCGCCCATCATGAAGCCGCTCATGCGCGCGGGCACATAGCGCGCGATCATCGCGAGCCCGAGGCCGCTCACGAGCAGTTCGCCGAGCGAATACAGCCCGTAGCCGGCCACCATGAACCACGACGACACGCGCCCTTCTACCGCATAACGCCCGCTCGCCGCGAACACGAAAAAGCCGGCGGCGACCACGGCGAAGCCGAGTGCGTACTTCACCGCCACCGGCACGTCGCGGCCCCGGCGCGCAAGCGACGTGTAAAGCACGGCGAGCACCGGCGAAAGCACCATGATCCAGATCGGATTGAGCGCCTGGAATTGCGCCGGGCTCCATCGGAACAGCGCCATACCGAACAGCGAGAACTGCGGATCGACGTTGCGCAGCGCGAACAGCGTGAGCGACGTCGACATCTGCTGATAGAACACGAAGAACAGGATCACCTGGCACGTGAGGATGAGCGCAGCGATCAGCCCGGCGCGTTCGGCATGCTCGCAACGCACGAGCATCCAGCCGAATATCGCGAGAATGGCGGCCGCCGCGGCGTACACGCAGTCGCGCGCGATCGTTTCATGCTGAAGCACGAACATCGTCGCCGCGCCGAGCGCCACGGCGCCCACTGCCACGAGCGCGGCGCGGCCCAGGTGCAGCGGCTGGTCGTCGGGGGCCGAGCCAATGCGCGCGAGCGTGCGGCGCATCAAAAGGAAGTTGAGGATGCCGAGCGCCATGCCCGCGCAGCACACGCCGAACGCGGCATGCCAGCCCCAATGCTCCTTGATCCACGGCGTGGCGAGCATCGAAACGGTCGAGCCGATGTTCACCGCCATGTAGTAAATGGTGAACGCGCTGTCGAGCTGCGCGTCGTCGCCCTCGTAAATGCGCCTCACGAGGTTCGCTGCGTTCGACTTGAAGAGACCGTTGCCGACCACGATCACGCCTAGCGAAGCGTACATGTGGCTCAGACTGTCGTTGGGCAGCGCGAGCATGAAGTAGCCTGCGGCGAGAATCACGGCGCCTGCCGCCATGGAGCGCCGTGCGCCGAGAATCTGGTCGCCGATCCATCCGCCGATGGCCGGGGCCGCGAAGACGAGCGCGACAAAAGCGCCCCACGTGAGGTTCGCCTCGCGGTCGCTGAAGCCGACCTGCTCGACCATGAACAGCACCAGAAGCGCCGCCATGCCGTAGTAGCCGAAGCGCTCCCACATCTCTATCAGGAAGACCGTCGTGAACGAACGGGTCCTGCTTGCGGTGGTCGGGGCGGTGGCTGGCGTATTCATGTTGCGTATTTCCTGTTGCGGTAGTGCACGGCGCGCGATTGTACTCGCGCGGGCGGCGCTGGCAGTTTTTGCGCGGTTTTTGGCATGGCTACGTATCGTGGCGAGATTACAGTGATTCCCGATTCATCGGCCCACCGCCTGCCCTTTTCGGCAGCCCAACCCTTGACTGGAAACACACCATGGCACTGCAAATCGGCTTTCTCGTCTTTCCCAGCGTTCAACAGCTCGACTTGACCGGCCCATACGACGTGCTCGCCTCGATGCCGGACACCCAGGCGCGGCTCATCTGGAAGACGCTCGATCCGGTTCGCTCGAGCACCGGACTCATGCTCACGCCCGACACGACTTTCGACGACTGCCCGCCGCTCGATGTGATCTGCGTGCCGGGCGGCAGCGGCGTTTCGCAGCTGATTCCCGACGACGAGACACTCGCGTTCCTGCGCCGCCAGGCGGGCACGGCGCGCTACGTGACCTCGGTTTGCACGGGCGCGCTCGTGCTCGGCGCAGCCGGGCTGCTGCGCGGACGCCGCGCGACCACGCACTGGGCCTTCCACGAACTGCTGGAGCCGCTCGGCGCGCTGCCCGTGAAAGCGCGCGTGGTGCGCGACGGCAACGTGCTGACCGGCGGCGGCATCACTGCGGGTATCGATTTCGCATTGACGCTCGCCGCCGAACTGATTGGCGACGAGGCCGCCCAGGCGTTGCAGCTCGAACTCGAGTACGCGCCCGCGCCGCCGTTCGCTGCTGGCGACCCCGCCAGCGCGCCGCCTGCGATCGTGGAAAGGTTGCGCGCGCAGACAGCTGCGTCGCTCGCCGAACGCGCGCGCGTGGTCGCCGCGGCAGCCGCGAAACTCGCCGCCTGAGCGCCCGGTGAGGCCGGCGCGGTTGCCTCGCCGTTGCCTTGAGGTGACGTGGTAGCCAGGGTCAGCGCCTGCTACCGCCTTTGTTGTGGATCGATTACATTGAGTGACGGGCGCACCGCCGCCGTTTGCGCCCGTCGTCCCAGCCCTGGGTAAGCCGTTCAAATCAATCATTAGGGGAATCAATGCGCTCCACCACCAGCAAGCTGACTCTCGCCGCAGCTACCGCCGCATTCCTGATCGGCGTCGCCGCGCCGGCATTCGCGCAAACGGAAGCCAGCGCTCCTGCCGCCAATCAGGCCACGCAACCGCTCACCAAGGAACAGAAAGCACAAGCCAAGGCTCAGGCCAAGGCGCAGCGCAAGGCCGAACGCAAGGAAGCCCGCGCGAAGAACAATGCTGAGTTGAAGAAGCTGGAAGACGCGGGCTACAAGCCGGCGCTGAACGATCCGAACTATCCGCAGAACCTGCAGGACGCCCAGAAGAAAGCTAACGCCGCTGGCGCCGCCCAGTAATTCGCGTGATCAGCCGTTTTAACCGGCTGCGTTGCCGGTTAAAACGCTTCCACCGTCCATTTGCCCGCCGCACCCGCAGCACGTTTGAACGCTGCACGTCCCCCGTTTTCGCGCCCGCCCGCTCCCGCCGTACACACTAGACGCTTCATCAGTCGAATGGCAGTACCATCCGCGAAGCGAATGCGCTGACTCGTTCGCAAGCCGCAACACCGTCGCTTTTCGACGCAGCACGCGCTCGCCCGGATGCCACTCCGATGCCATCGCGAGCCATGCCGCGTGCATGCCCAACATGGAGTCATCGCCATGAACGCACCCCAGCCAGCCGCCAACGCAAGCGCCGCGCCGCAGAAAAAGGGCATCCCTGTGGGCCTGATCGCGGGCGTGATTGCGCTCGTCGTCGTGCTGCTTCTGCCCTTGCCCGATAGCCTCCCGCCCGCCGGCCAGCGCATGCTCGCCATCCTCGCATTCGCCGTGGTCGTGTGGCTTACCGAAGCCGTGTCGTACGAAGCGAGCGCCATCATCATCACCTCGCTCATGGCGTTTCTCGTGGGCACCGCGCCCACCATCGAAAACCCCGCGGTCGACTACGGCACCAACAAAGCCATCAGCATGGCGCTCGCGGGCTTCTCCAATTCCGCGCTCGCGCTCGTGGCCGGCGCCCTCTTCATCTCGGCCGCGATGACCGTCACCGGTCTCGACCGGCGCATTGCGCTCGTCACGCTCTCGCTCATCGGCACCACCACGCGGCGCATCCTGATCGGCGCGGTCGCCGTGACCATCGTGCTCTCGCTCGTGGTGCCGAGCGCCACCGCGCGCAGCGCCTGCGTCGTGCCGATCATGGTGGGCGTGATCTCCGCGTTCGGCGTGGACAAGCGCTCCAACATCGCGGCGGGCATCATGATCGTGGTGGCCAACGCCACCAGCATCTGGAACGTCGGCATCCAGACCGCCGCAGCGCAGAACCTGCTGACCGTGGGCTTCATGGACAAGATGCTCGGCGCACGCGTCACGTGGCTCGACTGGCTCGTGGCCGGCGCGCCCTGGGCGATCGTGATGTCGGCCGTGCTGCTGTTCATCGTGCTCAAGATGTTGCCGCCCGAAGCCGATGCCATTGCGGGCGGCAAGGAAGCCGTCGAAGCCTCGCTGCGCGAACTGGGCCCCATGACCGGGCCGCAAAAACGGCTGCTGGGCGTCTCCATCGGCCTGCTGTGCTTCTGGGCGACCGAAGGCAAGCTGCACCCGTTCGACACCACCTCGGTCACGTACGTGGGCCTCGTGCTGCTGTTATTGCCGCGTTTCGGCGTGATGGACTGGAAGACCGTGCAGAGCCGCATTCCGTGGGGCACGGTGATCGTATTCGGCGTGGGCATCAGCCTCGGCACCGCCCTGCTCACGACGAAGGCGGGCCAATGGCTCGGCGATCTCGTCGCGCATCACACGGGGCTCGACACCGCAGGCCCATTCATTGCCTTCGCGATTCTCTCGGCCTTCCTCATCCTCATCCACCTCGGTTTTGCGAGCGCAACGGCGCTCACTTCCGCGATGCTGCCGATTCTCGTGTCGGTGCTGCAGTCGATGCAGGGCGACTTCAATCGGCTCGGGCTCACGATGCTGCTTGGCTTCGTCGTGAGCTTCGGCTTCGTCCTGCCGATCAACGCGCCGCAAAACATGGTGTGTCTCGCCACGGAAACGTTCACGGCGAAGCAGTTCGCGCGCGTGGGCATCGTGTTGACGATTGTCGGCTACCTGCTGTTGCTGCTGTTCGCCGCGACGTGGTGGCGCTGGCTGGGCTGGATCTGAACGCTGCACCCGAACACCGCACTGTTGCGAGGAGCCGCTCATGGAAGTCAATATCGACGACGCACGCCGCTTCGCCACGGCCGTGCTCACGAACGTCGCGGTGCCCGAAGACATCGCCGCCGATGTAGCCGACCATCTGATCGAATCCGACCGCGTGGGCTACGCGAGCCACGGCCTGTCGATCCTGCCGAACTACAAGCGCGTGCTGGCCGCGGGTTTCGTCGCCGCCGACGGCCGCGCCGAGCGCGTGGTCGACCGCGGCAGCCTGATCGGCTACGACGGCCACAGCGGCTTCGGCCAGCACGTGGGCAAGGTCGTGATGGAAGACGCGATCGCTCGCACGCGCGAACATGGGCAATGCATCGTGACGCTGCGCCATAGCCATCACCTGGGGCGCATGGGCCATTACGGCGAAATGGTCGCAGCGCAAGGCTATGTGCTGCTCGCGTTCACCAACGTGGTGAACCGCTCGCCGACCGTTGCGCCGTTCGGCGGCCGCGAGCCGCGGCTCACGACCAACCCGCTGTGCTTCGCGGGCCCGCTGCCGGGCGGGCGGCCGCCCTTCGTCGTGGATATCGCCACGAGCGCCATTGCCGTGAACAAGGCGCGCGTGCTCGCGGAAAACGGGCTGCCGGCGCCCGATGGCTCCGTGATCGACGCGAACGGCCAACCGACGAGCGACCCGAACGTGCTGTTCGCCGACCCGCCAGGCGCGCTGTTGCCGTTCGGCCTGCACAAGGGCTATGCGCTCGGGCTCGTGGCGGAATTGCTCGCGGGCGTGCTCTCGGGTGGCGGCACGATCCATCCGGACAATCCGCGCAATGGCGTCGCCACCAATAATCTGTTCGCGCTCGTGCTCGATCCGCAAGTCGATTTCAATACGACGTGGCGCTCGCAGGAGGTCGAATCGTTCCTCGACTATCTGCTCAGTTGCCCGCCCCAGGACCCCTCGCAACCGGTGCAGTATCCTGGCCAGTACGAAGCGGAAAATCGCGCGCGCCACATGCAGACGATCACGCTGCCCGACTCCGTGAAAAAGCCCTTCGCCGATATCGCGAACGAACTGGGCATTGCGCCGCTCACGGCGATTTGAGCCCGCCCAGCACGAGGCCGTAAACGCATAACGGCCGCGCGAGCCCCTCGGGACTCGCGCGGCCGTTTCGATGCGCTGCGCTTACGTCACACCGCGACCGCGCCGACGTAGTTCTCGGCCATCGCCGTCGCGGCGGCGCGCGACGTGGTGACGTGCTCCAGCTCGGCTACCTGCAGGCGCTGCTCGAACGGCGTGGCGTCGTCGAGACGGTGCATCATGCGCGTCATCCAGTACGAGAAATGCTCCGCGCGCCAGATGCGGCGCAGCGCCGTTTCGCTATACGCGTCGAGCAGATCGTTGCGGCCTTCCTTGTAGAACGCCACGAGCGCCGCGCTCAGCACGCGCACGTCCGCCACCGCGAGATTGAGGCCCTTCGCGCCGGTAGGCGGCACGATATGCGCCGCGTCGCCCGCGAGAAACAGGCGGCCATGCTGCATCGTGGTCGTGACGAAGCTGCGCATGCCCACGATGTTCTTCTGGAAGATCTTGCCTTCCACCACCTGGTGGCCTTCAAGCGAATCGACGCGTGCGTGCAACTCGGCCCAGATGCGGTCGTCGGACCAGTTCTCGACCTTGTCGTGCGGGTCGCACTGGAAGTACATGCGCTGCACATTCGGCGAGCGCGTGCTGATGAGCGCGAAGCCGCGATCGTGGCGCGCGTAGATCAGCTCGTCGGAAGTGGGCGGCGCTTCGACGAGAATGCCGAACCAGCCGAACGGGAACACGCGCTCGTAGTCCTGGCGCAGCGCCGCCGGAATCGTGGCGCGCGACACGCCGTGAAAGCCGTCGCAGCCGATCACGTAATCGCAATGCAGCTCGTGCTCCTCGCCTTCGTGGTGGAAGCGGATCGACGGCGTGCTGGTTTCCACGCCGTGAATCGAGGTGTTCGACACGTTGAAGAAGAGCTTGCCGTCGGCGGCCACGCGCGCGGCCACGAGGTCCTTGAGCACTTCATGCTGCGCATAGACGGTGATGGCTTTGCCTGTGAGGCCAGTGAGATCGATGCGGCGGCGCTTGCCTTCGAACGCGAGTTCGAAGCCATGATGCAGCGCACCTTCAGCCTTCATGCGCGCGCCGACGCCCGCTTCGGTGAGCAGGTCCATCGTGCCTTGCTCGAGCACGCCGGCGCGAATGGTCGATTCGATCTGCTCGCGGCCACGCAGTTCCAGCACGACCGAGTCGATGCCACGCAAATGCAGAAGATGGGAAAGAAGCAGGCCCGCGGGCCCGGCGCCGATGATGCCAACCTGAGTGCGCATGAGATGTCTCCTGATGCGGCGTTGCTTGAATTGATTTTTCGCAAGTTTCACCGCTGCACCCGTTATCGCGCAACGCGATATGGAGAATATGCACTATCTAGATTTCGAATAGCGCCGCAACCGCCTGCCGGTTCGCTAACCGTTGTGCGGAACGGAAATTGCTCGTTGGCACGCTTCGCCTGCGCTTCAGGTTTGCCCGCCGGCGCGCTCCTCGCCCACCAAGAACATCAAGCCCATGCCTTTGCCACGCCGCTCCCGCACGCCCGAATCCACCACGAAACCCCGCCGCACGCCCCGCCGTACACCGCTTGCCGCCACGCTAGCCGCCGCGCTATGTCTCGCATGGCCGCTCGCCCAACCCGCCTGTGCCGCCGACGCCCGGGCTGACGCAGCCGCCCGCGCCAGCGCGCAGGAATTACAAAATCCGGTTCGTTCGCCAGCGCAACACGACACGGCAAAAGAGAACCCGCCCGCCACGCCCGCCGACCTCTACGGCCGCCTCTATCACGACGTGCAGCTCGCGCAGATCTTCCCCGACAGCAAGACGTTTGCCGACATGCTGCCGAACGAGCGCCCCGCCCAGATCACGGCGGCCTACGAGCGGTGGCGCCAGCAGCACGCGGATGAGCACGACGACGCCGCGCGCAAGGCCGCGCTCGCGCAGTTCGTGAACCAGTCCTTCACGGCCCCGGCGCAAACCGGGGACCACTACGTTTCCGACCCGAACCAGGACGTAGTCGGCCACATCGACACGCTCTGGAACGTGCTGAGCCGACGCCCCGACGCGAAACCGAATCCGTATTCGTCGCTGCTGCCGCTGCCCTATGCGTACGTCGTGCCGGGGGGCCGCTTCAACGAGATCTACTACTGGGACTCGTACTTCATCATGCTCGGTCTGGAAGCGAGCGGCCGCCACGACCTTGCGCTCGACGAGCTGAACAATTTCGCCGCGCTGATCGACCGCTACGGGCACATCCCGAACGGCAATCGCACGTACTACCTGAGCCGCTCGCAGCCGCCGTTTTTCGCGCAGATGGTGAGGCTCGTCGCCGAGAAAGACGGCGACGCCGTGTACCTCCATTACCTGCCGCAACTGCGCAAGGAATACGACTACTGGATGGCCGGCGAACAAACGCTCAAGCCCGGCCACGCCGCGCGGCACCTCGTGCGCCTGCCCGACGGCACGCTGCTCAACCGCTACTGGGACGCACGCAACCGGCCGCGCGACGAGTCGTACCGCGAGGACATCTTCACCGCGCGGGCCACGCCGCAACGCGACGCTTCGGACCTCTGGCGCAACCTGCGCGCGGGCGCGGAAACGGGCTGGGACTACAGTTCGCGCTGGCTCGCCGACGGGCACACACTCTCGACCATCGACGTGACCTCGCTCGCGCCGGTGGACCTCAATTCGCTGATGGCGATCCTCGAGCGCACGCTCGCGAAGGCCTACGGCCTGAAGGGCGACGCGCGCGAGGCCGCATGGATGACGAAGCGCGCACAGCAACGCGCCAAAGCCATCGACCGCGTGCTCTGGGACCCGCAATTGCATGCGTACAGCGACTACGATTTCGCGCACCGCACGCTCACGCACCGGCTCACGGCGGCGACGGTCTACCCGCTCTATGCGGGCGTCGCGACGAAAGGCGAGGCGCAGGACGTGGCCGCCGCCGTACGCGCCGGCCTGCTGCGCCCGGGCGGCCTCGCCACCACCCAGGTCGCGACGGGCCAGCAATGGGACGAGCCGAACGGCTGGGCGCCTTTGCAATATCTCGCGGTCGTGGGGCTGCGCCGCTACGGCGAGGCGGACCTCGCGCAGGAAATCGCCTCGCGCTGGATCGCGACGAATCTCGCTTACTACGCGCGCACGCACAAACTCGTCGAGAAGTACGACGTGAGCGCGTCGGCCACCCAGGCGTCGGCGGCGGGCGGCGGCGAATATCCGCTGCAGGATGGCTTCGGGTGGACCAACGGCGTGCTGCGCGCGCTGCTGCAGATGTATCCGCAAGCCGGTGCCGCACAAGGCGCCGCGGCGGCAAGCGCGCCCTAAGGCAACATCCGCAACATCCGCAACGCCCGCGGCGCAGGCCGTGGGCGCGCGGCGTACACTTTTTGCGCCGCTAAAGCGAAATCGTCGTGTTGCTTCAGGAGCTACCCATGCGCAGCGAATCGGCCTTTTTGTTCGACCTCGACGGCACGCTCGTCGACAGCGTCTATCAGCACGTGCTCGCGTGGAAGGAGGCGCTCGATGCGGACGGCATCGAGCTTTCGGTGTGGCGCATTCACCGGCGTATCGGCATGAGCGGCGGGCTCTTCATGAACCAGCTGCTGCGCGAGACGCACGAGGCCATCTCGCCCGAGCGCATCGCGCGCCTGCAAAAACTCCACGCCGACGCCTACCGCCGCCACGCCGACCAGGTGCGCCCGCTGCCCGGCGCGCGGGCGCTGCTCGACGCACTGACCGCCGCCCAGGTGCCCTGGGCGATCGCCACGAGCGGGCGGCTCGCCACGGCTTCCGTGAACTTGCAGGCGCTCGGCGTGGACCCGGCTGTCACGACCGTGGTCACGCGTGACGAAGTGCGCCACGCCAAGCCGGACCCCGATCTTTTCGTCGCCGCGGCGTTGCGGCTGAATGTGCCAATCGAACGCTGCCTCGTGGTGGGCGACAGCGTCTGGGACATGCTGGCGGCCCAGCGCTGCCGGGCGCTCGGCATCGGCCTGCAGTCGGGCGGCTACGGCACCGAAGAACTGCAATGCGCAGGGGCGCTGCGCGTGTACGAAGATCCCGCCGATTTGCTTGGCCACCTCGACGAAGTCTGCGCCCGCGACTGAGTTGGCTCACTACGGAGCAAACCGGGCACCGCCGGCCATGGCGCGAAAATTGCGCGTTTGACGGCTGTGCAGTGCAGCACCGCGGCCGCGCCGCCATGCCTTTAGCACATCGCGTGTACTGCATGTCGCGCGCCATCGGCGTATGCTGACAGAGGTCAATTCGATAACTCACCGGCCGGCTTCCGCCGCCTGCTGCGATGAACGACTCTGCCCACGCCCCCGGAACTCCCAGCGCGCCACGCGTGACGGTGGTCGTCCTCACGCGCAATCACGTGCGCCAAACCATCGATACCATCGCGCGCCTTACCGCGCTTCCCGAGCACCCCGACGTCATCGTGGCCGACAACGGCTCCACCGATTCCACCGTCTCCCTGCTGGCGTCGCTCTTTCCACAAGTGCGCATCGTCCAGACGCTCGGCGACCGCGGCATGGCCGGCTTCAATCGCGCCGTGCTGCTCGCGCGCACCGATTACGTTGCGTGCTGCGACGACAGCACCTGGTTCGCACCCGGCGCGCTCGCGCGTGCGGCACATCTGTTCGACGCGCACGCGCAAGTCGCCGTGCTCAACGCGCGCGTAGTGAGCGGCGACGAGCGCGAAATTCACCCCGCCTGTCTGATGCTCGCCGCCACGTCGCCGGGCGCCGAAGGCCTGGCGGGCCCTGTGCTTGCTAACTTCATGGCCGGCGCGTGCATTTTCCGCGCGGCCGTGTTCCGCTCGCTCGGCGGCTACGAGGAGCGGCTTTCGCACGGCGGGGCCGAGGAGCTTGCCGCGCTCGACATGCTTTCTGCCGGACACCAGATCGTCTATTGCGAACAGGCGCTCGCGCACCGCGAACCGCTGTATCGCTGGTTCACGCGCGCGCAGCATTGCGCGCTCGCGCGCAACACGGCCTGGGTGGCGTGGATGCGCCTGCCTGCACGCGACGCGCTCGCAGCAACCGGCCGCGCGCTCGCGGTGTTCGCCCGCCAGCGCTCGCTCGGCCCCGCGGGCGTCGCGCTGCTGCGCGGCGCGTTCTGGACGTTGCGCGCGCGCCGCGTGGTGCCGCCCCACGTCGTGCTGCTCACCCGCCAGGTGCGCCGCGCGGAACGCCACGTGCGCGCAGGCATTCCGGCAATGGCCGAAAAGTACGACCGCTCTGGGCAGCGCGCGTGGTAAGCTGCGGCGCCTGCTGCACGCGGGCCGTCCATTCAAGAGGCCAGAGCCTGTCAAACTTCTGACCAGGCCCTATGACAGACCCGAGGACCATGACGACGCCCGACCCCGGCATCGCCCCGCACAACGTCGCCGCCGAAAGCCACACCGAACGCCGCTTCGAGGCGCTCGTGGAGCCGATCGAGGATTACGCGATCTTCCTGCTCGACACGCGCGGCTACATCGTGAGCTGGAATCGCGGCGCGGCCCGCATCAAGGGCTATGAAGCGCACGAGATCATCGGCCAGCACTTCTCGCGCTTTTACACCGACGAAGCCAACGCGCGCCGCTGGCCCGATCACGAACTGGAACAAGCCGCGCTGCACGGACGCTTCAACGACGAAGGCTGGCGCGTGCGCAAGGACGGCACGATGTTCTGGGCCAACGTCGTCATCACCGCGCTGCGCGAGCGCGACGGCTCGCTCTCGGGTTTCGCCAAGGTCACGCGCGACCTCACCGCCGAACGCCTCCAGGTCGAGGCGCTGCGCCTTTCCGAAGAGCGCTTTCGCCTGCTCGTGGAAAGCGTGAGCGACTACGCGATCTTCATGCTGGACCCGCAAGGCCACGTGATCAGCTGGAACACCGGCGCGACCAACCTGAAGGGCTACCGCCCGGCCGAGATCGTCGGCCAGCACTTCTCCGTGTTTTATCCGCCCGACGAGATCGCCGCCGGCCTGCCCGAGCGCGAGCTGCGCCGCGCGAAGGACTTTGGGCGCGTCGCGACCGAAGGCTGGCGCGTGCGCAAGGACGGCTCGATGTTCTGGGCCAACGTCACGATCACCGCGGTGCACGACGGCCATGGCCGGCTCACGGGATTCGCGAAGGTCACGCGCGACATGACCGAGAGCCGCCGCACCGACGAACTCGAGCATTCGAGCGAGCAGATGAAGCAGTTCCTCGCCATGCTCGCGCACGAGCTGCGCAACCCGCTCGCGCCGGTGCGCAACGCTGTGGCCACCATGCGCCTCATGGATGCGCCGAGCCCCGAAATCGAGCGCGCGCGCGAAATGATCGACCGCCAGATCGTGCACCTCACGCGGCTCGTGGACGACCTGCTCGACGTCGGGCGCATCACGTCGGGCAAGATCGAGTTGCGCGAAGCGCCGCTCGACCTGTGCGAAGTGGTCGCGCACGCCATCGACGCGGCGCAGCCCTTTACCGCGGCGCGCGGCCAGCACGTGGAAGTGCAGATGCCCGACGCGACGCTCACCATGACGGGCGACCACACGCGCCTCGTGCAGGTGCTGCAAAACCTGCTGCACAACGCCTCGAAGTTCTCGCCCGACGGCAGCCGCATCGTCGTGGACGTGCGTGCCGCTGCGCGCGCGGTGCAGATCCAGGTGCGCGACGAAGGCCGTGGGCTGCGGCCCGGCACCCACGAGTCGATCTTCGGCCTGTTCAGCCAGGACCGCTCGGTTCCGGGGCCCGCGGAAAACGGGCTGGGCATCGGCCTCATGCTGTGCCGCTCGCTCGTCGAACTGCATGGCGGCACGATCTCCGCCACGAGCCAGGGGCCGGGCAAAGGCAGCACGTTCACGATCCGCCTGCCGTTCGCGCGCGAAACCGTGCACGCTATGCAGCCGCCGCAGCTCACCCCGGACGCGGCTGAGCTTGCCGCGCTCGCCGAGGCCGGCGTGCCGCCGCTGCGCGTGCTCGTGGTCGACGACAACCGCGACTCGGCCGACAGCCTCGCCATGCTGCTCGAACTCAAAGGCCATGAGGTGCGCGTGGCCTACAGCGCCGCCCACGCGCGCGAGGAAGTGGACGGCTTCACGCCCGATGCCGCGCTCATCGACATCGCCATGCCCGAGATCGACGGCTATGCGACGCTGCGCGCCCTGCGCGCGCTGCCGCCGCTCGAGCACACCCTGTTCGCGGCGATGACCGGTTTCGGCCAGGCCGCCGACATCGAACTCACGCGCGAAGCGGGCTTCGAAATGCACCTCGTGAAGCCCGTGGACGTCACGCTGTTCGACGAGGTGCTCGCGCTCGCGGCGACACGGCAACGGCGCCGCAACGCCTGAGCGCCTGATGCTGTTTTAAGGCGCGACCGGCACGAACGGCCGGTACTCGACCTTGGGCCCGCGCACGACAATGGCCGTCGATTCCGGCACTTCGGCCCACACCTCGGGCCTGTCGCCCAACGGCTCCGAAACGAGCAGATACGCGTCGTCGCCTGCCGCCACGATGCGCGGGTCGTCGGGATACAGTTCGCGCAGATGCCGGAACGCGGTGGTGTGAAAAAGCGAGCGCGAATTGCGTTCGCTCGAATAACGCGCGGCGACGATCTGCTCGCCGTCGCAAGCGCACACGGTCATATTGAGCGCCGGTTCGACGCCATGTTTCTTCGCCGTGGCTTCCACAAACCCCGCCATGCGTTCAAGCGCGGCGACAGGGTCGATTTCGAGGCCGAACGTCATGGCCAGATAGAACATCGTTTCGGAATCCGTCGAGCCTTCGAGCGCGTTGAAGCGGTCGGGATCGATCGCGACGAGCAGGTCGCGCCGCATGAGCGGATAGCTGCGAATCAGCCCGTTGTGCGCAAAGATCCAGCGCCGGTGGCGAAACGGATGGCAGTTCGTTTCCTGCACCGGCGTGTCGGTGGCCGCGCGAATATGCGCAATGAACATGGGCGCGCGCACCGCACGCGCGAGTTCGCGCAGGTTGCGGTCGTTCCAGGCCGGATGCACGCTGCGGTAGCGATAAGGAATGTCGTCCGGGTCCTGGAACCAGCCCATTCCGAAACCGTCGCCATTCGTGGTCGTCGCGCCTTTGGTCGAATGCAGGCTTTGGTCGATCAGCGAGTGGCGTGCGTGAAACAGTACGGTTTCGAGCTGTACGGGGTTCCCGCTATAAGCGAGCCAGCGGCACATGATGGTCTCCTTCGTGTAAGGACGCTCGTGTACGCCGGCCGCCTCGAAAGCGCCGCTACTTCACGGCGCGCAGGTCGGCGATCGGCGTGAGAAAGCCGGTCAGGCCAGTCAGTATGATCTGCACCCCGATGCACAGGAGCAGAAACGACGACACGCGCATGGCCACGCGCGTGCCCTCCACACCCAGGTACTGCGAAAGCCGCGCAGCGCGGCTATACACGTAATAGATCACGAGCATGACGAGCGCGGAGATCACGATCGACGCGCAGCTCGAAAGCAGCCACGCCGAAAGCTTGTGCGTGCGGTTGGCGTTCAGCGCAATGGCCGTGGCGATGGAGCCGGGGCCGGTGGTGAGCGGAATGGTCAGCGGGAAAAAGGCCTTGCCCGCAGCCGAACTCGGGCTCACGGGCTTGACCGGATGATCGACCGCGGGCGGCTCCGGCTCGGGCGCATTGAGCATTTGCCAGCCGGCCACGGCCACGGCGAGACCGCCGCCAATACGCAACGCTTCCATGGAAATGCCAAAGAAATGCAGGATGGGCGTGCCGACGAAAAACGCCCCGACCAGCACGAAGAACGCGTTGATCGCCACGCGTTTGGCTAGCAGGCGCCGCTCTTCGTCGGTAAGCGTTACGGTGCGATCGAGAAAAACAAAAGCCCCACTCAAGGGATTGATGATGCTGATGAGTCCGGTAAAACCGAACAGGATGTCTGAAATCAGGCTCTCGATCATGAAGTCGATCCGGTAAGGGCATGCACGCAAGCAGCGCGCCGGGCTGCGAGAAGTGTAGCCGGATCGGCGTTTGGCGTGCCTGATCGATGTCGCCGTGCGTCCGAAAAAATGGCGCGCCGCACCAATATTTACCGCAAGCGCTTCAGTATTTTTGGCAGCTTTACGGGGCGCGTTCACAAGCATAGAGTGGTTTGCCTCGCACCCCGGCGCGACGTTTCTTTTCTTCTCATATCAAAGAGGAGTTGCCATGTCACTGCGGTTGCTCGCTGCCTTGCCCTTTATCGGCATCCTGTTAGGGGTGCCGTTCGTCAATCGCACCGAGCCGCTCGTGCTCGGCATGCCGCTCGTGCTGGCCTGGATCGTCATGTGGGTCGTGCTGGCCGCAGTGATCATGGGGATCGTCTACCGGCTTGATCCGGCCAACCGCCTGCCTCTCGAAGCCGATGCGGAGGGACAAGCATGAGTGCCCTCGTCATCATCGCGGCGATGGCCTTCATCGCACTCTATCTCGGCATGCGCGCCCGCAGAGGGCACGACATGGACCTCGAGCAGTGGGCCGTGGGCGGCCGCAGCTTCGGCACCGCGTTCGTGTTCCTGCTGATGGCGGGCGAGATCTACACGACCTTCACGTTCCTCGGCGGCAGCGGCTTCGCCTATGGCAAGGGCGCGCCCGTTTACTACATTCTGGCTTACGGCACGCTTGCATACATCATCTCGTACTGGATGCTGCCGCCCGTGTGGCGCTTCGCCAAGCAGCACCGGCTCGTCTCGCAGCCGCACTTCTTCGCGCGCAAGTATCAGAGCCCGGCGCTCGGCGTGCTGGTGGCATGCGTGGGCGTGCTCGCGCTCGTGCCGTATCTCGTGCTGCAACTGAAGGGGCTCGGCATCATCGTGACGACGGCCTCCTATGGCGCGATTTCCTCCACGGCGGCGATCTGGATCGGCGCGGCCGTGGTCACGACTTACGTGATCGTGTCAGGCGTGCGCGGCTGCGCGTGGAATTCGGTCGTGAAAGACACGATGATTCTCGCGATCGCCGTGTTCCTTGGCATTTACCTGCCGATTCATCACTACGGCAGCCTGAGCGAGATGTTCCGCGCCATCGACGCGGCCAAGCCCGGCTTCCTCACCTTCCCGGCGCGCGGCCAGAGCGTGACGTGGTTCCAGTCCACCGTGCTGCTCACGGCGCTGGGCTTCTTCATGTGGCCGCACACGTTCATGTCGGTCTACACCGCGAAGAACGACCGTATCTTCCGCCGCAACGCGATGATCCTGCCGCTCTATCAGCTCATCCTGCTGTTCGTGTTCTTTTGCGGCTTCGCGGCCGTGCTCAAGGTGCCGGGCCTGAAGGGCGGCGACATCGACCTCTCGCTCTTCCGTCTCGCGCTGCAAACGTTCGATCCGTGGTTCGTGGGCGTGATCGGCGCGGCGGGCGTGCTGACCGCGCTCGTGCCGGGCTCGATGATCCTCACCACGGCTTCGACGCTGCTCGCCAACGACATCTATCGCGGCGGCGTCGCGAAGAGCGCGGACGACGCCCAAGTCGCGAAGCTCGCACGCATTTTCGTGCCGGTGGTCGCACTGGTGGCGGTAGGCTTCACGCTCAACGGCGGCGACACCATCGTCGCGCTGCTGCTGATGGGCTACAACTTCGTCACGCAGCTCTTCCCGGCAATGGTGTGCAGCCTCTCCACGCGCAATCGCGTGACGAAGCAAGGCGCGTTCTGCGGCATCGTGGCGGGCGTGCTCGTGGTGATCGTCACGACGCTCACGCATGTGAGCGTGGCGCAGCTGATTCCGTTCGCGCCCGATGCGCTCAAGGACGTCAACATCGGCTTCCTTGCGCTGTTCGTGAACGTGATCGTGCTGGCCGTGGTGAGCACGGTGACGCAGCCGCGCACGCATATCGATCATGAGCATGCGCGGGCGCATTGACCTGACCTGACGCGAAAACAAGGCGGCCCAACCGGCGTGATCCGGTTGGGCCGCTTTTCTTTTTATGCTGCCTTGCGCGCCTCGGCGATGCGCTGCGGCGCCTCGGGCCGTGCATAGAGGCGTTCGAGATACGCCTGCAAGCGCGGGAAGCCCTCCAGCAGTTGCACTTCGTTGGCCCAGTCCATCAGATAAACCGTCACGCAGTCGGCAACCGAGAGCTGGTTGCCGACAATGAACTCGCGCCCTTCGAGGTGTTTCTCGAGTACGGCGGCCATGGTCTTGAAGTCCTCGCGCGCGAGTTCGATATCGGCGGGACTGCGCTTGTCCGGCGGATAAAGGAACGAGTGCCGCGTGATTCGCCAAAGCGGCTGTTCCAGTTCGGTGACGGCGAACAGGGTCCAGCGATACGCCTGCGCCCGCTCGTCGAGATCCTTGGGCAATAGCGCTTTCTCCGGATATTTGTCCGCCAGATACAGCACGATTGCGGCCGACTCGGGTATCACGCGGTCGCCGTCGATCAGCACCGGAACCTTGCCCGCGGGATTGATGCGCAGGTATTCGGGCCGCCTGTGCTCGCCTTCGAGCAGATTGACCGAAATGAATTCGAAATCGGCGTCGACTTCCTTGAGGCCCCATAGCGCACGCTGCGAACGGGTGCCGGCGAAACCGTAGAGTTTCATGACGAACCTCCGTTCAGGCACCGGGAATTGGCAGAACGGGCATCACTTCGACGGCCTCGCCAGGAAAAATCGAAAAATGCGGGTGCCCTTCGAATAGCCTCGCCGCCTCTTCGTGCGATGCGGCACGCAGAACGGTATAGCCGGTTAGCGCGTTAGACGTGTCCGCAATGCCATGCTCGCCAATCGACTTGGTCTTGCCGAGCGGGCCACCCATATCGACGATCGACGCCTTGTGCTTTTCGACCCACGCATGCCAGGCCGCGATGCCCTCTTTTTCCTTTGCGTGCCGCTCCGTTTCGGAAAGCGCCGCCCACCCTTTCATGCGCGCGTTGTCTTTGGTGCCGAGAAAAACCGCGAGAAACAGTTTCTGATCGCTCATGTGTCCTCCAACTGCTGGTCTGGTGAATGATCCGGCTACGGGTCTGAAATCGGGTGCAACGGCGTGACGCCCGTCCGGCCTTGACAGCATAGGTTGATATCAACATAATTTCAACATGGCACGCGCAAAGAAACTTCCCTTCGAAACCACGCTATTGGTGCGCGATTGCTGCCTGTGTCTGCATATGCAGCGGGCGGCGCGCAATCTCGCGCGCATTTTCGACGACGTGCTGCGCCCGCTCGATCTCACGAACGGCCAGTTTTCGCTGCTGATGTCGCTGAACCGGCCGCATCCGCCCGGCATGAAAGACGTGGCGTCGCTGCTGGCCATGGACCGCACCACGCTCACGGCCGCGCTCAAGCCGCTGGAGCGGCGCGGCCTCGTGGTTATCGAGCAGGACCCGGAAGACAAGCGCAGCCGTTTACTGAGTCTCACTGACGAGGGGCATCGACTACTCAACGCTGCATTTCCGATATGGCAGCAAACGCATGAGGCAATCGAAAAGGACTTCGCCTTGGGCGAGGTCGACAAACTGCGCGAGCATTTGCGAGCGCTTTCGTAGCCCTAGCGCTTCGACGCCCCATACAAGGTCGAATCCGCGAATCCCTCTGCCGCGAGCACACGCCCCACGAGAATGAGCGCTGTACGCTCGATATCCGTGGCATGCACCTTTTCGGCGATATCCGCGAGCGTGCCTGTCACGCGTTCCTCGTCGGGCCAGCTCGCGCGATAGATCACCGCCACGGGGCAGTCCTCGCCATAGTGCGGAAGCAATTCCTCGACGATGCGCGCGATATGGCGCACGCCAAGGTGGATCGCGAGCGTCGCCTTGTGGCGCGCGAGGTCGCCCAGCTGCTCGCCTTCGGGCATCGACGTTTTCGTGGCGTAGCGCGTGAGGATGAGCGTTTGCGAAATACCGGGCAGCGTGAGTTCGCTGCCGAGCGCCGCCGCGCATGCGGCGGTCGCGGTCACGCCGGGTACGACTTCATAAGGAATGCCAAGCACACGCAAGCGCCGGATCTGCTCGCCGATTGCGCCATAGAGCGACGGGTCACCCGAATGCACGCGTGCCACGTCGAAGCCCTGGGCGTGCGCGTTTTCGAGCAGCGCGATGATCTCGTCCAGCGTGAGCGGTGCGGTATCGACCACCTTGTGCGCGCTGTGGCCTTCCAGCACGGCGGGCGGCACGAGCGAGCCGGCATAGAGAATCACGGGGCAACTGCGCACGAGGCGCTGGCCCTTCACGGTGATCAGTTCAGGATCGCCCGGCCCCGCGCCAATGAAGAAAACGGTCATGCGTTCAAACTCCGCTTAATGTAGTCGTCGAGCGCGTCGATCGACTCTTGCGCCGACGTGAATTCGCGCTGCGCATCCGGCAGCGGCGGCCGCTGCATCAACACCACGGGCAGGCCCAATTCCCGCGCGACGGCGAGCTTCGCTTCGGTCGCCGCGCCGCCGCTGTTCTTGCTGACCACCACATCGATATGCGCTTCGGTGAACAGGGCGCGCTCGCCTTCTGCGGTGAACGGCCCACGAGCGTCGATGATGCGAGCGCGGGCGTGGCCGGCATGCGCTTCGAGGCAACGGACCGTCCAGTGCTGCTGCTCCGGCACTTCGTGCAGATGCGCGAGCGGTTCGCGCCCGAGCGTGAAGAGCGGCCGCGCAAATGGCGCAAGCGCTTCGACTACGCCAGCCCAGCCGCTCACCATGCGCCAGTCGTCGCCCGCCTGCGCCTGCCAAGGCGCGCGCCGCAGCGCCCAGTACGGCACCTGTGTTGCAAGGCAGGCGCGCGCCGCGTTGGCGCTGATCTGCGCGGCGTAAGGATGCGTGGCATCGACAACGAGCGCGATGTCTTCGTCGGCGAGAAAACGCGCGAGCCCTTCTGCCCCGCCGAAGCCCCCCACACGCACCGCACAGCCGAGATCGGCAGGCACGCGGCCAAGGCCCGCGAGCGAGTACACGTGCTGGTGCCCAAGCGTGCGCGCGATCGCCAGCGCATCGCCTGTGCCACCCAGCAGCAGGATGCGCGCGGTCATGGCTTGACGGCCTCGTAGAGCGTGACGGGCAACGCCTGACGCCAGGTATCGAAGCCGCCAAGCGGCTGCGCCTCGCCAATGCCGATACGCGTGAGCGTGCCGCCATGCTGCGCGCGCCATGTCACGAGCGCCGCTTCGCTTTGCAGCGTCACCGCGTTCGCGACGAGCCGGCCGCCGCTCGCGAGCGCCGCCCAGCACGCGTCCAGCACGCCGGGAACGGTCACGCCGCCGCCGATGAAGACGGCGTCGGGCGTGGCGAGTCCCGCGAGCGCTTCGGGCGCGCGGCCCGCGACGAGCTGCAGACCCGGCACGCCCAGCGCGGCGCGATTGTGTTCGATGAAGCGTTGACGCTCGGCATGCGCCTCGATCGCGATCGAGCGGCAAGCGGCATGCGAGCGCATCCACTCGATGCCGATCGAGCCGCTGCCCGCCCCCACGTCCCAGAGCAACGCGCCGGGCGTCGGCGCGAGGCGCGCGAGCGTGAGCGCGCGCACGTCGCGCTTCGTGAGCTGGCCGTCGTGGCGGTAAGCGTCGTCGGGAAGGCCGGGCGTGAGCGTCCAGCCGTGCGCAGGCGCATTCGCAACATCGCTTTCGCATTCGAACGCGACGAGGTTGAGCGCCGCGGTTTCGCCGACGTGCCACGCATTGGCGCGGCCTTCGATGCGGCGCTCGAGCGGGCCGCCCAAATGCTCGAACACCGCAAGACGGCTGGCGCCGAAGCCCGCTTGCGCGAGCAGCGCAGCAAGCGCCGCGGGCGTGCGCCCATCGGCGCTCAACGCGAGCACGCGCGAGCGCGCGTAGAGATGGCGGCGCAGCGCATCGAGCGGACGGCCGACGAGCGAGACCATCGCCGTACCCTGCAACGCCCAGCCCATGCGCGCCGCCGCCAACGAGAGCGACGAAGGCGCGGGCAGCACGCGCATTTCACCGGGCGCCACACGGCGCGCGAGCGTCGCGCCCACACCGAACAGCATGGGGTCGCCGCTCGCGAGCACACATACGGGCGCATTCGACTCGCGATGCGCGAGCAGCGCCTCGACGCTGAACGGCTGCGGCCACGCTTCGCGGCGCGCGCGCACGCGCGAGGGCAGCATCGCAAGATGGCGCTCGCCGCCCGTCACGACGGCCGCGTCGAACAGCGCGCGCCGCGCGTCGCGCCCGAGCCCCGCATAGCCATCGTCGCCTATGCCCACCACCGTCAGCCATGCCTGCGTGCCCTGCATTCGTTCTCCCGCTTTTGCTTGCTTTGTTGCCTGGTTTGTCGCCTGTTTCCCTGCGCCACCGGCGGCCCGCACCCCGATTGCCGGGCGGAGCGCGCGCGAAAACGGGCATAATACCGTGTCCGCCGGCGCCTTTCAGGCACTTTGTATGAGGCCGGAGTCAGCGCTGAAGCGCTAACTCCGGATCGCAAACAGGGAACACAGCAAGCTGTGGCCGCCCCCGCGACTGTAAGCAGCGAGACCGCATCCACCCGAGCCACTGGTTTTACCGGGAAGGCCGATGCGGTCCACGACCTGCGAGCCAGGAGACCTGCCGGCCGACTGTTCGTGCGAACCCATATCGGGCGGGGTGTACCGATACCGCTGCCGTTTCCCGCCTCACGTGCGGGCAGCGCGCCGCTCCCGCGCGATGCTTACCCGGTATTCCCTTGAAACACGAAACGAAGCCCGTCTCGCCCGCTGCTGCATTGGCCGTGCTCCGCCCCTCGGCGTGCCCGGGGCTCGTGCGCGTGGTCGCGGCGCGCGACGGCGGCCTGTGCCGCATCCGCCTGCCCGGCGGCGTGCTGAGCGCCACGCGGGCGCGCGCCCTCGCCGACGCCGCGTTGGCGCATGCCGGCGGCGTGCTCGAACTGACCAATCGCGCGAACGTGCAGATTCGCGGCGTACGCGCCGGCGAGGAGGCCGCGTTGAGCGCCGCGCTGATCGGTGCGGGCCTCGGGCCCGCTGGCATCGACGCCGCGAGCCCGGTCGAGCACGCGTGCGCCGCCGACGAATTGCGCAACGTGATGCTGAGCCCGCTCGCGGGCGTTGATCCTGCGGCTTTGTGCGACACAACGGTACTCGCCGCCGCGCTCATCGACATGATGCAGCGCGAGGCGCGTTTCGCCGCGCTCTCGCCCAAGTTCGCGCTGCAACTGGACGGCGGCGAGCGCATGGCGATGCTCGGGCATCCGCACGACATCTGGCTCGCCGCGCTGCCGCACGGCGCGACCGTGCGCTTTGCGCTGGGCCTCGCAGGGTGCCCCACGGCGCAGCCAGTCGGCACGCTCGCAACCGAAGATATTTGCGCATCGATACGCGCGCTGCTCCACGCGTTCCTCGATCTCGCTGGCGCAGACGCAACGCGCATGCGCGATGTGCTCGCCGCACACTCCCTCGATGCGTTGCTGCAACGCGCGCGCGATCATGGCGGCTTCGCGCTGATGCGTGACGACGCCGCGCTGCACGCGTGGCGTCGCGAGCCGAGTCCTGCTAGCTTGCGACTGGGCGCGCACGCGCTGCGCGTCGACAGCAGTGGCTACGTGGGCGCGCAGCCCGCGCTCGGCCGCATCGACGCGCATACGCTGCGCGCGCTCGCCGCGCTCGCGCAAGACTCGGGCGATGCGACGCTGCGGGTGACGCCATGGCAAGGCCTGCTGCTGCCTAACGTGCCCGCGCGCGCCATGACCGGCGCGCTCGAACGGCTGCACGCGCTCGGCCTCATCGTCTCGCGCGCCGATCCGCTCGCGCGCCTGATCGCCTGCACGGGCTCGGCGGGATGCGCCAAAAGCCGCGCCGACACCAAAGCCGACGCACAGCGTCTCGCCGCCCTGCTGCCGCCCGGCGCGCAAGCGCACCTGAGCGGCTGTGAACGCTCCTGCGCGGCCGCGCATTGTGCGCCGTTCACGTTGCTCGCCAGCGAACCGGACCATTACGACCTGTACCAGCGCGACGACACCCAAGGCGGCTTCGGCCAGCGCTTTGGCCAGCTCGTCGCGCGCAACCTGACGATCGAAGCTGCTGCGCTCGCACTCGCGCAGCGGCCCCGGAGTACCCAAGATGTCTGATTACATCCGCGACGGCCAGGCGATCTATCGCGAATCGTTCGCGACGATCCGCGCCGAAGCCGACCTCTCGCGCATTCCCGCCGACCTGGAAAAACTCGCCGTACGCGTGATCCACGCCTGCGGCATGGTGGACGTCGCCGCCGACCTCGCGTTTTCCGCAGGCGCGGGCACGGCGGGCCGCAACGCGCTCGCAGGTGGCGCGCCCATTCTCTGCGACGCGAAAATGGTCGCGTACGGCGTGACGCGCGCACGCCTGCCCGCGAACAACACCGTCATCTGCACGCTCGACGACCCCGCTGTGCCCACGCTCGCACGCGAGTTTGGCAATACGCGGTCGGCCGCCGCGCTCGAACTTTGGCGGCCGCATCTTGCAGGCAGCGTCGTGGCGATCGGCAATGCGCCCACCGCGCTCTTTCACCTGCTCGACATGATCGCGGCCGGCGCGCCGCTGCCCGCGCTCATCCTCGGCTTCCCCGTGGGCTTCGTCGGCGCGGCCGAGTCCAAGGCGCAGCTCGCCGCCGAAAATCACGGCGTGCCCTTCGTCGTCGTGCACGGCCGCCGTGGCGGCAGCGCGATGGCCGCCGCCGCCGTCAACGCACTCGCTTCGGAGACCGAATAAATGACCCGTAAAGGACGTCTGCACGGCATCGGCGTCGGCCCCGGCGACCCCGAACTGCTCACGCTCAAGGCCGTGCGCCTGCTCAAGGCCGCACCCGTCGTCGCGTATTTTGTCGCGAAGGGGAAGAAAGGCAATGCGTTCGGCATTGTCGAAGCCCATCTCGAAGCGGAGCAGGAACGCCTGCCGCTCGTGTACCCCGTGACGACCGAGGCGCTCGAACCGCCGCTCTCGTATGAGGCGATCATCGCCGACTTCTACGACGGCGCCGCGCAAATGCTGTCGCGCCATCTCGACGCCGGCCGTGACGTGGCCGTGATCTGCGAAGGCGATCCGTTCTTCTACGGCTCGTATATGTATCTGCACGACCGGCTCGCCGCGCGCTACGAGGCCGAAGTCGTGCCTGGCGTGTGCTCGATGCTGGGCGGCGCGGCTGTGCTGGGCGTGCCGCTCGTCTACCGTAACCAGAGCCTCGCCGTGCTGTCGGGCGTGCTGCCCGAGGACGAGTTGCGCCGGCGGCTGGCCGGCGCGGACGCCGCCGTCATCATGAAACTGGGCCGCAACTTCGACAAGGTTCGCCGCGTGCTGGGCGAACTGGGTCTCGCGCATCGCGCGCTGTATGTCGAGCGCGCAACGATGGCGAACCAGCGCATCGTCCCGCTCGACGACGTCGATCCGATGGCTTCGCCCTACTTCTCGCTGCTCGTCGTGCCGGGGGTGAAATGGCAGTCGTGACACCGCCTGCCATCGTCATTCTCGGGCCCGGCGCGCTGGCCACCGCGCGGCGCGTGCAGGCGCTCTACACGGGCGCGCAAATCCATGCGCTGCAAGGCCGCGTGGAAGGCGATGTCGCGTTTAGCGAGCTTGGCGCGCATTTGCGCGAATGCTATACGCGCGGCATGCCCATCGTCGCGCTGTGCGCGGCGGGCATCGTGATCCGGTGCCTCGCGCCGCTGCTGGCCAACAAGGGCGCGGAGCCGCCTGTGCTCGCACTCGCCGAGGACGGTAGCGCCGTCGTGCCGCTGCTCGGCGGACTGACCGGCGTGAACGTCATGGCGCGTGAAATTGGCGCGGCGCTCGCGGTCGCGCCCGCCATCACTACGAGCGGCGAACTGCGCTTCGGCACCTGTTTGCTCAATCCGCCCGCGGGCTATGCACTCGCAAGCCTCGCGCAAGGCAAGCGTTTCGTCTCCGATTTGCTTGCGGGCGCAACGACACGCGTGGACGGCGTGGCGCCGTGGCTGGAGAACGTCGATCTGCCGCGCGACGCAGCGGCCAGTCATGCCATACGCGTGAGCGCACACGCCTGGAACGGCAGCCCCGACGACCTTGTGATTCATCCGCGCAGCATCGTGGCGGCCGTGGGCGCGCCACAAGAGGCGCTTGCAGAAGGCGTGCGGCGCGCGCTCCATGCGCACGGCCTCGCGCCGCTCGCGCTCGCGGCGCTTGCCGCACCTTCTGCGCACATGTGCGACGCATCGCTCGCGCAGGCGGCAACGGAACTCGGCGTACCGCTGCGCTTCGTCGATAGCGCGGAGCCCACGCCGCAAGCCACGCTCGCCGCGCTCAACCTTGCTGCAGACGTCGAGCGCTACGCGCCGAACCAAGACAGCATCGCGCTGGCCTACGCCGCCGCGCCGCTCGACCCGCGCGCGCTGGGCCGCTCGCGCGGCAAGCTCACGGTGCTGGGCCTCGGGCCCGGCCGCGCCGATCTGCTTACGCCCGCCGCGCGCGCCGCGCTGGACGACGCGACCGATATCGTCGGCTACGCAACCTATGTGGAGATGGCGGGACCGTTGCGTGCAGACCAGCAGCGCCACGCCACCGACAACCGCGAAGAGCTGCAGCGCGCGCGCCACGCGTTCGAGATGGCGAGCGAGGGACGTCGCGTAGCCGTGGTCTCGTCGGGCGACCCCGGTGTGTTCGCCATGGCGGCCGCCGTGCTCGAAGCGCTAGAAGGCGCCGACGACCCGCGCTGGCGTGCCGTCGAGCTGGCGATCGTGCCAGGCGTTTCCGCCGCGCTCGCCACGGCGGCACAGGTTGGCGCGCCGCTCGGCCACGACTTCTGCATGCTGTCGCTTTCCGACAACCTGAAGCCGTGGGCGGTGATCGAAAAGCGCCTGCTGCATGCGGCGCAGGCCGATCTCGTGATGGCGTTCTACAACCCCATCTCGCGCGCGCGGCCGTGGCAACTCGATCGCGCGCTGGACATCGTGCGCAGCGTGCGCGCGCCGCACACGCGCGTGGTGCTGGGCCGCGACGTGGGCCGCCCCGGCGAAACGCTGCGCGCGACGACGCTGGGCGAACTGCGTTCGTCGGACGTCGATATGCGCACGATGGTGATCGTCGGGTCGTCGGCCACGCGCGGGTTCACGCGCGGCGACGGCGGCGAGTGGATTTATACGCCGCGCTGGTATCGTGAGGATGCCGAATAAAAAGGCGTGCTCACGCCTTCAAGGTGGGTAGCGCGTCGCGCGGGTCGGGCGGCGCGCCCTCGAATTCGCGCGCCTTCACCTGGTTGCGCCCCGCCTGCTTCGCTGCGTACAGCTCGGCGTCGGCGGCGCGCAGCAGCGCCTGCGCGCCCGTGCGCTCGCGCGGCACGCAGGTGGCGCAGCCGATGCTCACGGTCAGCGTGCCGTATTCGCTGTGCTCGTGCACGATTTCCAGCGCCGCCACTTGCTGGCGCACCCCTTCCGCAATCTTCACGGCGCCATCGAAAGGCGTGGCCGGCAGGACCACGGCGAACTCCTCGCCGCCGTAGCGCGCGACCATGTCCGTCCCGCGGCGGCAGGCTTCGCGTATCGCGCCGGCCACGGCGGCGAGCACCTTGTCGCCCTCCGCGTGCCCATAAAAGTCGTTGAACAGCTTGAACTTGTCGATATCGACGAAGAGCACCGAGAGCGGTTCGCCCGCGCGTCTCGCGTGCTGCCATTCGGTTTCGATACGCAGGTCGAGTGCGCGCCGGTTGTAGAGGCTCGTCAGCGCGTCGGTGACCGCGAGACGCTCGAACTCCTTTTGCGTGGCGAGTCGCGCGCGCATCGACAATGCGAGCAGCCACGACGAAGCGGCGATGAGCGCGCCGAAGATCAACGCCATCGGCACATAGATGCGCAGGCGCTGATGCCATGCGGCGAGCGCGCCGTCCACGGAGGGCGCGACGACCGCGATGAGCGACGTGTGCGGCACGCGCTTGAACGTATAGATGCGCTGGACCTTGTCGTCCTCGCCCGCGGCAATGAACGAACCGTCGCTCGTTTTCAGCATCGGCTGGATGTAATCCAGCTCGCCGACCTGCGCGCCCACTTCGTAGTCCGAATAGGGGCGGTGCGCAAGCATGGTCCCGTCGCTCAGCATGATGAACGCACTGCCTTTGGAGTCGACGTCGATCCGGTCGAACAATTGCTGAAAGTACGCGAGCCGCAGCGTGAGCATCACGATGCCGCCAAACGAACCATCGTGCTCAGTCACGCGGCGCGAGAGCGCAATCGAATAGTGGCCGTCGCGCACCCGCGAGCGAATCGGGTCCGAAAGAAACATGCCGACCGAGCGCTCGCGCTGCGCCGTGAAATAGTCCCGGTCTGCGAGATTGACGCCTGGATACGCGCGGCCGTCCTGCGATTCGACGATATGGCCGTACTCGTCGACGTAGAACGCGTCGTCGAGATAAGCGCCGGTCGCCACGCGGCCGAACAGCAGCTTGCGGCGAATGTCGGGCGGGAGACTTTGCGTGCGCGGGTCCCGCGCGCTATCTGCGGCGTCGAGCAGCAACAGGTCGTAAATGCTGGAATTCGCCTCGAGGTCATTCGACATCAGCGAAACGAGCGCGGCCGAATTGTGCTGCGTGCTGACGATGGCCTGCGTGCGCTGCTGCATGAACCCCACCAGCACGATCGCCACGATGGCCGCGCCGACGAGCGAGCCCATCGTGCCGACGATGAACGGATGGCTCCCGACCCACTGCATGAGCGCCCGATTCCATCGACTGGGGATTCGCAAACATCGTTTCCAGAACTCCATGAGGCGCTTCCTCTTGCTCCGCTCGTGAGAGTTGCCACGTTTGCCGGCCGATTACAGATTGCATTCGGGATTCATCATACTGCGCCTCGCGAAACTGCCTTCGAATCGCGGCACGCACTCAATTTCCCTACCGCAGCGCCGTAAACCAGTTGAACCCGCGATGTCAATTCGCGACGCGAACCGCTCACCGACCACCCTGCGCCGATGACCCACCCGACCCCTGAAGCTCAAGCCGAAGCCAGCGACGCCGCCACCGCAATCGAAGCTGCCGCGCTCACGCCGGACGCCATGCCGGTAGGCGAGCCGCTCGCCTGGCCTGTCGTCGATCACGACGGCGCCCTGCTGCTCGAGGCCGGCGCGGTGCTGGTGGGCGAAGCGGAGCGCACCTTTCTGTTCCAGCACTTCGCGCCGCATCGCGGCGACATGGAAAGGCTCGAGGTTGCACCGCAAAGCGCGGCGGGCACGGCCAATGCCGGCGAGCCGGCCGCCACCACGCGCGACATGCATTTGACCATCGGCGCGCTGACGGGCTTGCGCCCGCAGATGGGCGCGAGCGGCGCGCCCATGCACCCGTGCCGCCTGATCGGCTTCGCGCCGAATGAGGCGCTCTTTGTGACGACGCCCTATGTCGATGGCCGACCCATCGCCATCACGCCGGGCGAAAACGTGGAGATCGTCGCGATTGCGAGCCAGGCCGTCTTTCGCTTCGTATGCACCGTGCATGCCCTCAGCCAGTCGCCGCTCGACTATCTCGTGCTTTCGAAGCCCGCCAACATCCGCCGCCTGCGCGAGCGCCGCTCGATTCGCGTGCGCGCGCAATTTCCCGTGCGTTACGGTATCGGCGAAGAAGGCGCGGGTTATGACGGGGTGGCGCTCGCACGCGGCATCAGCGCGCTCGGGCTTTCGGTGAGCGCGGCGTGGGCGCTCGGCAAGGTTGGCGAGCGGTTGCGCGTCGCATTTCAGCTACGCTCCGGCGAGAACGATACAGCGATCGAAACCACCGCGGTCATCCGCAACGTGCAGGCGGAAACGGGCGACCCCGCGCACACGACGCTCGGTCTCGAACTCGACCGCCTCACGCCCGCCGAGCAGATGGCGATGAAAGTCTACGTATTCGATCGTCAGGACGACGTGCTGTACTGGACCGGCAGCGTGCGCTAACGCTCGCTCACACGAGCAGCGCCTGAGCGTCCAGGCACTCGCCTGCCCAGGCCTGCGCGAGCGCCTCGCAGCGGCCCACGCGCAGCGCGCCCCGTTCGCAATCGATCACCGTGACGTGATCGGCGTGACGCGGCCGCGCGGGCCACTGCGTCGTGCGACCGTCGCTGAACAGCCAGAGATGGCGCGCGCGCGCCGGGTCGCGCCGTGCCGCCGTCTCCAGCACACGCGCCGCGCGGCCAATGCCCGCTTCCAGCGGCGTGCCGCCGCCCCCGCCAATCGGCTCGATCCAGCGCTCGTTCCACCAGCGCGGCACTGCGGGCCCGAAACGCAGTTCGGCGGCCGCGCCGCCGAAAGCGATCAACGCCACTTCTACCCGTTCGGCGCGGGCGCGGTCGAACAGTGCGATCAACAAACCCTTGGCAAGCGCGAGTTGACCGCGCGCGAGCATGGAGGCCGAGCAGTCCAGCACGAAACAATGGAGCGCGCCGGAACCCGTCTTGCGTTTGGCAAAGCGAAAATGTTGCGCTTGCAACGATCCTGCGCGTTTGACTGCGAGCGTGGGCGGCCAGGCAATGCGCGCGCCATGCTTTGCGACTTGCGCGGGACCGCGCCCCGGGCCTTCTCGCCGTCGAGCGCCGCCCTGTGCGAAGGCGGCGGCCTGTGCCCGACGGGTCAGCGTTTTTTTGCGGGCAGCGGGATCACGCCCTTCACCGCCTTCGCGGCGACGGGCTCGGGCGGCAATTCGCCCCAATCGGCATCCGGGGTTGCTTCGGTACGCATTTGTTCGCGCGTGGCTGCGGATGCGGACTGGGGCGGCTGCGGCCCAGCGGCAGACGGCGCATCGGAGCGCTGCGGCATGGCATGCCGCCGATGCGCGAGCACGCAATCCGCGACTTCATCGACATGTGCCGGGGTCACGGCATCCGCGCCTTCGAACGCGGCGAGCGCGCGCGCCGCTCGCAGCATCACCAGGTCGGCGCGCAAGCCATCCACCGCCGCCTCGATGCAGCGTTGCGCCGCGCGCTCGTGCACGGCGTCGCTCCAGTCGAGCCTGGCGAGCGCTTCGCGCGCCGCCGCGATGCGTTCGCCAAGCGCGCGCTGTTCGGTCTCGCGTGCCGCGCAAAACGCCTGCGGATCGGCGTCGAACGCAAGACGCGCCTTGACGATGCGTTGCCGCTCCTCCACGTCATAAGGCGTGCCGAGTTCGACCATCAGGCCAAAGCGGTCGAGCAGCTGCGGACGCAACTCCCCTTCTTCGGGATTCATCGTGCCCACCAGCACGAAGTGCGCGTCGTGCGAGTGCGAGACGCCGTCGCGCTCCACGGTGTTCACGCCGCTCGCCGCCGCGTCGAGCAGCACGTCGACGAGCGCGTCGGGCAGCAGGTTCACTTCGTCCACGTAAAGCACGCCGCCGTGGGCGCGCGCGAGCAGGCCAGGCGCGAAGCGCACCGCGCTCTCGCGCAACGCCGCTTCGAGGTCGAGCGTGCCGATCAGCTTGTCCTCACTCGCGCCGAGCGGCAGCGTGACGAACGCGCCTTGCGGCAGGAGCGCCGCAAGCGCACGCGCTGCCGTGGATTTCGCTGTGCCGCGCGGCCCGCTCACGAGCACGCCGCCGATCGCGGGGTCGATGGCCGCGATGAGCAACGCGCGCTGCAACGGCGCCTGGCCTACCAGCGCGGTAAAGGGAAACGCGGGACGCGTGGCCGCAGCGCTCATGATCCAGATCCTTCCAGATGCTGCCCAGCTTCGAGCAGACGGTGTTCGAGTTGCGCGCGATGCTCGCCCGGTTCCTGCCAGAGACCGCGCTGGATCGCTTCGAGCAGCCGCTCGCACACGGCGTGCAGCGCGTGCGGATTGTGGCGTTGCATGAAGGCGCGCGTGTCGTCGTCGTGGACATAGGCGTTCGCGACGAGCGCGTACTGATGATCGCCCACCACGCGCGCGGTCGCGTCATAACCGAACAGATAGTCGACAGTCGCCGCCATTTCCGCCGCGCCCTTGTAGCCGTGACGCTTCACGCCGTCGATCCACTTCGGATTCACCACGCGCGAGCGGATCACGCGCGCGATCTCCTCGTGCAGGGGACGAATGCGCGGGGCCGCGGGGTTGCTGTGGTCCGCGTGATAGAGGGCGGGCTGCGCCTGCGAAAAATGCCGCGCCGCCGCGGCCATGCCGCCCTGGAACTGGTAGTAGTCGTTCGAGTCGAGCAGGTCGTGTTCGCGGTTGTCCTGGTTCTGCAGCACGACGTCGAGCGTTGCGAGACGCGCGCGGAACGCGTCGCTCGCCTCGTCGCCCGCGCTCTTTTGCGCGTAGGCGTAGCCGCCCCATGCCTGGTAGGCGTTCGCGAGATCGGCGTCGGTTTGCCACTGGCGATGGTCGATCATCGACTGCAGGCCCGCGCCGTAGGCACCGGGACGCGCGCTGAACACGCGCCAGCCCGCGCGGCGGCGCGCCTCGTCGGCGGCCATGCCGCCTGCGACCAGCGCGTCGCGTTCGCGCAGCACACGTGCGCGCAACGGGTTCTGGTGCTCCGGCTCGTCGAGATCGGCCACGGCCTGCACCGCTGCGTCGAACAGATGCATCACGTTCGGAAACGCGTCGCGGAAAAAGCCCGATACGCGCAGCGTCACGTCGATACGCGGCCGGTCCAGCGCCTCGACCGGCATGATCTCGAAGTCGGTCACGCGCTGGCTGCCCGCAGCCCACTTCGGGCGCACGCCGATCAGCGCGAACGCCTGGGCAATATCGTCGCCGCCGGTGCGCATCGTGGCCGTGCCCCATACCGAAAGCCCCACGGCGCGCGGATAATCGCCGTGCTCCTGCAAATGGCGCTCGATGAGCTGCTGCGCCGATTTCATGCCGAGCACCCACGCGGCCTGCGTGGGGATGGCGCGCGTATCGACGGAATAGAAGTTGCGGCCCGTGGGCAGCACATCGGGACGGCCGCGCGAAGGCGAACCGCTCGGGCCCGGCGGCACGAAACGGCCTTCGAAACCGCGGCGCAGCTGGCGCATTTCTTCTGGGCCGCAGGCATCGAGGCGCGGCAGCACATCGTCGTGCAGGCGTGCGAGCACCTGCGCCGCGTGCGGCAACGATTGTGTTGTCGCATCGTTTCGTTCGCCTGAGCAAATGCCTTCGATCAGCGTGGCCGCGAGCATTTCCAGGCGTTCGCGCGTATCGCCCGCATGGCGCCATGGCGTGTCGCTTACGCTGGCGAGCAGCGATGGACGCGGGCCCTGCCACGACGCAGCCCAATCCACCGTGGCCGGATCGACCAGGTGATCGATGCGCAGGTCGCGCGCGATCGCCTCGATGAAGCCCGCGTTCGCACCCTGACCGTCCCCGCACGCGTAACGCCCTAGCGCGAGCAGCGTGTCGCAACGCTGCTGGCCCTGCGGCGATTCGCCGAACGTGTGCAGCCCGTCGCGAATCTGCGCTTCCTTCAGCTCGCACAGGTACGCGTCGGCGCGCGTGAGGAGTTCGTCTTCGCCAGCCTGATCCGCGGGCGCGGCGACGCTCAATTCTTCGTGCAGCCGATGCTCTATGATGGTCGCAAGTATGGTCTTGCGCAGCAGCTTCGCGCGGCGCGGGTCCACCATCAATGCTTCGTAATACTCATCGACCTGACGTTCGAGGTCTTGCAGCGGCCCGTAGTTTTCAGCGCGCGTGAGCGGCGGCATCAGATGATCGACGATCACCGCCTGGGCGCGGCGCTTCGCCTGGCTCCCCTCGCCCGGATCGTTGACGATGAACGGATACAGATGCGGCAGCGGCCCGAGCGCCATGTCGGGCCAACAGGTGTCGCCAAGCGCAACGCTCTTGCCCGGCAGCCACTCCAGATTACCGTGCTTGCCCACGTGCGCGATGGCGTCGATGCCGAACGTCTCGCGCAGCCAGAAGTAAAACGCGAGGTACGCGTGCGGCGGCACGAGTTCGGCGTCGTGGTAGTTCGCGTAAGTGTCGTCGCCGCGCGAGCGCGAAGGCTGAATGCCCACGAACACCTGGCCGCAGCGCCAGCCCGCGATCATGAAGCGGCCGCGCCGCACCGTGGGGTCCTCTTCCGGTACGCCCCAACGCGCGATCAGCGCGTTTTGCGCCTCGGCGGGCAACTGCGAGAAGCGCGCGCGGTAGTCGTCGAGCGAAAGGCTCTGCCATGCGGGGCGCAGCGCGCGTGTGTCGGGATCGTTCGTTACGCCCTGTGTGAGGATGCGCATGAGCGCGTCGCCGTCTTCGGGCAGATCGGCTACGCGGTAGCCTTCGTCGCGCAGCATGCGCAGGATGCCGACCACCGAAGCCGGCGTATCGAGCCCCACGCCGTTGCCAATGCGCCCTTCGCTCATCGGATAGTTCGCGAGCACGAGCGCGAGCTTTTTCTCCGCGTTCGGCAGGCTGCGCAAACGGCACCAGCGGCGCGCGAGTTCGGCCACGAAAGCCACGCGTTCCAGGTCGGGCTGATAGCGCACCACATCGACTTGCGTCTCTTTGCAGTGGTACGCGAGGCCCTTGAAGCTGATCGCGCGCGTGATCACGCGGCCGTCCACCTCGGGCAGCGCGATATGCATGGCGATGTCGCGTGAGTTCAGGCCGTGATTGTCCTTGACCCAGTCGTCGCGGTTGCCGCCGCTCAGGATCACCTGGAGCACGGGTGCGTCGCCGGCGAGCGCGAGCGGTTCGGGGTCGTCCAGCGACGAAGCCGCAAACGCCGTGGTGTTCAGCACGAGCGAGACATCGTGCTCGGCCGCCAGTTGATCGAGCACGTCGCGGCTCAAGGTGTCCTTGAGCGAGGTGATCGCAAGCGGCAGCGGGTTCATGCCGCGCGCCAGCAGCGCGGTAATGAGCGCGTCGAAAGCGGCCGTGTTCGCGGCCTGCAAATGCGCCTTGTAAAACAGCAGCGCGACGACCGGGGCGCCGGGTTGCCAGCGCGCGCGCCATTCGTCGATGGTCGCGACGTCGCGCTGCGGACAATAGAGCGCGGCGGCCGGCAGCGCGACGGGCGGCGCAGGCTCCCTGCCCCAGTCGAATGCGCGCCACGCGAGCGCGCGCAGAAACGATTCGGCGTTCGCCGCGCCGCCTTCGCGCAGATAACGCCAAAGCAGGCGGCAAAACTCGGGCTCGGCGCGGCTCTTCGCGATGAGATTGGGGTCTTCCTGCAAGTCGCCCGAAAACATCGCGAGCAGTTGCCCGCGCCGCTGCGCGAGCGAGACGACCTGCTCGATGCCGTAAGGCCAGTACGTTTCGCCACCCAGATGATCGACCACTACCACCCGCGCATGCTGCAACACGTCTTCGACGTAGAAGTCCACCGATGCGTTCTGGCGCAGGTACGTGACGTTCGCGAGCCGCACACCCGGAAAACCTTTGGGCAGGCGCGGTACGACGCTCGCCAGCAGCGCGAGCGTCGTATCCGCCGAACTGAGCACGACGATTTCTGCGGGCTGCTGATCGATACGGATGACGCCTTGCGTGTCGTCGACGAAACCGCCTGGCGTGGTGCGCAGCAAGTGCATGGTGCGGCCTCGTCTAGCGCAGCGCGGTCACTTCGCGCCCGCGGTCTGCATGTTCGCGAGCGCCGTATCGAATGCCGCTTGCAGCGTCGCGCCATCGAGGTCTTCGCCAATCAGCACGAAGCGGCTCGCAAGCGGCTGCGCCGCGCTTTCCTGCGCGTTCCAGCGGCGGTCGAAATAGCTGTCGAAGCGGCGGCCTACACCTTGAATCACGAGACGCATCGGTGCACCCGGCAGCGCGGCGAAGCCCTTCACGCGATAGATCGTGTGTGCATCGACGAGCTGCTGCAGCGCTTCGATCACGCTCTCGCGCGAAGCGGCCGCGCCCGACACCACGACCGAATCGAACTCGTCATGATGATGATCGGCGTCGTCGGCGGAACCGTGATGGTCGTGCCGCAGATGAATGCTCTCTTCGGAAGCCGCTTCGAGCCCGAGCAGCGTATGCAGATCGAGCTTGCCGTGCTGCGCGCGCACGATCTTCACCTGCTGCGGCAGCTCTTCGCGCAGCTCGGCAATGAGCGCGTCCTGGCCCGCTTCGTCGAGCAGATCGGTCTTGTTGAGAATGACGAGATCGGCGGCCGAAAGCTGGTCTTCGAACAGCTCGTGCAGCGGCGATTCGTGATCGAGATTCGGGTCGGCGCGGCGTTGTGCGTCCACGGCCTGCGGGTTCTCGGCGAACTGGCCGCTCGCGGCGGCGGGGCCGTCCACCACGGTCACGACTGCATCGACGGTGAACGCATTGCGAATCGACGGCCAGTTGAACGCCTGCACGAGCGGCTTGGGCAGCGCGAGGCCCGAGGTCTCGATCAGTACATGATCGATGTCGCCGCGGCGTTCGAGCAGTTTCTCCATCACCGGGAAGAACTCTTCCTGCACGGTGCAGCACAGGCACCCGTTCGCGAGTTCGTAGAGCTGGCCTTCCGTTTCGTTGCCGTTCTCGTCGCAGCCAATGCCGCAGCCACGCAGAATTTCGCCGTCGATACCGAGTTCGCCGAACTCGTTGACGATGACCGCGACGCGCAGACCGCCCGCGTGCTGGAGAATGTGACGCAGCAGCGTGGTTTTGCCGCTGCCGAGAAAACCCGTCACGATCGTGACCGGAATCTTGCGCATTTGCATGAAGTGCTCCTTCGGCGCCTGGCCGGATTGCGGGGCATGGTGCGTCGCGCTCGCCGTTCGTGCGGGTGTCGGGTGTCGTCGAGCGAGCACGCGCGTATCCGTGGAGACGCACTCACGCGCAACGATTCAGAAAACCTGCAGGGGACGAACGACCGGAAACGCACCCGGGCCTCGCCCGGCCGACGCGTGAATATCATGGACCCGGCACCGCATCCCCGCAGCGCGAATCCCACGTATCTGGCCGGTATCCGGACTGACGAAACACCGCTTCGCCTTCCCGCGCGAGTGGCCTTGCGGCCGCCTCGCACAGTGGCTTGGACTGCGTAAAGCATGGAAGCGGTGTGCGGCATTCGTTCGAACGCCGCGCTCGTTGTACCGTTGCGGGTGCAGTTCAGGTTGGCCATGCCCGAGGCGGGATGGCTCCCTGATTCCCGTTTAACTGCGCGCGCATCATGAATCGCGCGCGCGAGCACCAGAGTGCGTGCGAGTGTAGGCGCGGGGGGCTTGCGCGTCAAGGAAGGCGTGGGAAGCCGCAAAAGCGTGTGCTATCGTAGCGCGCATCCGGCAGCGACCGGAATACGACTGTTTTGCTTGCTCCGCCTCCGCCGTGAATCCTGTCGAAAATCGCGCCACGCGCGCAGCTACATTCGAAACCACGCTGGAGCCCGCACAGCGCGCGCCGTCGCTCGCGCTCGGCATTGGCTGCCGGCGCGGCGTGACGCTTGCGCAGGTCGACGCCGCCGTGCGCGCCGCGCTCGGTGCGTGGCCGCTCGAAAGCGTAACCTCCGTGGCCACGCTCGACGTCAAAGCCGGTGAACCCGCGCTAAAGGCGTTTTGTGCGGCGCATGCGCTACCGCTGTACACGTTCACGCGGGAGCAAATCGCCGCGACGCCCACGATCACGCCGCCCTCCGCTGCTGCCCAAGCGCAATTCGGCGTGGACGGCGTGTGCGAGCCCTGCGCGCGTCTCGCGGCGGGCGGCGGTCCGCTCGTGCGCGGCAAGCTGGCGCTCGACGGCGTAACGGTCGCGATCGCAGGCATGCTGCAAAACCCGGCAAACACGCAAGCGAAAGCCCCGCAATAAACCCACTCACGACGATGAAAACCGATCCCGAATCGCACCAACGCATGACGCAACGCCGCCGCGAGGGCCACGAGAAAAAACAGGCCGCCGCAACGCACGAAAAGGGCCTCCTGATCGTCAACACTGGCAACGGCAAGGGCAAGAGCACGGCAGCGTTCGGCATGGCCGTGCGCATGCTCGGCCACGGCATGAAGCTCGGCGTCGTGCAGTTCATCAAGGGCGCGCTGCATACGGCCGAACGCGATTTTCTCGGCAGCGTCGCGCACTGCGACTTCGTGACCATGGGCGACGGCTACACCTGGAACACGCAGAATCGCGACGGCGACATCGCCACCGCGCGCAAGGGCTGGGACGAAGCAAAGCGCATGATCGAAAGCGGCGAGTACGCGATGGTGATCCTCGACGAGCTCAACACCGTGCTCAAATACGAGTACCTGCCGCTCGACGAAGTGCTCGGCGTGATCGCGTCGCGCGCGCCGCACGTGCACGTGGTCGTGACGGGCCGCCATGCGCCCGACGCGCTGATCGAAGCCGCCGACCTCGTCACGGAAATGCGCCTCGTGAAGCATCCGTATCGCGAGCAAGGCGTGAAGGCGCAAAAGGGCGTGGAGTTTTGAGCGCATGAGCGCAACGCTTGCCTGCCCCGCGCTGTTCATCAGCGCGCCCGCTTCGGGCCAGGGCAAAACCACGCTTACGGCGGGCCTCGCGCGCCTGCACCGCCGTGCGGGCCGGCGCGTACGCGTGTTCAAGACCGGGCCGGATTTTCTCGACCCCTCGATTCTCGCGCGCGCGAGCGGCGCACCCGTGCTCTCGCTCGACCTGTGGATGGTGGGCGAACAGGCGTGCCGCGCCCTGCTCGCGCAGGCCGCGCGCGAAGCCGACCTGATCCTCATCGAAGGCGTCATGGGTCTGTTCGACGGCACGCCGAGCAGCGCCGATCTCGCCACCACGTTCGGCGTGCCGGTGGCCGCCGTCGTGAGCGCGAAGTCGATGGCGCAGACGTTCGGCGCGATTGCGTTCGGGCTCGCGCGTTTTCGGCCCGAGGTGCCGTTTCATGGCGTGCTGGCAAACCGCGTGGGCTCGCCGCGCCACGCACAGATGCTGCAGGAGGCCTTGCCCGCCGACGTGCGCTGGCTGGGGCACGTAACGAGCGAAGCCATGATGACGCTGCCCGATCGCCATCTCGGCCTGCATCAGGCCGCGGAGATCGACGACCTCGACGCGCGCATCGAGCGCGCCGCCGACGCGCTCGCGCAAACCGCGCTCGCTGAATTGCCGCCTCCGGTGGAATTCGCAGATTCTTCGCACGACGAAACAATTCCTTGCCTGCTAGAAGGCCGCCATATCGCCGTTGCGCGCGACGCCGCATTCTCGTTTCTCTATCCCGCGAACATTGCGTTGCTCGAAACGCTCGGCGCAAGCGTAAGCTACTTTTCGCCGCTCGCGAACGAGCCCGCGCCCGTCAACGCCGATGCGATTTTTCTACCCGGCGGCTATCCCGAACTGCATACATCGGCGCTCGCGCGCAATACGCTAAGCGCGAATTCGCTGCGTGCGCATGTATCTGCGGGCAAGCCGCTCGTCGCCGAATGTGGCGGCATGCTTTATCTGCTCGATGCACTCACCGACGTAGAAGGCACGCGCACGCCGATGCTCGGCCTGCTGCCCGGCGAGGCGGTCATGCAAAAACGCTTCGCGGCGCTCGGTATGCAGCAGATCGATGGCGCACATGGCGCGCTGCGCGGCCACACGTTTCACTATTCGCGCATCGCCACGCCGCTTGCGCCCACGCTCACGGCACGCCACGCACAAACTGGCGGGCCCGGCGAGGCGCTTTATCGGCATGGTTCGATCGCGGCCACCTATATGCACGCTTACTGGCCCTCCAACCCGGCTTTCGCGGCCGCACTCTTCCATGGCACAGCCCTTTGACGAAGCCGAGCGCGCGGCGGTCTACCGTGCGATTTACGAGCGCCGCGACATGCGGCACTTCGCGCCGGGCCCCGTCGATCCCGCGACATTGGCACGCCTGCTCGACGCCGCGCATCACGCGCCGAGCGTGGGCTTCATGCAGCCGTGGCGCATCGTGCGCATTACAGACAACACGTTGCGCGAGCAACTTCACGAGGCGGTCGAGCGCGAACGCATTGCGACCGCCGACGCGCTGGGCAAGCGCCGCGACGAGTTCATGAAGCTCAAGGTCGAAGGCATGCGCGACTGCGCCGAGGTGCTCGTGGTCGCGCTGATGGACCGCCGCGAAGCGCACGTCTTCGGCCGGCGCACGCTGCCCGAGATGGACCTCGCCTCCGTGGCCTGCGCGATCCAGAACATGTGGCTCGCGGCGCGCGCCGAAGGGCTCGGTATGGGCTGGGTGTCGATCTTCGATGTCGACGAGGTGCGCGCCCTGCTCGCCATGCCGCCCGGCGCCAAGCCGGTGGCCATACTCTGCGTGGGTCAGGTCGACGCGTTCTACCCGCAGCCGATGCTCGAAATGGAAAAGTGGGCCGAACGCAAGCCGCTTGGCGAATGCGTGTTTGAAAACCACTGGCCGCACGACGAGGCCACCGGCGCGCCCGAAGCGCTACCCAAAGCAGCGCCGGACGCCACGCCCGGCGCCTGACACCTGCTCACGCTTCGCGCGCGTAGCAGACGGCCTCGACATTGTTGCCGTCTGGATCGATCAGGAATGCTGCGTAATAGTCGGGGCTGTAGTCTGCGCGAACGCCGGGTTCGCCATTATCTTTCGCGCCTGCGCGCAGGCCCGCTTCGTAGAAGCCAACGACCGCCGCGCGGCTCGCCGCCGCGAACGCCACATGCACGCCGCGTGGCGCAAGCGCGGCGTCGCCAGAGACGGCGTGCAACCAGAGCTTCGGCTCGCCTGGCTGGCCGAGTCCCGCATAGGTGTCATCGCGCATGCACACCACGACGCCTAACGGCGCGAGCAGCGCCTCATAAAAACGCACGCTGCGTGCGAGATCCTGCACGCGCAATCCAATGTGATCGAACATGAGCGACTCCCGTGATGTCTGCGCGCAACCGTTGCGCCAGATTCGGGAGTCAGCATAGCGCCTTCGTCGCCGGCGCGGCCTGGGGAAAGTTGCCCTGAACTACTTGTCGACTGGCGAAACGGAGAGCACTTCCGGCATGCCCGGCGTCTGATCCGTGCCGACGTTGGGCGGACTCTTCAGCTTGACGCGCCATTGCGGCGCGCCCGCATACGGCAGCCGAGCCAGCGCGCCCGCCACGAGGTACGGCACGGCTTCGCGTGCGTCGGCGTTGCGATCGTGCTTGACGGCGCTGACCTTGTAGACCTCGCCGCCATCGGGCAACGCGAAGAAACGCAGCGTCAGCGTATGCACGTAGGGCCGACCGAACCACGGCAACGACGGTCCCTCGGCTGGCACGCAGCCGGCACCGCAGTCGCCGTCGACGACTTTCACGTCGGCGGGACGCGTGGCCCAGGCCACCGAGACGAGAAAGCGCGCCGCATCGGGCGACCCCGCGCTGAAACCGCGCTGCGCGAGGCCATCGCTTAGCAAGGCCTGGTACGGAAGCATCTCGCCCGCGTCGGCCTGGGCGGGCGTGGGCGCGAAACGGTAGCTCGCGCCCTGGTTCGCCGCGGCGGGCAACGCGCCCGTGGCCGCGACGTCGGTCGTCACGCTCGCACATCCGGCAAGGGCGACGAGCATCGACGAGAGACAAATCGACAGCAAGGTCTTCACACAACACTCCATTGGGTTATTCATGCGCTTCCGGTCCGGCGCTTCCCGCCCGGCTCAACCCGGCGCGTCGAACGCGGGCAGTGACATCGTCAGAACGGTGCCCTCGCCCGGCTCGCTCTCCAGCTGGATATCGCCGCCGTGGCGCGTCACGACTGTCTTCACGAACGCCATGCCGAGCCCCGCGCCGCTCACCTCGGGCCGCTGCTCCGCGTGAAAGCGCTGGAACGGCTGAAAGAGCCTCGCCTGGTCTTCGTGCGCAATGCCGTAGCCCTGATCGCGAATCGAGCAGACCACCCGCGGCGGAATGTGGTCGTCCAGCCCGACCGTGCAGACGATACGCGTATCCACAGGACTGTACTTCACCGCGTTGTTCAGCACGTTCACGAGCGCGCGCGTCATGAGCGAGCGGTCGGCGTTGATCCAGCCCATCTGGTCGCCTTCGAACGCCGTGTCGATCTGGATGCGTTTCGCGCGCGCCTGCGGCCACACTTCATCGCTCGCGTCGATCACCAGCTCCGCGAGGCTCGTGGGCTCGAGCGCGTAGACCTGGGACTCGGCGCGGGCGAGCTGCACGAAGTCGTCGGCGAGCTTGAGCGAGCGGCGTGCGTAGCGCTCGATGCGCTCCATCACGCCGCGCACGGGCTCCGAGGCGAGCGTGCCGCGTTCGCGCTCCGTCTCGACGAGCGCGACGATCGAGGCCTGCGGCGAGCGCATGTCGTGCGACAGCAGGCGCAGCGCGTCCTCGCGCTGGCGTTCGGCGTCGTGCAGCGCTGTCACGTCGACAAGACCCGCAATCCAGCCCACCGCCTGGCCCTGTGCGTTCGTGCAGCGCGCGTAACGCAGCAGGTAGTCGCTGCCGTCGCGCGCGCGCACTTCCACGCCGCGCTCCATCAACTCCGCGAACTCGTCGCGCGCCGGGTCGAGCGGCGCGGGCCAGTGCGCGTGCGCGAACGCCATCGCGTCGGGCGCCGGGTCGATCGGCTTGACGAGCGAAAGGTCGCCGAACACGTCCTGCATCCAGCGCCCTTCCGCGGCGCTCACCTTCAGGCGGGCGAGATACGCGCGCGAAGCGTGATTCGCAATCAGCACGACGCCGCGCAGATCGGCGACGAGAATCGGCTCCGGCACGGAATCGAGGCTGTCCCACACGAAGCGGCGCATGTCCTGCAGCCGCTGCGCGGCCTGCGCCATGAGCGCCATCTGCTGGGCGAGCGCGTCGCCGGCGAACTCGCGGCGCTGCGTGGGCGCTTCGGGCAGCAGGTAGGGTTCGTCCGCAAGCTGGCGCAGTTCCTTGCGCAGGTAGGCCATCGTCATTTCGAGGCGGCGCCAGCTCCACACCGGATAGACGACAAGCAGCGCGACGATCGCGGGCACGGGCGGCAGCCACAGGCGCGCGACGTGCAACATACCCGCGCTCGCGCCGAGCGACACGGCGATCAGGAGCGCAAGCAGCAGCAGCGCGCGCAGCGGCGAGAGCACGAGGAAACCCGCCAGCAGCAGCGCGAGCGGCGCGAGCGAGGCGAGCACGACCATGATGGGCGGCGCGGGCTGGATGGCAGTGCCGTTGAGCAGCGTGTCGAGCACGATGGCGTGGACGTACACGCCGGGCAGCGGGCCGAGCGTACCTGAGAGCGGCGTGGCGAAGCGGTCGTAGAGCCCCGAGGCCGTCACGCCGACGATCGCCACGTGCCCGCGCAACTGCTCGGGGGGCACGCGGCCTTCGAGCACGTCGGCGAACGAGACCTTGTGGTAGGTCTGCGAATTCGCGCTGAACGGAATCAGGAAACGCGACTCGGTGCCGGGCGCCGCCGCGTGCAGCACGTCATCGCGCTGCGCGGCGGCGGGCGTGCCATGCGCAAGCTTCACGGCGCCGCTGCGCACCGCGCGCCAGACCGGCACCATCAGTTGCGGCCAGCGCTGCTGCGCGTCGCCTTCGAAGAGCGCGACACTGCGCACGATGCCGTCGCTATCGACTTCGAGGTTGATATGGCCCATGCCGGCGGCGGCCTGCGCGAGCGGCTTAACCGGCAGCACGGCGTCGCGGTGACCGGTGTCGTCGGCGGGCGTAAGAAGAATGGGAAGGAACGCCGGACGCGCGCGCAGCGCCTGCGCAAACTGCGCGTCGTCGTGCGATGGTTCGGTGAACAACACGTCGTAGACGACGGCCGCCGCGCCCGCCTTCGCGAGCTGATCGACGAGCCGCGCATGCGCCTCGCGCGGCCACGGCCAACGCCCGAGCGCGGTGACGCTCGCATTGTCGATCTCCACGAGCACGATGTCGGGCGACACCGGCAGCGAGCGCGCGGAGAGCAAGCGGTCATAAACCAGGTGGTCGGCGCCGCTCGTGAGCCGCCAGATCACGCAGAACACGACCACGGCCACACCCGCGCAGCCCACGCCGGCCCATTCGAACAGGAAGCGGCGCCCGACTGAGCGGCCAAGGCGCGCGGGCGGCCTCACGCTCATGCGCGCCTGCGTCACCAGTCGAGCCTGAACGACTGGACCGGACTCGCCTTCTGGTAGTAATGGCCGTTGTCGAACTGCTCGGCGATCACCGTCCAGTAGTAGACGCCCTTCGGCAGGTCGCGCACGACGGCCTCGCCCGCCGTGATGTCGGTGCGGTCGATGAGCGGCACACGCAGATCGGACGTCGTGCCGAGCACGAAGCGAAAGCGCGTGTTCTGCGCGTTGCGGTCGATGAACCAGCGGAACGCAAAGTCGCGCGAGCCTTCAATCGGGCCGGCGCTCGCGCCGAGCGCCACGCGGCGGCGCTCGAACGCATACGACGCCGGCATGCCTTCGAGACCGCGCGCGTCGACTGCGGAGATGCGCACGAAGTACGTGCCGTCTGCGAGGTCGGCGAATGACACGTGCGGGTCGGCGCTGCGCTTGTCGCGGATCATGTCGAGCAGGCCCGCGTCGCGGCCGATCTGCACGCGGTAGGCGCTCGCACCCGCTGCGGGCGCGATATCGAAGGCGACTTCGTCGTCGTCCTGCACTTTGGAAGGATGCAGCAGTTCAGGCGCGTCGAGCAGCGTGACGGGCGCGCCCGCTGGCTGGCCCGCCAGCGTGAGGCTGCCGTAGTGCGCGGCGACGAGCTGCTCGGAGGCGGCCAGCGGGGTACCCGGTGCCGGCGGCTGTACGTTGGCGCCGCGGCGGTTGTGGCCCGGCGAGCCGGCGTCCACGCCCACTGCGCCGTTCAGCACTTCGACCGCCGTCGCGCCGTTGTCGCCGTCATAGCTCACGCGAAACTGCGTGCCGCGCACGCCGGCCACCACGGAAGGCGAGCGGATCTGAAAGCGATCGTCCTTCTTCGTGGCATGCGTGACCTCGCTGCTCACTTCGCCGCGATGAAGATCGACGATGCGGTCGGTCGCGCCGGTGAGCACCGTTTGACGCAGCGTGGCCAGGTCGAGCGAGGTATCGGGCGGCAGCGCGATATGCGAGCCGTCGGCCAGTTCGAGCGTGGCGAAGCCGTTGTGGCCGGTCTGCACCCGATCGCCTTCAACGAGGCTCGCGCCAACCGTGAGCGGCAGGAGCGGGCCGGCGCGGAACGCATGCTGCACGGGACCGTTCGCGGCGATCACCTTTGCGCTGAGGCCGTCCTGGCGCAGCAGCGCGACCGGCACGCGCAGCGTCGTGCCGGGCTGCAGGCGGCGCGGCGCGCTCACATGATTGAGGCTCGCGAGCTTTTTCCAGTCGGCGGGATTGCGCAGGTAACGCGTGGCGATGTCATAGAGCGAGTCGCCGGGGCGCGTGACGTAGGTGGTTGTCTCGGGTGACTGCGCGGGCGACTGCGCTGGGGCACGCGGGGCGCTCTCGCGCGCCTCGGCGCCGCGGGGAATGGGAATCAGCGCAAGCGCGAAGGCAAAGAACGGAGCTGCGGAGGCGCGCACCGCACGCGCGCCCCTCACGCGTCGTCCCCCTCGATGCGCTCGAGCCGGTACCCGTAGCCGTAGATCGGCGTAAGGCGATAGCCGTTTTCGGGACGCAGGCCGAGCTTCGAGCGCAGCATGGAAACGTGCGTGTCCATCGTGCGCGAGGGAATGTCGTCGGACTGCTTCCAGATCACGTCGAGAATATGCGCGCGCGACAGCGGGCGGCTCAGATGCTGAAACAGCAGCAGCGCGAGATCGAACTCCTTCTGCGTGAGCGCGACGTTGCGCCCGCTTACCGACGCCTGGCGCGACTTGAGGTCGAACTCGTACTCGCCGAAGGTTTCCTTGAGCGCGGGCGCGTGCAGCTGATAGGCGCGGCGCAGCAGCGAATTGACCCGGGCGATCAGCACCGGCGCCGAGACGGGCTTGACGACGTAGTCGTCGGCGCCTGCGTTGAGCATTTGCGCGATGTCGACCTCGCGGCTGCGGCTCGTCATGAAGAGCACCGGCAGGCGCGTGGAGAGGCTCTGCCGCACCCAGTGCAGTACTTCGTCGCCCGCCATGTCGGGCACGTTCCAGTCGAGCACGAGCAGATCGAATGTCTGCCGCCGAAGCTGCCTGACGAGCTCGCTGCCCTTGGCAAACGCGTGGCAGGCGTGGCCCGCCGCGCTCAAGGCCTGGCAGACGAATTCTGTCTGCGCTGCATCGTCATCCAGTACTGCAATTCTCATAGCACCCCGCAACCAGGTTTGTTTTTCATCGTCTCAGGATGGACTGCCTGTCTGCCGCAGCGCGCTGCAGCCGCGACCCGCGTCTCGCGACGACGGCTGCGCGCACCGGCGCCAGGTCGCAACGCGCCCACTCTGGCGCTGGCAGCACGCGCAACCCGCCGTGCGCCAAAGCGCACTACTTTCGCCGCGTCTCGAAAAAAATGGGAGCGCGAGGCCACGCTCGTCTTCGGTGAACAGATCGCTCTCATGTTAATCACTCATGGTAGTCGAATTTGCCATCGTTCGAGCCGGGTTTGCCCGCCCCGCCTGCGGTTGACGGCGATCCCGCAAGCAGCGCCGTCAGATGGGAGCGTACGTGCTCCCATGCCGCGTGCGCATAGTCGGGTTGCACGGCCGCGCGTGACTGCGCCATGACAAACACGCGCAGCACCGTGGCCGAACACTGTGTCAGGCGCTCGGCCGCGACGAAACGCGAAAGACGCAACGCTTCGCTAAGCCACGGGAGTTCGGCCGCGCAGGAATCCGCGTAGGCCTCCATCGCGGCGCGCGCGTGGCGATCGCGCGCGAGGTCGAGCTCGACGCGGTCGAACTCGCGGCCACCGTCGGGGCTGTCTACGCGCGAGCCTGGTGGAAAACGCATACGGCCGGATCGGAAAAACATGGAGCCCCCGTGACGAGAAGCAGGCAGAGCAACAGAAGTGAAGCGGCCCGGCGTTTTTTCGCGGACGCAACAACGTCGAGCCGCTCGCAATGCGCGAAGCGGCAAAAGAACTCGTGTCGTTCAGAAGTGCGGAAAAAATGTGGCGACGGCCGCGTGCTAAACACTGCGTGGTCTCCGGAATCCGCCCCCGGAGTCGGACCGCCAGCGCAGTCATCGTCATGCGCAGCGCGAGCCCCGCTGCGAGCGTCACCGCCCGACGCTCTACAGCGGACCGCAGCCGCCTCCCTGCACGACGAGGCACGTGCCGCCATCGCCACGTCCACCTCAAAGCACTGGTTTTCCCAGCGTTATCCGGCGAACTCGGGTTCGCTCTGACTTCCTCTTACTGACCGCGTCGCCAAGTCCCGAGCGTGCCAGCCCCCGTAGCAGAAATTCGTTGCCAGCGGCGCGTGCGCGAAGCGCGCGTGACGCTGGTGTTGTGCGGCTGTGCTTGTGTTTGCCGCGACGACGTATTCTCGCCTGGGTGCTACGAATTTACTGTCAGGGATTGTTAAATCCTTCAGGACGACGATAAGGCGGTGTAAGAAAGGCGGTTGGCATGGCTTAGGGAGCATTGCCCCACCGTTTCTGAGCAGCGCCATCTGGTGTTCGTACACGTCGACTGCCTGGCATTCCTAAGTCATCGCCGGGAAACAGCAGCGGCGAGATCCCGCCATGAAGATCCCGCCGTTGCAGCGAAGACAATCGCTATGGATTAGTGCTCGGGTTGCCGTTCGTTGCCCCGTTCGCCGCCCTGGCTGGGACCATGGCCGCCCTGGCCACCCTGAGGCGGCGCAGGCGGCCGTCCCTGTTGAGGCGCGGGTGCCGGCGCACGCATGCCGCCTTGCTGCTGGGGCGGCTGCGGACGAGCGTAGCCCTGCTGCGCGGGCGCCCCAGCCGGCGGGCGGCCGCCGAACTGCTGCTGCTCGGGCGGATGCCCCGCCTCGTGCGGACGCATCGTGGGCTGTTCCATGTTGGCAGGTGGGCGGCCCGCGCCCGGCGGCGGCATGTTGCCCGGTGCGCGCGGCGCTTCCTGATTGGCGGGCGGACGGCCCGGTGCGCCATGCCACGCCTGTGCTACCGGCGGGCGGCCGCGTTCGGGGGGCGGCACGTGCTCCCATCGCTGCTGTTCGCCATACCACGGCCGGTCGCGATAGAAGCTGCCCCAGTAGGCGCCAAGCGAGAATGTCACGATCGGCAGGCCGATCGCCGCGCCGTAATTGGTGAGCGGCACGTAGCTGCCCTGGTACGGATAACTGAGATAACCACCGTAGACCCAGCCGCGCAGACCGGGCACCGTAACGTCACACCACGAATAATCGCCCACACAGCCCATCACGGTGACCGGCTGGCCAGGCGCCAGTTCGGCAACGACCGGATAGTCGCCGGAAGGCCCCGCATACAGATCCACGGGTTCGCTCGTGTAGGCCGCGGTTTGCGCGCTGGCGTCGGACGACGCAAGCACGAGACCGGTTACGAGGCACGCACTGGCGAGCGCAGACGCGAGCGCGCGCACGCGCGTCGTCTTGAGGCGCTTGAACATCATTTCTCCCTGTTCCAGCTCATTTGATTTGTCACTGCGCAATTCTCGTGCCCGCTGCTCGCAGCGGGTTATTCATTCTCTTCGAAGTAATGCCCGAACTTGACCTGCTTGGTGCGGATATACCGTTCGTTTTCCTCGCGCATCGGGATCGCGAGCGCCACGCGCTCGATCACGGGGAGGCCATGCTGTCTGAGCGTGTCGAACTTCTTCGGATTGTTGCTCATGAGCCGCACCGACGACACTTTCAGCATGCGCAGGATCGCCGCCGCCGAATCGTATTCGCGCGCGTCGTCGGGCAGGCCGAGATCGAGATTCGCCTCGACGGTGTCGCGGCCCTGCTGCTGCAACTGGTACGCGCGGATCTTGTTCGACAGACCGATGCCCCGGCCTTCGTGACCACGCAGGTAGAGCAGCACGCCGCGGCCTTCGGCCGCGATATAACGCAGCGCGAGGTCGAGCTGCTCGCCGCAGTCGCAGCGGTAGGAACCGAACACGTCGCCGGTCAGGCATTCGGAGTGGAGCCGCGTGAGCGTGGGCTCGCCGCTGCCCACGTCGCCCATGACGAGCGCGAGATGCTCGGCCCCGCCGTCCTTCACCCGGTAGACATAGGACTCGAACGTGCCGTAGCGGGTCGGCAGCGTGGCAGTCGCGTCTAGCACGACGCATTCGTTGGCGTTGTCGCCGTCCGCACAGGACGACTCAGGAAGCGTAGGCATGATCTGGAGCAAGAAACTGGCAAAAACCGGCACGGGGCCGGGTTGAAGTTCGGAACCGGAGTTTACCGCCATTTGCTCCACCCCGCCGCGCCGTGCTTGGGTGGCGGCTCCGGGGGCCACCCGGAAAGCGGCTCGACCGCGCCGCATGCCCCCGGCATAAATGGTGCGACCCCGCGCATACCCCGACGACGCGCGGCACGCCAGCAGCCTATACTGGAATGGCTTTCCAATGGCTTGACGGGCAAAACGCCCGGCCTGCCGCGCCGCGCAATGACTGGACAACCAGAAGGACGAAGAGGGGTCGCCCTATGACAAGCGTTGCACAGGTACTCAAATCGAAGCCGGAACAGGTGGTGTACACGATCGAAGCCTCCGATTCCGTCTATAACGCCATCCGCCTGATGGCCGACAAGCAGATCGGCGCGCTACTCGTGACCGACGGTCCAACGATCGCCGGCATCGTCACGGAGCGTGACTACGCGCGCAAAATCGTGCTGATGGACCGATCGTCGAAAACGACCGCCGTGCGCGACATCATGAGCGCGCACGTGCGCTTCGTCGAGCCGAACCAGACCACCTACGACTGCATGGCGCTCATGACCGAGCGGCGCATGCGCCACCTGCCCGTCATGGACGGCGGCAAGCTTGTGGGAATGGTGTCGATCGGCGACCTGGTGAAGGAAATCATCGCCGAGCAGAAGTTCACGATCGAGCAGCTCGAGCACTACATCACCGGTGGGTCGGGCGCCTGACGCCACGGTCCGGCCGTCTCCAAACCGCCAGATGTGAAAAAACGCCCAATCCCGACGGGGTTGGGCGAAGCCACCTTTCGGCGGCGGAGGTTCCACGTATGAAAAATCGCGCGAATGGTGTGCGCGGCGGCGGGCGGCGCAGGCGCAACGGTGTCCTGCTTCGCCGGTATCGGTTGGGAGCCTTGCTGGGTGGGGGCGCTGCCGGGTCATCTTGCGCGGGCGTCTGAGCCTGCTCGAAGCGCCCGGGCGCCGGCTTGCGCGGGAGCGGCCAACCTGTGGCCGCTCGATGTCGCCTCGCGCCGGTGTCTGAGCGACGGCCGTTTGCAGCTCGCGCTCTACCTGGGCTTTGGCGCGCTCTGACGGCGCGCCCTGCCCGGTTATGCGCTCAACTACCCGCGTGGTTGCCCACTTAGTTGCCGAAATACACCGATTGCGACGGGCGCATCGTAGCCGGCTGGCCCGATTGCGCCGAACCCGAGGTCGACGGGCCGTAGCCGCTCGTTTCGGCTACCGGCGCCTGCGCCACGCCTTCCTGCTGGTTCACGCGGGCTTCTGCGGCCTGGATGTCGGCCGGATACGTCGCATCGTTGGCGGTAGCCGGGTTATAGCCGGCCTTCTCGAGCTGGATCAATTCGGACTTCACTTCGGCGCGCGTGACCGGACCGTTGTTTTGCACCTGGGCAAACGAAAGGGCCGGAGCAGCCACGAGAGCGGCGACGAATGCAGCTTGAATCAGGGTACGGGACTTCATGGTCATGACCTCCATCACTTGTTTTATGCCGGCAGCGGTGTCTGGATGCACCGCCAAACCAGTGAATTCAGTTTATTGAGACGAGTGACCAGGGGAAACCCTTAATTTGAGAAAATACACTTTCAACCAAAGCAACAATGCCGCGCGCATGCGTTGTCCCGTGAGCGGCTTGCGGCGCGGCGCTTTCAGTGGCGCTTGCGCAACTCACAATGGGGCGGCACTGCCATCCAGCAGCTTGCGCGGCCCGCTCACGAACCGGCTGCCCAGTTCGTAGAAGCGCAGCGGCCGGTCCATCTCCCGCGAGAGCCCAATGCGCGTCGTCACGCCCACGGGCCGCTCGGGTTCTTCCACGCGGCCGATCCAGAGTCCGTGGCCGCGACACAGGTCGACGCCGTCGAAGGCCGCCGCGATGCCGAACGCCTGCGAGAGCCGTCCCGGCCCGCGCGCGAGATCGCGCAGCGGGACGCCGGGTCGCAGCGCCTCCATCGCGCCGATGCCTTCGAGCGGCTCCAGCGCGCGAAACAGGACGCCCGCGCCCACATCCACGGCTTCGCTCGACATGTTGAACATCCATGCGCTGCCGTAGGTGAGCCGGACATGCGCATGACCGCGCGCTAGAAACATCGCGGCGTTATAGGGCCGCCGTCCGATATAGGCGTAGCTCGTGGAGTCGCCCACGGGATACGCTTCGACCTCGACGAACCGCCCGGCCATGCGCCCGCGCGCCAGGTCGCGCACGAGATATTTGCCGACCATGAAGCGCGCCAGTTCGGCGGTATCGAGCGGCAGGTCGCCGCGGCGCAGCGGCAGGATCGTCGTCGTCATCGAAGCGTTCTCAGGTCGGTCGGCACGGGCATGGCGATTTCGCGGACCGGCAGAGTGTAGCGCCGCGCCGCCTACCGCTTGATCACGCGCGACCGGCCGTTGCGCTACCATCGTCCGCATCTCTGCGCGAACGGTTCGCGCGACCTCATGATCCGGCGCGCGTCGTTCGACGATTCGTCACGACCGGGCGGGCGCCACAGAAGGAGCCGCAAGATGAACGAACAAAGCGCAATTCAATTTCTCTCGACCGTGCGCAAGCCGCTGCTCACGCTGCACAAGGCGATTCTCGACCACGAGCGCAAGGAGTACGAACGCGAGTTCGGCCCGGTGACGCCTGCGGCGTTCCTGCAGGTGCTCATCAACGGTTCGGGCTTTCGCTGGCTCATGCCGCTCTCGACGGTGATCGCCAACGTCGACGAAACGCTCGACGCCAAGGACGCGAGCCCCGAGGATCGCATCGGCGCGGCCGAAGGCGTGGCCGCGCTCTTTTCCGGCGAGGAATCGGCGGAGTTCTACGAGCGCTATCAGGCGCTGTTGCAGGCGAGTCCCGAGATCCTGCATTTGCATGGGACGGTGGCGCCGCTGCTCAACGCGCTGAAGAACTGAGTTCGATTCAACCGCGCGGCGCCTTGCGAGGCGCCGTTGCGGCAGCTGCCTCGGTTGCCTGCGTCACCGCGCGCTTGCCCTTCGCGGCAGAAAGGCGCCGCCAGAGCGTCGTCTTGCTGATGCCGAGCATCTCGCACGCGCGGTCGCGGTCGCCGTTGCAGGCGTCGAGCGCGGCGCGGATCTCGTCGGCTTCGGTGTTGAGGCTGCGCTCGCGCAATGTGAGCACGCCCTCTGCCGCGATCGCCGCCACCTCTGCGACGCCATTCGCAGCGCGGCGCGACTCGAACACCTCCGGCGCGATCGAGCGCAGCACGTCCGGCGTCAGCACGTCTTCTTCCGAATCGGCCAGCTCCACCACCATCCGCTCCACCACGTTCTGCAGCTCGCGCACGTTACCGGGCCATGTGTGCTGGGTGAGCGCGCCGCTCACCCGTGCGAGCGTGCGCGCCGCGTCTTCGGGCGTGCGGATGCGCACGGCCACGCGCGGCTCGCGGCGCGAGGCCTGAAACAGCAGTTCGCTCGCCAGCAGCGCGATATCGGCGCTGCGCTCGCGCAGCGGCGGAATGGCGAGATTGAGAATGTTCAGGCGATAGAAGAGGTCCGCGCGAAACTCGCCCGCCTCGATCTGCTCGGTGAGCGCGCGATGCGTGGCGGCGACCACGCGCACGTCTACGCGCGTGGGTTCCGTTGCTCCAAGGCGCACCACCTCGCGCTCCTGCAGCACGCGCAGCAGGCGGCTTTGCAACGGCAACGGCATCTCGCCGATTTCATCGAGAAAGAGCGTGCCGCGGTGCGCCGCCTCGATGAGCCCCACCTTGCCGCCGCGCCGCGCGCCCGTGAACGCGCCCTCCTCGTAGCCGAACAGCTCGCTTTCCAGCAGCGCCTCGGGAAACGCGCCGCAATTCATCGCGACGAATGGAAAATCGCGCCGCGGACTCTCGCGATGAATGCCCTGCGCGATCATCTCCTTGCCGGTGCCGCTCTCGCCGCGTATGAGCACGGTGGCGTCCGACTTCGCATAGCGCCGCGCGAGCTGGCGCACGCGCTCGATGCCAGGCGTCGCGCCGCTCAGGTCGTCCAGTCGATAGCGCGCGACGAACTGCTGCGTGCGCTGACGCGAGCGCAGCGTGCGGTCGAGCCGCTCCACCGCGCGCGACTCCTGGAACGTGAGTACGGCGCCCGTCGTCACGCCGTTGTCGACGAGCGGCCCGCGATGCACGACATAGCTCACGCCGCGCACGGTCTCGAGCGATTCGCCATCGGTTTCGGGCAGTGAGAAGGCGATGTCGGGCGCGAGCGCCGCGAGCGACTGCCCCGCCGCCGCCGCCGGATCGATGTCGAGCACGGCGGCGAGGCGCTGGTTGATCGCCTCCACGCGGCCGCGCGCGTCGAGCGCGACCACGCCATCGCGCAGATGCTGCAGCACGCTGTCGAGCCGCTGGCGACGCTGCGTCTCGCGCCAGGTGGCCTGCACGAGATCCAGCGCGGTGTCGAAGGCCGCGCGCACCGAAGGCCGCGAGTAGACGAAAAACGGCACGAGCCCAAGCCGGGCCGCGAGATCGTTGACGAGGCCCGGCCCCACGACCGCGCCCACGCCCCGGTCGCGCAGGTCGAGTACGCAGGCTTCGGCGTCCTGGACCGTGCGGTATTGGCCGAACACGACGTCGATGCCGTAGGCGCTGGCAAAGCGGCGCACCTCCACGGGCGTCTCGCCATAGGTCACGAGCGCGACGAGATCGGCTTCGCGCCGCGCGCGGGCGAGCGCCTGCATCACATCGAAGCCGGTGGGCTGCACGAGCACCACGGGCACGTCGATGCGCGCCTTCAGGTAGGTGCCGTTCGAGCCCGCCGCCACCACCACATCGGGCCGCTGGCTGGGCCCCGCTGCGGCGATTTCGGCCACGGCTTCCTCGAAACCGCGCGGCACCACGCGCAGGTCTGCGAGTTCGTCGTATTCGCGGGCGATGTCGCGAAAGAGGTCGCGCAGGCGGCTGATGCCCATGGCCCACACACGCGGGCGGATCGCGGAAGAAGCGGGAGCAGGAAAGCGGTTCATGATGTCCAACGATGTGTCCAGCGGCGCGGTCCTGGCGTCTGGCCGATGTGGCCGAAAGCCGGCCGCCAGCCTGATTTCGCATTATCGCGCGCTGATTTCATTTTTGAAATCTCGATTTCAACGAAGAAATCAGGGCCTGCAATACGGCTTGGCGAATCCTACGCAAAATCAATGCGTTAGCCTTCTCTCGCAAAGCTGGCACGCTACCTGCAGTAGAGGTCGGCGATTCAATTGGAGACATCACGCATGAACAACACTTCCCCCGCAAGCGCCGGCGCGCGATTCCGCGCAGCCGTGGCCACCGAACAACCGCTGCAGGTCGTCGGCGCCATCACCGCTTATGCGGCCAAGCTCGCGCAGGCGACCGGCTTCAAGGCCGTCTATCTCTCGGGTGGCGGCGTGGCTGCCAACTCGCTCGGCGTGCCGGACCTCGGCATCAGCACCATGGACGACGTGCTGATCGACGCCCGCCGCATTACCGACGCCGTGGACATTCCGCTGATGGTCGACATCGACACCGGCTGGGGCGGCGCCTTCAACATCGCGCGCACGATCAAGTCGTTCATCAAGGCGGGCGTGGCGGCCGTGCACCTGGAAGACCAGGTGGGCCAGAAGCGCTGCGGCCATCGCCCGAACAAGGAAGTCGTGGCGACCGGTGAGATGGTGGACCGCGTGAAGGCCGCCGTGGACGCGCGCACCGACGACCAGTTCGTCATCATGGCCCGCACCGACGCCGCCGCCGTGGAAGGCATCGACGCCGCGATCGAGCGCGCGGTGGCCTACGTGGAAGCGGGCGCGGACATGATCTTCCCCGAAGCGATGAAGACGCTCGACGACTACCGCCGCTTCCGCGCCGCCGTGAAGGTGCCGATTCTCGCCAACCTCACGGAATTCGGCTCGACGCCGTTCTTCACGACCGAAGAACTCAAGAGCGCGAACGTCGATATCGCGCTCTACTGCTGCGGCGCGTATCGTGCGATGAACGCCGCCGCGCTGAACTTCTACGAGACCGTCAAGCGCGACGGCACGCAAAAGGCCGCCGTCTCGACGATGCAGTCGCGCGATGACCTCTACCAGTACCTCGGCTATCACGCATACGAAGACAAGCTCGACGCGCTCTTTGCCGCGAAGAAGTAACTCTGGCCATACAGCCAATAGACACATAGAGAGGAAGACACCATGAGCGAAGCAGAAAACACCACGCAAGCCGCCGGCGGATTCAAGCCGAAGAAGTCCGTTGCGCTTTCGGGCGTGGCGGCGGGCAACACGGCGCTGTGCACCGTGGGCCGCACCGGCAACGACCTCCACTACCGCGGCTATGACATTCTCGATCTCGCGACCGCATGCGAATTCGAAGAAGTCGCGTACCTGCTCGTGCACGGCAAGCTGCCGAACACCGCGGAACTCACCGCGTACAAGGCGAAGCTCAAGGCGATGCGTGGCCTGCCGGCCAACGTGAAGACGGCGCTGGAAGCCGTGCCCGCCTCGGCTCACCCGATGGACGTGATGCGCACCGGCGTCTCGATTCTTGGCACCGTGCTGCCCGAAAAGGACGATCACAACCTGCCGGGCGCGCGCGATATCGCCGACCGCCTGATGGCGTCGCTCGGCTCGATGCTGCTGTACTGGTATCACTTTTCGCACAACGGCAAGCGCATCGAAGTCGAAACCGACGACGATTCGATCGGCGGCCACTTCCTGCACCTGCTGCATGGCCGCGCGCCGTCGAAGTCGTGGGTCGATGCGATGCACGTGTCGCTCAACCTGTACGCCGAGCACGAGTTCAACGCTTCGACGTTCACGGGCCGCGTGATCGCGGGCACGGGTTCGGACATCTATTCGGCCATCACGGGCGCGATCGGCGCACTGCGCGGTCCGAAGCACGGCGGCGCGAATGAAGTCGCGTTCGAGATCCAGTCGCGCTACGAGAACGCCGACGAAGCAGAAGCCGATATCCGCGCGCGCGTGGAGAAGAAGGAAGTCGTGATCGGCTTCGGCCACCCGGTGTACACGATCTCGGACCCGCGCAACAAGGTCATCAAGGAAATCGCCAAGAAGCTCTCGAAGGAGCAGTCGAACCTGAAGCTGTTCGACATCGCCGAGCGCCTCGAATCGACGATGTGGGAAGTCAAGAAGATGTTCCCGAACCTCGACTGGTTCAGCGCCGTGTCGTATCACATGATGGGCGTGCCGACGGCCATGTTCACGCCGATCTTCGTGATCGCGCGCACCGCTGGCTGGAGCGCGCACATCATCGAGCAGCGCATCGACAACAAGATCATCCGCCCGAGCGCGAATTACACGGGTCCGGAGAATCTGAAGTTCACGCCGATCAGCAAGCGCTGAATGAGGCACACCAGTCGCCCGGACGGACTATGACGTCCGCACGACTGGGAGACGGCGGCGCGCGCGTATAGAGTGAAGAGATTCGCTCGAGGCGCGCGAGAGCCGCCGCCAACCCACTACATCTTTGGTCCCCAAGCCGTGAATACCGCCTACCGCAAGTCCCTCCCCGGCACCCGGCTCGATTACTTCGACGCGCGCGAAGCCGTCGAGGCCATCCAGCCCGGCGCCTACGACACGCTGCCGTACACCTCGCGCGTGCTCGCCGAAAACCTCGTGCGCCGCTGCGACCCGGCCACGCTCACCGCTTCGCTCAAGCAACTCATCGAGCGCAAGCGCGACCTCGACTTTCCGTGGTTCCCGGCGCGCGTGGTCTGCCACGACATCCTCGGGCAAACCGCGCTCGTCGATCTCGCGGGCCTGCGCGACGCCATTGCCGACCAGGGCGGCGACCCTGCCAAGGTGAATCCGGTCGTGCCGGTGCAGCTGATCGTCGACCACTCGCTCGCCGTGGAATGCGGCGGCTTCGATCCGGACGCGTTCGCAAAGAACCGCGCAATCGAAGACCGTCGCAACGAAGACCGCTTCGACTTCATCAACTGGACGAAGAAGGCCTTCAAGAACGTCGACGTGATTCCGCCGGGCAACGGCATCATGCACCAGATCAATCTGGAGAAGATGTCGCCCGTGATCCAGGCGCGCGACGGCGTGGCGTTCCCCGACACCTGCGTGGGCACCGACAGCCACACGCCGCATGTGGACGCGCTCGGCGTGATCGCCATCGGCGTGGGCGGCCTCGAAGCCGAAAACGTCATGCTTGGCCGCGCCTCGTGGATGCGCCTGCCCGATATCGTCGGCGTGGAGCTTACGGGCAAGCGCCAGCCCGGCATCACCGCAACCGACATCGTGCTCGCCCTCACCGAGTTCCTGCGCAAGGAAAAGGTCGTGGGCGCGTACCTGGAGTTCCGTGGAGAAGGCGCGTCGAGCCTCACGCTCGGCGACCGCGCCACGATCTCCAACATGGCGCCCGAATACGGCGCCACGGCGGCGATGTTCTTCATCGACAACCAGACGCTCGACTATCTGCGCCTCACGGGCCGCGAAGAAGAGCAGGTCAAGCTCGTCGAAACCTACGCGAAGACGGCAGGCCTGTGGGCCGACACGCTCGCTCACTCGCAATACGAGCGCACGCTCACGTTCGATCTGTCGAGCGTGGAGCGCAACATGGCCGGCCCGTCGAATCCGCACAAGCGCCTGCCCACGTCCGCTCTCGCGGAGCGCGGCATTGCGGGCAAGTGGGAAGAAACGCCGGGCCAGATGCCCGACGGCGCAGTCATCATCGCCGCCATTACGAGTTGCACGAACACGAGCAATCCGCGCAACGTGATCGCAGCGGCCCTGCTCGCGCGCAACGCGAACGCGCGCGGCCTCACGCGCAAGCCGTGGGTGAAGAGCTCGCTCGCGCCGGGCTCGAAGGCGGTCGAGCTTTACCTCGAAGAAGCCGACCTGCTGCCGGATCTGGAAAAGCTGGGCTTTGGCATTGTCGCGTTTGCGTGCACCACGTGTAACGGCATGTCGGGCGCGCTCGACCCGAAGATCCAGCAGGAGATCATCGACCGCGACCTGTATGCGACCGCCGTGCTCTCGGGCAACCGCAACTTCGACGGGCGCATTCACCCGTACGCGAAGCAGGCGTTCCTCGCCTCGCCGCCGCTCGTCGTCGCGTATGCGATTGCGGGCACGATCCGCTTCGACATCGAACGCGATTCGCTCGGCACCGACAAGGACGGCAAGCCGGTGTACCTCAAGGACCTCTGGCCGACCGACGAAGAGATCGACGCCATCGTCGCGAAGAGCGTGAAGCCCGAGCAATTCCGCAAGGTGTACGAACCGATGTTCGCGGTGACGGCGGCCAGCGGTGAAACGACCGACCCGCTCTACGACTGGCGCGCGCAAAGCACGTATATTCGCCGCCCGCCGTACTGGGAAGGCGCACTGGCCGGCGAGCGCAAGCTGAAGGGCCTGCGCCCGCTCGCCGTGCTTGGCGACAACATCACGACGGACCACCTCTCCCCTTCGAACGCCATCATGGCGAACAGCGCAGCAGGCGAATACCTCGCGAAAATGGGCCTGCCGGAAGAGGACTTCAACTCGTACGCCACGCACCGCGGCGACCACCTCACGGCGCAGCGCGCAACCTTCGCGAACCCCACGCTCATCAACGAGATGGCCGTGGTGGACGGCGCGGTCAAGAAGGGATCGCTCGCGCGCATCGAGCCGGAAGGCAAGGTCACGCGCATGTGGGAAGCGATTGAAACCTATATGGAGCGCAAGCAGCCGCTCATCATCATCGCAGGCGCCGACTACGGCCAAGGTTCGTCGCGCGACTGGGCGGCCAAGGGCGTACGTCTCGCGGGCGTGGAAGTGATCGTCGCGGAAGGCTTCGAGCGCATTCACCGCACGAACCTGATCGGCATGGGCGTGCTGCCGCTCGAGTTCAAGGCGGGCACGAACCGCACGACGCTCGGTATCGACGGCACGGAAACCTATGACGTGATCGGCGCGCGCACGCCGCGCGCGGACCTTACACTCGTGATTCACCGCAAGAGCGGCGAGCGCGTGGAAGTGCCGGTCACCTGCCGGCTCGATACGGCCGAAGAAGTGTCGATCTACGACGCAGGCGGCGTGCTGCAGCGTTTCGCACAGGACTTCCTCGAGTCGTCGCAGGCAGCGGCATAAACGGGAAACGGGCGGCACGGTGGTAACCGCAGTGGCACCACCGTGCCGCCCTTCGTTTCAGGACAACACATGGCACACGTACCCCAGATCAAAATCCCCGCCACCTATATCCGCGGCGGCACCAGCAAAGGCGTGTTCTTCCGCCTGCAGGATCTGCCCGCTTCGGCGCAGCAGCCAGGCGTTGCGCGCGACAAGCTGCTCATGCGCGTGATCGGCAGCCCCGACCCGTACGGCAAGCAGATCGACGGCATGGGCGGCGCCACCTCCAGCACGAGCAAGACCGTGATCGTGGCGAAGAGCAGCAAGCCCGACCACGACGTGGACTACCTGTTCGGCCAGGTCGCCATCGACAAGGCCTTTGTGGACTGGAGCGGCAACTGCGGCAATCTCTCTGCCGCCGTGGGCCCGTTCGCGATCAGCGGCGGCCTCGTAGACCCGACCCGCGTGCCCGATAACGGCGTTGCGACCGTGCGCATCTGGCAGGCCAACATCGGCAAGACGATCATCGCGCACGTGCCGATGACGAACGGCCACGTGCAGGAAACGGGCGACTTCGAACTGGACGGCGTGACCTTCCCCGCCGCCGAAGTGCAACTCGAATTCCTCGACCCGGCCGCCGAAGAAGAAGGCGCGGGCGGCTCGATGTTCCCCACCGGCAACCTCGTGGACGACCTCGAAGTGCCGGGCGTGGGCACGCTCAAGGCCACGATGATCAACGCGGGCATTCCGACGATCTTCGTGAACGCCGAAGCGATCGGCTACACGGGCACGGAATTGCAGGACGCGATCAACAGCGACGCAGAGGCGCTCAAGAAGTTCGAAACGATCCGCGCGCACGGCGCGCTGCGCATGGGCCTCATCAAGCATCTCGACGAAATCGCCACGCGCCAGCACACGCCGAAAATCGCCTTCGTGGCGAAGCCCACGGGCTACACGGCGTCGAGCGGCAAGCGCGTGGAAGCCGGCGACGTCGATCTGCTGGTGCGCGCCATGTCGATGGGCAAGCTGCACCACGCCATGATGGGCACGGCAGCCGTGGCGATCGGCACGGCTGCGGCCATTCCGGGCACGCTGGTGAATCTCGCGGCGGGCGGCGGCGAGCGCAGCGCGGTGCGCTTCGGGCACCCGTCGGGCACGCTGCGCGTGGGCGCGCAAGCGCGCCAGGAGAGCGGCGAATGGACGGTCACGAAGGCCATCATGAGCCGCAGCGCGCGCGTGCTGATGGAAGGCTGGGTGCGGGTGCCGGGAGACGCGTTTTAAGCAGCGGTATTAAGAAACGCGCTGTTTGCGGGGATGAAAAAACCGCCCTGACGCTGCGAGGTGTCAGGGCGGTTTTGCTTTAGCGCAGTGTTTTCCAACTTAACGACAGGACCGGCCTTGGATACATCAAAATCCGCGTCGTTTGATGGTCGGGCAGTAGAAACCCGGGCGTCCCACGCCGCGTTCAGCCCTGCGGTGACGACGGCAAATACGGCATCGGATCCACGGGCTTCCCGTCACGGCGCACTTCGAACAGCACCGCCACGCGATCGTTGTTCTCGCTGCCCATCTCGGCAATCTGCTGGCCCTGGTGGACCGTATCGCCGGTCTTTACGAGCAGACGCCGGTTATGCGAATACGCCGTGAGGAAGTCCTTGTTGTGCTGGACGATGATCAGGCTGCCGTATTCGTTGAGGCCCGTGCCCGCGTACATGACCTTGCCGTCGGCGGCGGCGATCACCGGGTCGCCGGCCTTGCCCGCGATCTCGATGCCGCGCGTCGTGCCCGCCGCGAACGGCTCGACCACGCGGCCATGCGCCGGCCACACGAGCGCGACGCTGCTCGCGTGGCGCGCCACTTCCACGGCAACCTGGCGGTTTCCGGCCGAGTTCGAGGTGGAATTCGCCGCTGCGCCGCCAGCCTGCGGCGCGGCCACCTGAACGGTGATCGTCTGCTTCGACACCAGCTTGATCGACTGACCCGCGCGCAAGTGGCTGTTCGGCTTCAGGTGGTTCCAGGCGGTCAGATCCTTCACTGAAACACTGTGCTTTTGCGCGATGCGCGCAAGCGTGTCGCCGCGGCGCACGCGCACGTACGTCGTTTTCGTGACGACGCGCGTCACGGGCGCACTTGCCGCCTGTTGCGCGCTAGCGCCGGCGGCCGTTGCATCCGAAGCCGGGCTCGCCGCTGCCGCCGTGTCGGGCTGCGGCTGTTGCGGTTGCTGCTGGTTCATGTCGGCACAGCCGCCCAGCAGGGCCGCCAGTCCCAACGCGGCCCAGAACCCCTTGAGACCGCGTTGACCGATACGATCGTCTTCGAACATTGTTTTCTCCTGCGGCACCTGCCGCCGTGCGATGCAGCGAGTGGCGCCTGGGACGGTCTGCTGCGTGTGCCGCGCTCCCGTATTCCTGGCGTTCCGGCTCGTCTGCGCCGGTCCGCTGCGATCTGCGTCTAAATCGACTGCATCCCGAGCGATAAACATTCAACGCACGCCATCGCCGCATTAACGAACGGGCGTGCCATCTCAAAATCGATCCGGCATTGTAAAGCGCAACTCCCCTGAATCAGCCCAGGGAGAACACTTTGAAACAACTCTTAAATACGCGAATTCTCGCCCCGCGAACCACTGTCAAAGGGCCAAAAGGGAGCGCTCACACCGGCGTCGGTGCGGCGTTTGCCGCATCAGCACGGTCGTGCCCCTTCCCCTGCCTTATCGGCACATGCCCTGGAAACTTGAACGGCGCATCGGTCACGTCTGCTGAAAGGCATTTGAAATTACGGTAGTATCGGCGGCGTCAACGTAAACCCTGGTCTTAGGGGAACCCTTGCGCATTCTTCTGGTCTTTTCCTGCGCTTGTCGTGCAACCACCCTGGTGGATGCTTCACGGTTCCCTGCGCCTGACGCCCCGCGAACCTCGCCCGAATTCCTGAATTCCTGATTTTTCCAGGTAGGTACTTCCAGCATCTGCCCGCCCGGCCCGTCTGCATCACCGGCTGCCTCATCGTCTGCCGTGTGCGCCCCACGCCGGTTCGGCCTGCTGCCCCAACATGTCAAAGTCATCCAATCGTCTAGTCGAACTCGATTTCTTCCGCGGCCTCGTCCTGCTCATCATCGTCGTCGATCACATCGGCGGCAGCATCGTCTCGCGCGTCACGCTGCACGCCTACGCGCTATGCGACGCGGCCGAGGTGTTCGTCTTCCTCGGCGGCTTCGCCACCGCCACGGCGTGGGCCACACTCTGCGCGCGCCGCACCGAAGCCGCGGCACGGCAGCGCTTCATCAAGCGCGCATTCGAGATCTACCGTGCGTTCGTCGTGACGGCGCTCTTGATGCTGCTCGTCACCGCGATTCTCGTTGCCTGCAACGTGGATGCGCCCAACCTCGCCACCACGGACCTCGACGATCTCACGCTCGCGCCTGCCGCCGCGTTGCGCGACATCGTGCTGCTGCGCCGCCAGCCCTATCTGGCCGGGGTGCTGCCGATGTACGCGTGCTTCGCCCTCGCCGCACCGCTCGCGCTGCCGCTCGCGCGCACACGGCCGTGGCTGCTGCTGGCCGTGAGCCTCGTGCTCTGGGGCGTCGCACCGCATCTCGCGCCGTGGTTGCCGCACGTCGAAGACGTGCAATGGGACTTCAACCCGTTCGCGTGGCAGCTGATGTTCGTGCTCGGCGTGATCGCACAGGCGCAACCCGTGTTCCAGCGGGTGAGCGCACACCGTTTCGGCGTGCTCGTCACGCTCGCCGCTCTTGCCGTCGTGGCGGGCGCCGCGATCTATCGCCTGCAGCTTGGCAACGTCGCGCTCGACGCCGACTTCAAGCGCAACCTCGCGTGGTTCCGCGCGCTCAACTTCCTCGGCATCGCGTGGCTCACGGCGCATGTCATCCGGCTCGGCTGGGCGAAGCGCGTGGCGCATGCGCTGCCGTGGGTGGGACTCGTCGGCCAAAAGGGGATGCTCTCGTTCGTGGCCGGCGCCGTGATTTCGCTCACGGTCGACTCGGTGCTCTACTGGTACACCGATGGCTATCTGAACGTGCCGCTCGGCCTGTGCGCCGACGCAATCGCGATCACCGCGCTGCTGCTCGTTGCGCGTGCGTCCGACCCGCTCAAGCGTCTGCTGCCTTCGCGCGCCAAAGCCTCCGCCTGAAACGACACGGCTCGCCGCCAGCGCACTGCGCGTCGGCGCGCCGATCACGGCTTCCGGCGCGCGCGGGCGGCTGCTAGCATGATGACCCCGCGCCGCCGGCGCGCCACTGCCCTCGATGTCCCTGCCATGCGCAGACTCCTTCGCACCGCGCTGCTCCCCCTCGCACTCTCATGCGCGGCATTCGTCACACCGGCGGCGCCCGCCGCAGCGAGCACGATCGCGGTCCGCACGTTCCACTCGGCGGCACTCGAGCGCGACTGGCCCTACGTGGTGTATCTGCCGAACGGCTATCGCGCCGACCAGCGCCGCTACCCGGTCCTCTATCTCCTGCATGGCAACAACGGCGAGCCCATGGACTGGGTTACGCAAGGTCAGCTGCAGACCACCGCCGACACGCTGATCGCCCGTCACGAGATCCCGCCCGTGGTGATCGTGATGCCGCAGGGCGGCACCGACTGGTACGTCGACCGCAAGGAAAAGATGGAGACGGCGTTCTTCCAGGACCTGATGCCCGAGATCGAGTCGCACTTCGCCGTGGACGATACGCGCGAGGGGCGTGCGATCGGCGGTGTGTCGATGGGCGGGTTCGGCGCACTGCGCTACACGCTCGAGCACCCCGACATGTTCTGCGGCGCGCTGCTGCTTTCGCCGGCGGTCTATGCGAGCGACCCGCCGCCCAGTTCGGCGGCGCGTCATGTGGGCGTGTTCGGCGAGCATCAGTTCGACGTGCAGATCTGGCGCACGCTCAACTATCCGGCGCTCTGGAAGGCGTATTTCGCGCGGCCCTGGCGCGTGCCGTTCTTCATCGCCGCCGGCGACGACGACCTCGTGATCCAGGCCGAGTCGTCGCTGCTCTACACGCGGCTGCGCGAGGCGGGCAATACGGCGGCGCTGCGCATCGTCGACGGCGGCCACGTGTGGCCGGTGTGGCGCGAACTGCTGCCGGCCGCGCTCAAGTACACGCTCGCCTGCTTCCGCTGAGCGAGGCGCGCGGGGCGCCTCGTGGCGAAGCGAGCCTCACTCCGCCCAGTTCACCCAAAGCACCATTAGCACGGTCATAAGCGCCGGGCCGATGAAGATGCCGATCAGGCCAAAGGTCGTCGCGCCGCCCAGAATGCCGAACAGCACGAGCAGAAACGGCAGGCGCGTGGAGTTGCCGATCAGCACGGGCCGCACGAAATGCTCGGCGACGAACACCACCACGAATCCCCAGATCGCGAGCGCGGCTGCGGCGATCAACGAACCCTGAATGACGAGCCACAGCGCCGCGCCGCAGAACACGATGGGCGCGCAAAACGGCAGCATGGCCGCGATGGCCGTCACGGTGCCGAGCAGCGCCGCATGGGGCACGCCGGTCGCGATATAGGCGGCGGCCAGCAGTACGCCCTCGCCGAGCCCCACGACCACGAGCCCCGTGACCGTGGCGCGCACGGCGGCGGCCATGCGCTGCAGAAGCTGCGCGCCGTCGCTGCCGAAGGCGCGCCGCGCACCGCGCATCACCGTGGCTGAAAGACGCGGGCCCGCCCGGAACATCACGAACAGCGTGACGAGCATGAAGCCGAACGTCATCGTCGCGTGGGCGGCGCGCGCGCCGAAGTGACGGCCGAACGAGGCAATCGTCTCGCCGTGCAGGCTCTTCATGGCCGGAGAAGCCTTGAGCGGCTGGGTGAGATTGGCTTGCCACCAATCGCTCACCTGGCGGCTGCCCACCGGCAGATGCGCAACGAAATCGGGCACCGGCACGCCGTTCTCCTGGGCGTCGTGCAGCCACAGGTACAGTTCGTGGGCCTCGCCGCCTGCCTGAATGGCCGTGACGGCGATTGGCAGGAGCACGAGCAGGCCGATCGCGGCCGTGAGCAGCGTGGCGATCAGCGTCTTGCGGCCCTTGAACCAGGCGCGGCGCTCGATCGCCTGATAGGCGGGCCACAGAACGATGGCAAAGACGCTCGCCCAGGCGACGGCGGGCACGAACTCGCGCACGATCCACAGCGCCAGCAGCACGAGCGTGGCGTACAGCACCGCCGAGGCGGCGCGCTGGATTTTCTGCTCGTTTGCGGAGTTCGGAGCAGGCGGACGATGAATCATGTAACCTCGTGAAAATTCAAGAACAGGTGCTCGGGTTTTATGGCGGCGCAACCGCGGTATTGCAAGTCAACGCGGTGCAGCAAGTCAATCGAACCGGGCCGGTCTTCCCTCAGATTCATCTCCGCCCCAGCCGTTCCGTCCCCAACCTGGAACGCCCTCCAGGCGCCCGTTTTCGGGCCACTCGATGTCGCGTTACGTACAACAGTGCGTTGCACAAATTCGAGATGTCGACCCTAATCTGCCGCAAACCCCCATTCCTTCGTTAATCGCAACGTGTCGCAGGCCGATTGTTGCTAATAATGGAATGGTGTTTCAACGGCGACAGAATGGCACTTGTCGGCGCGCAGGAATACATTCGCGGCACCACACTTACGGAGCCGACAATGAAGAAAAAAGCGTGCCTCTCGCTTGACGGAGCCAACGGTGAGCGTATCGAGATACTCGAGCAGACGGATACGGCGCTGGTAATCCGCTGGGTCGAACCCGGGCGCTGCCATTATGGCGAACAGCGCTGGCGCCGCCGCTCGGCGCATTCTTCGGGCACCTGCGCCGTGTCGCGCCGCAAGATCCGCCGCGGCGACGCCGTGTTCAAGCCGGCCGAACGCCCCGCCCCGCTCAATGCCTCCGTCATGATCGCTGCCGAAGTGTTCGGCGACCTCATCGGCGCGGAACTGCCGAAGTAAGCGCGGCGACGCCGCCTGAGCGCCTTCAGCGTGGTGCGCGAGGCGCGAGCGAAATCGCCCGAGCGGCGTGGCGCGGCGCAAAGCCCGCCGATGCAGCGCACAATGCCGCCACCCGCGCGAGCACATCGGCGTCGAAAGCCGCCGCGCGCGGGCCCGAGCGGTCCACGTGCAAGAGCAACTGCTCGCTCGCCGAGACGGGCGAGGCCTGCGCATCGTCGATTTCCCCCGCGAACATCTCCAGATACAGCCGCACGCGTTTCGCGTCGTGCTCGATCACCCGCACGTCGACGCGCACCGGTGTGCCCTCCTTGATCTCGCGGAAATAGTTCAGGTGCGCTTCCAGCGTGTACATCGACCGGCCGCGCGCATCGCGCACAGCCGCATCGAGCCCGATGGCGTCGAGCAGCGCGTCGGTCGCGTAGCTGTAGATCAGCATGTAGAACGCGTCGCGCAGGTGGCCGTTGTAATCGACCCACTCCGCGCGCACCGTGTCGCGGTAGACCACGAGCGCCGTTTCGTTCGTCATCCAGTCTCCTCTCCCATCTACCCATGCGGTGCCCGCGTGCAGGCGGGAGCAGTGTAACCGCAGACCGCTCCCGCCGCCGCGACGCCGGCATGCTCCGGCGCCGCCGCATGCGCGCTCGCGTCGCCGTGCACGCCTCGCGCCGCTGCGGTAAGGTTGAACGGTCGCGGCACAGCCGCCGCAACCCGAACGCAAACCCAATGCCCTTCAACCGGCGCCGCCCGCGCGGCGCTTTGCGAGGCCCGGCCATGGCAGAAAACACGCCCCCGCTTCCGTTTCCCCCGCAGCAGTTCTCGCTCGACGTGATGCTCGAGAAGTACGCCAAAGGCGACGAGCAAACCGCCGACGACATCTACCGCCGCGTCGCACGCGGCGTCGCGGCGGTCGAGCCGCCCGCGCTGCGCGCCGAGGTCGAGGCGCGTTTCGTCGACAACCTGCGCCACGGCGCGCTCGGCGCGGGGCGCATCATGAGCGCGGCGGGCGCCGGCATTGAAGCCACGTTGATCAACTGCTTCGTGCAGCCGGTGGGCGACAGCATCCAGGGCGTGGACGACGAAGGCCGCCCCGGCATCTACGTCGCGCTGCTGCAGGCCGCCGAAACCATGCGGCGTGGCGGCGGCGTGGGCTACAACTTTTCGGCGATCCGGCCGCGCGGCGCACACGTGAAGTCGACGGGATCGAGCGCATCGGGCCCGTGCAGCTACATCGACGTGTTCGACGCCTCGTGCCGCACCGTGGAAAGCGCGGGCGCGCGGCGCGGCGCGCAGATGGCCGTGCTCGACTGCGATCACCCCGACCTGCCCGAATTCATCGAGGCCAAGCACTCGAAGGGACGCTGGAACAACTTCAACGTCTCGGTCGCGGTGACCGACGCATTCATGCGCGCCGTGGAAAACGACGCGCCCTGGCAACTCGTGCATCGCGCCGAGCCCTCGCCCGCGCTGCGCGCTTCAGGCGACCTGCGCCGCCGCGACGACGGCCTGTGGGTCTACGCCGAAACGCGCGCCCGCGCGCTCTGGGACGAGATCATGCGCTCGACCTACGACGTGGCCGAGCCGGGCGTGGTGTTCATTTCGCGCATGAACGAGGACAACAATCTGCGCGCGCTCGAAAGCATCCGCGCGACCAACCCGTGCGGCGAGCAGCCGCTGCCCGCCTATGGCTGCTGCAATCTCGGGCCGCTCGACCTCACGCGCTTCGTGACCGAACCGTTCGCGCAACTGCGCGGCGGCAAGGCCGATTTCGACTGGGATCAGCTCGCCGAACGCACGCGCATCCAGGTGCGCTTTCTCGACGACGTGCTCGACGCCACGCTCTGGCCGCTGCAAGAGCAGCAGGCCGAAGCGGCGGCCAAGCGGCGCATTGGCGTGGGCTTCACAGGGCTCGGCGACACGCTCGTGATGCTCGGCATCCGCTACAACTCGCCCGAAGGCTGCGCATTCGGCGCGCGCGTGGGACGCACGATGCGCGACGCCGCCTACCGCGCGTCCGTCGAACTCGCGCAAGAGCGCGGCGCTTTCCCGCTTTTCGACGCGAAGACGTACCTCGACGAAGGCACTTTCGCCTCGCGCCTGCCCGACGACCTCAAGGCCGAGATCGGCGCGCACGGCATCCGCAACAGCCATCTGCTTTCCATCGCGCCCACGGGCACGGTGAGCCTCGCGTTCGCCGACAATGTCTCGAACGGCATCGAGCCCGCGTTCTCGTGGACCTACCAGCGCACACGCCGCATGGCCGACGGCAGCCGCGAAACGTTCAACGTCGAAGACCACGCGTGGCGCGTGTACCGCGAACTGGGCGGCGACGTGAACGCCCTGCCCGCGTATTTCGTGAGCGCGCTGGAAATGAGCGCGCAGGAACACATTGCGATGATGGCGGCCGTGCAGCCGTACGTCGACACGTCGATCTCCAAGACCGTCAACGTGCCGGCGGATTATCCGTTCGAGGACTTCGAGAACCTCTATCTCGACGCATGGCGGCGCGGCCTCAAGGGTCTCGCGACCTACCGGCCCAACGAGACGCTTGGCGCGGTGCTGCAAACGCTGCCGCCCGAAGCGGCGGCAACCGCCGACGACGCGCTCGGCGACGCCCTGCTCGACCCGCTGCGCGTTGCGATCGACCATCGGCCCAAGGGCGAGCTGCCCGCCGTGATCGAGAAAATCGAGTACATCACGCAGACGGGCAAGGTGTCGCTCTACGTCGCGGTGTCTTTCCTGGAAGTGACGGGACAGGTGGGCGGAGAAGCTGTGACGATCGAGCGGCCTATCGAATTCTTCATCCCCGTGGGACAGCGCGACGAGCAGCAGCAATGGATTACCGCCACCATGCGTTCGCTCTCGCTCGCGGCGCGCGGCGGCTTCGTCGCGCGCAACCTGCAGGATTTGCGCAAGGTCTCGTGGGACCGCGGCCAGGTGCGCTATGGCGAAACGCAGCGCCTCGACGGGCGGCGTATTCCGCTGTGGCACGACTCCGAGGTCGCGGCCATTGCCTACGCAATCCAGCAGATCCTGCACCGGCGCGGCTTTCTCGATGCCGAAGGCCGGCAAGTGCCGTCACGGCTGCTCGCGCAGCGGCGCGACGGCGCGCTGGCCGCGCAATTCACCGGCAACGCGCGGGCTGGTGCTGAGCAGCCCGGCGACCAGGTGCTCGATGGCGACAACGCGTTGCCTGCCGACGCGCAGCACGCGTTCGCCCACGCGATGCTCGGCCGCAAGTGCGGTTCGTGCGGAGCGAATGCGGTGATCCGCAAAGATGGGTGCGACTTCTGCACGGCGTGCGGGGAGATTGGAACTTGCGGCTGAAGTTTCGCGCTCAAGCCCGGGGCGGCGCAGCGGCCGCCCTGTGTTCTTTTCGTCCCCCAAGATAGTCCGCAAACCCCTGCGCGAGCGCATTGGCCTCTCCGCCACGCACGAGCCTTAGCACCTGCGATTCGTAAGGATTGCTAGCCAACGGCCGGAACACCACACGCCCGCCGCCCGTCGCCCCGAGCGCGGCGGGTACGAGCGCGACGCCCATGCCGAACTCCACCATCGTGACGACGGTTTGCCAAAGCCGCGCTTCGTGCCGGATCTGCGGGCTGAAACCGGCCTCCACACAGGTCGCGATGATCTGATCGTGGTAGTGCGGCGACACCGAGCGCGGAAACAGGATGAACGGTTCGCGCGCGAGCGTGCCGAGTTCGATGCGCCGCCTGCGCGCAAGCGTGTGCCCTTCCGGCAGGCAGCAAAGAAACGGCTCGGAAAACAGCACCTCCGACTGCACCTCGGCCGGAAAGCGCCCCCAATGCGCGAAACCGAGATCGATCTGCAAGCGCTGCAGCGCCTGCACCTGCTCGGCCGTGTTCATCTCGCGCAGCACCACTTCCACGGCGGGATGTTCGGCCTCGAAACGCCGCACCGCCTCCGGCAACCCGCGATACAGCATCGAATTGACGAAACCGACGCGCAGCCGCCCCGCCAGCCCGTGCGCGGAGCGCGCCGCGATGCGCCGCACTTCCTCGGCCTGCTCCAGCAGCCGGCGCGCCTCTTCGAGCAGCACGTTACCCGCGTTGGTCAGCGCGACGGCCTTGTTGGTGCGTTCGAGCAACTGCACGCCTAGCTGCTCCTCGAACTTGCGGATATCGAAGCTCAGCGCCGGCTGCGAGATAAAGAGCCGGCGCGCCGCGCGCCCGAAGTGCAGCTCTTCCGCAACAGCCACGAAATAGCGCAGTTGCTTGAGTTCCATGGCGGGCTCCTCCGGCGATTCATCGATAGATGGCGCTTATCGTACATGACATCGGTTGTATTGGACCGTTATCGAAGCCGCGCCTAAGCTACGCCGAATCGCATAGCAAAACAGCACGGAGACAGCACACGATGAGCGATCGCCCCGCTTTCGCCACCCCGGCCAGCGGCTCGGCCAACATTCCCGATAGCCGTGGCATCAACTTCTACACGAGCGACCCCGGCTTCGCGCCCCTTTTGCGTGGCTATCTCGGCGACGCCGCATTCGGCGCGATCGAAGCGCGGCTCGTCGCGCTCGGCCAACGCGCCTCCGACGAACTCGACGCGCTCGCGCTGGTCGCCGACAAGCACCCGCCCACGCTCGAACAACGCACGCGCAGCGGTGAAGCGATCCAGCGCATCGACAAGCATCCCGACTACGTGGCGCTCGAACGCGTCGCCTACGCGGAGCTTGGCCTCGCGGCCATGAGCCATCGCGAGAACGCGCCCGCGCCGCTCGTGAAATATGCGCTCACCTATTTGTTCGTGCAGGCCGAATTCGGCCTGTGCTGTCCCGTGAGCATGACCGACTCGCTCACGCGCACGCTGCGCCGTTTCGGCACGCCGGAACTCATTGCGCGCTACTTGCCGATGCTCGCCTCGCAGGACTTCGACACGCTCTACCAGGGCGCGATGTTCATGACCGAGCAGGCAGCGGGCTCGGACGTGGCGCGCATCGCCACGCGCGCCACACATGAGCGAAGCGCAAATGGCGAGGACGTATGGCGTCTTTACGGCGACAAGTGGTTCTGCTCGAACGCCGACGCCGATCTCGCGATGGTGCTCGCGCGCCCCGACGACGCGCCGCCCGGCATCAAGGGCCTCGCCTTGTTCCTCTTGCCGAAAACGCTCGCCGACGGCACGCGCAACGCCTATCGCATCGTGCGCCTGAAGGACAAGCTCGGCAGCCGCTCGATGGCGAGCGGCGAGATCGTGCTGGAAGGCGCGCAGGCCTACCTGATCGGCGAGGTGGGCCGCGGCTTTCATCAGATGGCGGACATGATCAACATGTCGCGGCTGTCGAACGGCGTGCGCGCCGCGGGCCTCATGCGCCGTGCCGTGACCGAGGCGCTGCACGTGGCGCGCAACCGCGAGGCGTTCGGCCGCAAGCTCATCGAAATGCCGTTGATGCAGCGTCAACTGCTCAAGATGATGTTGCCTGCCGAACAGGCGCGCTCGATGTTCATGCGCATCGCCACGCTGCTCACGCGTGCCGACAAAGGCGACGAACTCGCGGCGAAATGCGTGCGCATTCTCACGCCGCTCATCAAGTTCCGCGCCTGCCGCGACGCGCGCCGCGTGACCGGCGACGCCATGGAAGTGCGCGGCGGCGTGGGCTATATCGAGGAATGGAGCGACCCGCGTCTCGTGCGCGATGCGCATCTCGGCTCGATCTGGGAAGGCACGAGCAATATCGTCGCGCTGGACGTAGCGCGCGCGGCGAAGCGCGAGGGCGCGCTCGAAACGCTGACGCAGTACTTGCATGCGGAGCTTGCCGAAAGCGGCGTGCCTGAAGCCAGCGCAGCGCTCCTGCGCGACGTGTTCGACCGTGCCGGTGCGGCGCTCGTGAGCGTGGCCGAGTGCGGCCGCGACGAATCGGTGCGCCAGGCCGCGAGTGCGCTCTATCACGCCACGACGGCGGCCCTCATGGCCTGTGAAGCTGCGCAGACTTCGCAAAACGCCCTTGATTACCGGCGCCTCGCGCTCGCCCATCTGCTCGTGCGCCACAAGCTGCTGCCGCGCGACCCGCTCGCGCTCGACGAACGCGACGCAAACGCCGCCACACTGCGCGCACTCGTGGACGAACGGGCGCTGACGCTCGATCAGGCCATGCAACTGCTCCCGGCACACTGAGGCGACGCACGATGAACACCACAAAGGAATCCGAAGCAACTACGGTGAACGGTGCGCTGCATGGCCTGCGCGTGATCGATCTGAGCCGCGTGCTGGGCGGTCCGTACTGCACCCAGGCGCTCGCCGACCACGGCGCCGAAGTCATCAAGCTCGAACCGCCCGACGGCGACGAAACGCGCGGCTGGGGCCCGCCCTTCGTCGGCGATACGGCGTCGTACTACGTGGGCGTGAACCGCAACAAGCAGGGCATCGCCGTCGATCTTTCGCGCGAAGAAGGTCGCGCGATTCTCTGGCAACTGCTCGAAGGCGCAGACGTGCTGGTCGAAAACTTCAAGCCGGGCACGCTCGCACGCTGGGGCATGGACTACGAGCGCGATCTGCGCGCGCGCTTTCCCCGCCTGATTCACTGCGCGATTTCCGGCTTCGGCCCGGACGGCCCGCTCGGCGGCCTGCCCGGCTACGACGCCGTGATTCAGGCAATGGCGGGCCTCATGAGCGTGAACGGCGAGCACGACGGCCCCGCACTGCGCATTGGCCTGCCGATCGTGGACATGGTCACGGGCCTGAACGCGCTCGCGGGCATTCTGCTCGCGCTGGCCGAGCGCGAAAAGAGCGGCCTCGGGCAGTCGGTGGATATCGCGCTTTACGACTGCGGCGTGTCGCTTCTGCATCCGCATCTGCCGAACTATTTCGGCAATGGCCGCACGCCGCAGCGCAGCGGCAACGCGCACCCGAACATCGCGCCCTACGACAGCTATGCCACGGGCAACGCGCCCATCTTCCTCGCGGTGGGCAACGATCGCCAGTTCGCGAAGCTCTGCGCGCACCTGGGCGTGCCCGAACTCGCAAACGACCCGCGTTTCGCCGACAACCGCAGCCGCTGCGCGCATCGGCCCGAACTCAAGGCCGCGCTCGAAGCGCGCCTCGCCGCCCACGACTGCGAGCCGCTCGCGCGCGACCTGATCCAGGCCGGTGTGCCGTGCGGCCCCGTGCAGACGGTCGATGCCGTGGCCGCGCATCCGCACACGCAGCACCGCCGCATGATCGTCGAGATGGACGGCTATCGCGGAACGGGCGCGCCCGTGAAGCTCTCGCGCACGCCGCCGACCTATCGCACGCGCCCGCCCGCGCTCGGCGCCGACACGCGCGCCGTGATGGACGCGCTAGGCATCGACGCCGACACGCAGCAACGGCTCTTCGAAGCGGGCATTGTCAAGGAACCCGAAACGACCGTAAGCGCCTAGCGTTCCAGCGCCCCCCAACGGAATACAGACCGGTCCAAGCCGGCTCACCCCGATCAAGGAGACATGCATGACCCGCCCCAACGGAAATTCTGCGCGCCAGCCCGCCCGCGCCTCGCTCGCCGCCTTCGTCGGCACCACGATCGAGTGGTACGACTTTTATATCTACGCCACCGCTTCGGCGCTGATCTTCGGCAAGCTGTTCTTCCCTTCCCACGAGCCGTTCTACAGCACGCTCGCTTCGTTCGGCACCTTCGCCGTGGGCTTTTTCGCGCGTCCCTTCGGCGGGCTCGTGTTCGGGCATCTGGGCGACCGCATCGGCCGCAAGAAGGCGCTCGTCGCCACGCTGTCGATCATGGGTGTCGGCACCGTGGGCATCGGCTTTTTGCCGACCTATGCGAGCGCCGGCGCGCTCGCCCCGGCGCTGCTCGTGCTGCTGCGCGTGGCGCAGGGCATTGCGATTGGCGGCGAATGGGGCGGCGCGGTGCTCATGGCCGGCGAGCATGCACCCAGGGAAAAGCGCACGTTTCTCGCCTCGTTTGCGCAACTCGGCAGCCCCGCAGGCCTGATTCTGGCGCTGCTGGCGTTTCGCTTCGTCGCGCATCTCGACCGTGACGCGCTCTTTACCTGGGGCTGGCGTTTGCCGTTCATCGCGAGCGCGGTGCTGCTCGTGGTGGGTCTGCTGATTCGATCGGGCGTGGGCGAATCGCCGGAATTCGAGGCGATCAAGACGCAGCGCCGCACCGCGGCTATGCCGATCGTCGAAGTGCTGCGCGACTCGTGGCGCGTGGTGCTGCTGTGCCTCGGCGCGAACGTGATCGGCGTGGCGGGCGCGTGGTTCGTCAACACCTTCATGCTGAACTACACGACGCAAACGCTCGGGATCGACCGCGCGCTGATTCTCGACTGCCTGTTCGTCGTCGCGTTCATCCAGCTCTTTACACAGCTCTTTTCCGGCTGGTTTGCGCAGCGCGTGGGCGCCGGGCGCTTCCTCGTCATCGCTGCGGCGCTGGCCATGATTTCGCCTTACCCGATGTTCGTGCTCGTCTCCACCGGACGGCCGGTCGCGATCGTGGTCGGCATTGCGATTGCGGTGATGTGCATGAGCAGCTCGTACGCGGTGATGGCGGGCTTCATGACGAACGCGTTCCCGGTGCGCGTGCGCTACTCGGCTATTTCGATCTCCTACCAATGTTGCGCGGCGCTCGCGGGCGGTCTCACGCCGCTCGTCGGCACGCTGCTCGCACATGACTATCCGGGGCAATGGTGGCCGCTGGCGCTGTTTTACAGCGCGCTGGCTGCCATTTCGCTCGTGTGTATCGCGGTGCTGCAGCGTAAGCAGTCGTCGGCCACGCAAAGCGACGTGGGACTCGCGTTGCAGGATTAGCGATCTCTGCTACGCGGCCGAGATGATGGCCTCGATCAGCCCGTTCAGCGCAACGCGCCACGCTTCGCTGTGCGGGCCTTCAGTCAGCAGCGCGCCGACCACCTCACGATGCAACGCGTCGCGTTGCTCGCCCGCAGGCAGAATGGCGCCGAAGCCCGCGAGCGACTGCGCGAGGGGTACGTTGGCGTCCTCGCCTGCTGCGCGCGTCAACGCGCGCAGCAGGTTTTGCGCCGCTTCGGGCACGGCCGCGATCATGAGCATGCGCTCTTCCCAGATCACGAAGCGCGCCAGCCGCGCAAGCAGGCTTTCCGTTCCCGCGCCGCCTTCGGAGGCCGAGGTGAAGGCCGGCGTCGTATCGAGCCATTCGATCAGGCGCGCACCCTCCATCGGCTTGCCGATGACATAGCCTTGCGCGCCATCGACGCCGAGAATGGCAAGCGCATGCAGCAGGTCGAGCGTGTCGATGCCTTCGGCGAGCACGAGCCTGCCCAGCGAGTGCCCGAGACGCGTCAACTGGTAGATCACGCGCAGCGTATCGAGCGCGTCGCCTCCCTTCACCTGCACCATTTCGCGGTCGAGCTTGATCCAGTCGAACGGCAATTCGCGCAGACGCGTGAGACCGCTATGCCCGGCGCCGAGATCGTCCTGCGCGAGCAGCACGCCTAGCTCACGGAACTTCGCGAGAATGGCGCGCTGCCCCTGGCTCAACGAAAGTGATTCGTTTTCCAGAACTTCCAGCGTGAGGCGTGCGGCCGGGCAACGGTGCGCGGCGAGCGCCGTGCGGGTCGCTTCGAAATAGCGGATGTCGTTGAGCGCCGCAGGCGGCAGGTTGATCGACACATCGAGGTCGCGGCCTTCGGCGTACCAGCGTTCGCGGTCGGCGAGCGCCTGATCGATGCCGCGCGCGAAGAGCGCGAGCAGATCGTCGGAGGAGAGCGCCGAGAGAAACACGTCCGGCACGAGCAGGCGTTCCCCGTCGCGCAGGCGCGCCAGCGCTTCGACCTTGGTCGCCTTGCCCGTTGCGAGGCTGAGCAGCGGCTGGTAGTGCATTTCCAGCGCGCCGGTGCGCACGAGCGCCGCCCACTGCTGGCGTACGCTCACCGGCACCGCGGCGCTCAGGCCGTCACTGCCGGGTATGCGCATTGCCGCGCCGCCGAGCAACGTTTGCAGCAAATCGACGAAAGCCACCTGATCGGGCCCGACGAAACCGCCCGGAAACGCGCTATACAGACACAGCACGGCGAGCGGCGGCTGCCCGGGCGCGGCAAGCGGAATCGCCACCGAAGAGCGCACGCCTTCGCGCGCCGCGAGATCGCGCCACGGCGCAACGAGCGGATCGGTCTGGTAGTTGACCACGCGCTCGGGCTTGCCGCTGCGCCACGCGCGCCCAATGGCGCCCTGCCCTTGCGGATGATCGGCGCGCACACTGATTTCCTGGTCGTGCGCGGCGAGCACATTGAGCATGCCGCCTTCAGTCTTGCCGCCTGCGCCGGCCTCGAAGTGAAAGATGCCCGCTTCATCGGGACGGCCGATGGCGCAGGCTGTCACTTCGTCGTGCGCCGCCAGTGCAGCGATCACCTGATCGATGAAGTTCGTATAGCTGCCGGCTTCCCACACGAGACGCGTGATGCGCATCAGCGCCTCCTGCTGCGAATCCTGCACGGCCTGATACGCCTTCAGTTGCCACGCGAGATCGGAAGTCAGCCGGCGCGCATAGAGCGAAAGCTGCTGCGTGCTCACGTTGCGGCCAACGTCCGCGTAGATCAACTCCTGCAGAATGCCGCGGCTGCGTACGAGCTCTTCCTTGTCGAGCCCGACAATGGCGTGAATACGGCCAATGCGCTGCGCCATGTCTTCGTGTTCGCGCGCGGTGAGGCCGAGGTTGGCAAGGGCAAGGAGATTCTGGACCTGGCGCGCCTTCAGGTGTGCGAGTTCCGCACCCGACAGCATTTCGAGGATGCGGCGGGATTTGGGCAGGCGGCCCAGTTCCTCGTAGAAGCGGTTCACCACGTGGGACGCGTGCTCTTGCAGCGCGCCGATCAGCGTTTTCATCTTTGAGCCTTCGATATCACCGCTCTGGCGTCACGGCCCAGATGTGCAAAATGCGCAGGGTGTCACGCCAGATTCATGGCCGATGTGGTCACTAGCAGCCGCTCGAACAGCGATTCTGGCTCGCACAGAGGAATGATACGTCATGCGCCGCGAGCGTCTGCGCGCGGCGGCATACAGAAGGCACGGGGGCCGCTAACAGCGCCCAACGCCCGCCAAACGTCAAAGCGGCGTGAGCAGCGCCTCGCCCGCGAAGTGCCGCGCCGCGTTCTCGGCGAAGTGGCGCACGGTGGCGTTGCGCACGTCGGGCGACGTGCCGGCCACGTGCGGCGTGAGCACAATGTTGTCCAGCCCGATGAGCGCGGCGGGTGGATGCGGCTCGCCCTCATAGACGTCGAGCCCCGCGCCGCCGAGCGTGCCCGCCTTCAGCGCGAGTGCGAGCGCGGCCGTATCGACCACGCTGCCGCGCGAAACGTTGACGAGAAAACCTTGCGGCCCCAGCGCGTCGATCACGGCGCGGTCGATCAGATGCTTCGTTTGCGCGCCACCCGGCGTCGCAATCACGAGAAAGTCGCTCCATTGCGCAAGCGCCATCACGCTCTCGAAGTAATGCGCCTGTGCACCTTCACGCGGCTTGCGGTTGTGATAGCCGAGTGCCATGCCAAAGCCCGCCGCGCGCCGCGCGACCTTCTCGCCGATATGCCCGTAGCCGACGATGCCAAGCCGCCGCCCCGTGACCGTGGGGCGCATGGGCAGCGCGTCGCGCCAGACGCCGGCGCGGCAAGCAGCGTCGAACTGCGGCACGGCGCGCACGGCCGCGAGCAGCAGTGCGAGCGCGTGGTCGGCCACGCAGTCGGCATTGACGCCCGCGCCGTTGCACAGCGCGATGCCACGCTCGCGCGCATGGTCGAGCGCGATGTTCTCGTGGCCCGCGCCAAGCGCGCCCGCGAGTTCGAGCGCGGGCATGCGGTCGATTTCGTCGGCGGTGAGGCCCGTCGTGCCGTTCGTGAGCACCACGCGCACGTCCTTGCCGTGCTCCGCAACCGCTTTGGCGCGCGCATCGGCGTCGGGCGCGTAGATCACATCGAACGTTTCGCCGAACGCGGCGAGGTCTTCATCGGTCAGCACAATCAGGACCAACAGGCGTGGCTTCATCGTTGTGTCACCCTTTCGTTTTTGTTTCGATGTGCGAATCGAGTGCCGCAGCGCCCGCGCGCAGGCGTCACACGGCCGTCACGTAGCGCGGCGGCAAGACCTCCACGCGCGGCGCGGCCGCGGCGGCTGCGGCATCGCGCGCGCGGCGCATCTGGTCGGCGGGGCTCATGCCGAACAGGCGCTTGAATTCGCGGCTGAACTGCGACGCGCTTTCATAGCCCACGCGCGTGGCGGCCGCGCTCACGGTCAGGCCGTCGTGCGTGATCAGAAGACGCGCATGATGCAGGCGCGTGGTCTTCACGTACTGCATGGGCGAAGTCGAGGTGACGGCCTTGAAGTGCGCATGAAAGACGGCAAGGCTCATGCCCGCCTCGGAGGCCAGCGTTTCGACGTCGAGGTCGCCGCGGTAGTCCGTGTGAATGCGCCGCAGCGCCTTCGCAATGCGCCCGAAGTGATGCTGGTGCGTGAGCGCCGCGCGAATCGCGTCGCCCTGCTCGCCCATGAGCACGCGGTAGCAGATCTCGCGCACGATCGAAGGCCCGAGAATGCGCGCCTCGTGGGACTGCGCAAGGGCTTCGAGCAAGCGCAGCACGGCGTTCGAGAGCGTGGCGTCGAGCGGCGTGGCGTAGATGCCCGAGGGTTCGGACACGGCGCGGCGCGGGTCGTCGAGCGCCATGAGCAGTTCGGCGACGGTCGTCAGATCGACGCGGATCGAGATCGCGAGAATCGGCTTCTCGGGGCTCGCCTCAGTCTCGCACTCGAACGGCATCGGCACCGAGAGGACCAGATATTGCTGAGCGTCGTAGACAAAGACCTGGTCGCCGAGAAAGCCGCGCTTGCGCCCCTGGCAGACGATGAAGATGCTCGGTTCGTACATGACCGGCCGGCGCGGGTGGCTTTCGCTGCCGCGGTAAAGCCGCACGCCTTCGACCGGCGTGTCGTGCACGCCGTCGCGCTGCGTGAGTTGCATGAGCAGGTCGACCGTGCGCGCCTGCGTGGCGGCCACCGGCGCGATAGCCGCCGCCGCGAGGGTTTTGACGTAGCCCATATCGGTTGTGCCCCAAAAGATGAAATCAGGCAGAGAAACAGGCTTGCCAATCTATCACCGAACCGGTGGATGTGCTGCGCGCCAGGAGAATCAGGCAAGTCTTCGATAGCTTCAGGTATTCCCTGGGTGGGCCCCGATCCTTACGATGGGAACCCTGCCGCAACACCCACGCACCAGAGGAGAGCAAACCCATGTACCCAACTTACGGATATGCCGCCCGCGACGCCGCGTCGCCGCTCGCCCCGTTCGAATTCCAGCGCCGCGACCTGCGCGAACTCGACGTTCGTATCGACGTGCTGTTCTGCGGCGTGTGCCACTCCGACCTGCACCAGGCGCGCGACGAATGGCGCAACACGATCTACCCGGTCGTGCCGGGCCACGAGATCGTCGGCCGCGTGGCCGAGGTTGGCAACGGCGTCACGAAGTACAAGGTGGGCGAACTCGTTGGCGTGGGCTGTCTCGTCGACTCGTGCCGCACCTGCCCGAGCTGCGCCGAAGGCCTCGAACAGTATTGCGAGAACGGCTTTGTCGGCACCTATAACGGCACCGACCGCGTGAGCGGCGACGTGACCTACGGCGGCTACTCCACGCAGCTCGTGGTGGACGAAGCCTTCGTGCTGCGCGTGCCCGAAAACCTCGAACTGGCCGCCGTCGCGCCGCTCCTGTGCGCCGGCATTACGACGTACTCGCCGCTGCGCACGTGGGGCGCGGGTCCCGGCAAGAAGGTCGGCATCGTGGGTCTCGGCGGCCTTGGCCACATGGGCGTGAAGCTCGCGCACGCCATGGGCGCGCATGTGGTGCTGTTCACCACGTCGCCCTCGAAGATCGAAGACGGCAAGCGTCTCGGCGCCGACGAAGTCGTGATTTCGAAAGACCCGGAGCAAATGGCTAAACACGCCAACAGCTTCGACCTGATCGTGAACACGGTGGCCGCGCAGCACGACCTCAACCCGTTCATCGAGCTGCTGCGCCGTGACGGCACGATGACGCTGGTGGGTGCGCCCGAGCACGATCACCCGTCGCCGCAAGTGTTCAACCTGATCATGAAGCGCCGCCGTCTGGCTGGCTCGCTGATCGGCGGTATTGCAGAAACCCAGGAAATGCTGGACTTCTGCGGCAAGCATGGCATTACGTCCGATATCGAAATGATCAAGATGCAGGACATCAACAACGCCTACGAGCGCATGCTCAAGAGCGATGTGAAGTACCGCTTCGTGATCGACCTCGATTCGCTGCGCAAGTAACTCGCAACTGGCGCGCAAGCATCGCGTGGGCCACACGCACCGCTCGCACTGCGCATTCAGACGTAACACCCTGCCCCGCCGGGCCATCCATTCCGGATGGCCCGCCAGCCCTTCCCCTTCGAGGCCTTCCTTTTTGGCCTCCCGTAGTCGAGCCGGCGCCCGCGTGCGCCGCCATCCAATCGTCATCGCCGTTTAACCGCTGAGCGTCGCTTTCCGCGAGACGCCGGCACCGCGAAGCGTATTCATCGCTACGCGGCTCACCCATTTTCTGCAGCAGCGCGGATTTCGTTCAAGCCTCAAGCCCATCGTTAGGAGCTCGCCCGTGATCGACCGCATCCAGGCGATGCGCACGTTCGTGCGCATCGTCGACACCAATAGTTTCACCAAAGCCGCGCAGTCGCTGGATATGCCGCGCGCCAGCGCCACCACGCTGATGCAAAACCTCGAATCGCTGCTCGGCACGCAGTTGCTTGTGCGCACCACGCGGCGTCTTTCGCTCACGCCCGAAGGCGCTGCGTATTACGAGCGCGCTGCGCAGATTCTCGCCGACATCGACGATGCCGAAGCGAGCGTGCGCCAGACGCCTGGCGCGATCGGCGGCCGCTTGCGCGTGGAGATGCCGGGCCTCATCGCCAACGCGATCGTGCTGCCCGCGCTCGACGACTTCCACGCGCGCCATCCGCAGATCGACCTCGTGATCGGCGTGAGCCTGCGTAACGTCGACCTCGTCGGCGAAGGCGTGGACTGCAGCATCCAGTTGGGCGAGCTGCCCGACTCGGGGCTCGCGGCGCGGCGCCTCGGCGTGCTCGAGCACGTGACCTGCGCGAGCCCCGCGTACCTCGAGCGGCACGGCGCGCCACAATCGCTCGACGATCTCGCGCAGCATCCGGTCGTGAACTTCCTTTCGCCGCTCACGGGCCGCCCGTTCGAGTTCGACTTCGAGGTGGATGGCAGCCCGACCAAGGTGAAGGTGGACGGCTTCGTGCATGTTTCCGACGAGTTCGCCTACCTCACCTGCGGCCTGCAGGGCTATGGCCTGATCCAGCCGCCGCTGCTCGCGGCGCAGCCATACCTGGATCGCGGCGCGCTGCAAGAGGTGCTGCCGCAGTGGAAGCCGCTGCCCACACCGGTTTCGGTGGCGTTCGTGAAGTCGCGCCAGCTGTCGCCGCGCGTGCGCGTGTTCGTCGACTGGCTCGCGGAGCTGTTCGCGGACGCGGGTGCGATCAACCGCGATCTCTCGCGCGTACAGCAGTTATTGGGCGGCCTGCAGCCGGCGCCGGCCTGAGGCAGGCGCGCGTTCAGCGCGGCCGGGTGAGCGCCATGCCCCGCCGCGCGTGAAAGCGCGCGACCGTCTCGTAGGGCAGCCACGCATCCGCCTGATACGGCGCGATGCCCGATGGATTGTGGAACCAGACGCCGCCGTCACCACGACCGTGCAGCAGGATCAGGTGGCCGCCCCGGCCAGGATTGACCCGCTCGGGGTAGCGGATCTCGGGGCTCACGGAGACGATGGCGAGCGTTTGCGCATCGATGCGCGCGGCGCTCGCCTCGATGCCCTCATCGGTCATCACTTCCACGCGCACGCCGAACGCCGCTTCCACCCATCCGGCGAACGGACGGTAGATCAACCCATCCACGCCGCCATCTTCACGCACGCGATAGACGCCGTGCCGCAACGCCTCTTCGAGCAGCTGCGCGCGCGGCGCATGCGCGACGCCCCAATAGTCGAGCGCCGATTCGAGGCAGGTCAGGCCGCACAGGCGCTTCGCCCAGAAGCGATAGGCATCGGCCTGCGTGAAGCCGCTCGCGCGCCAGTGCGGGTCCTCGCACGGGTCGGCGCCGCGCTCGACGATGGGCGCCACCCAGTCGGCGCTGCCCCACTGGCTGTAATACGGCACGCCTTCATGGCGCCATGTCCTGCCTTTGCACACCTCGCTCAAACGATACCCCTCGATGTAGTAAGGTTGATTGGCCGCGCGCGAACGCGCGGCGTTAAAAATCGTGCATCTTCCCGCAATGTCGCGAATATCGTAAGCACCGCGTAAACGGAGCCGAATATACGCTTACATTCCCGTTATTCAGCGCCAACTTACATTTAGCTAAAATAGCGCCGTCTTTTGGTATTTGATGCGATTAGAATAGCGTGCTCCCGTGTGCAGCTTGCGCGAGGTCCAGTCATACTGGCCTCACGGCGCCACGGCATGATCTATCAGAAACTGAATCTACGAGTCCCCCCTTTTGAGCAGTATGTCGAACGTTGCCTACACAACCGACTCGGCGTCGGTCGCGGAGCGCGTACGCGAGCTGATGAGCCGTCACGGCATTGGCAAGCGTCAGCAAACGACCGAGCTGTGCCGGATTCTTGACCTGAGCTTTTCGCAAGGGCACCGCAAGCTGCGCGGGAACAGCCCGTGGACGCTCGCGCAGATCAAGAAAGTGGCTGAAGCGTTCGGCGAACCTGCGGGCCAGTTGTTCGGCGCGCAGTTGCTCGACCCCGGCATGGTCGGCGCGAGCGCTCAGGAGGCGACGCTCTGCGTGAGCGCGGCCGAGCTGCCGTGCACCGCGTGGATTGGCGCCCCGGTCGAGGCGGGCAGCCGCCCCGACTTCGTCGCCTACGAAAAGCTGGGCCAGTGGCGCGTCGTGCGCCCGGACGGGGCGCTCTACCAGAACGCGCGCGAAGTCCACAAGATCGAGATCTACCCGCGCCGCGCCGAGTCAGACAAGCCGCTCATTGCCGTCGTGGACGACGACCAGTCGTCGGCCGACAACCTGCGCGACTATCTCGAGCACAGCGGTTACGCGGCGCTCGCGCTCTACGGCCTCGCGGCATTCAACGAAGCGCTCGAGAACAATGTGTTCGACGGCGTGGTGATCGACTGGCTGTTCGGCAGCCAGACCGCCGCTGAGGCGATCCGCAGCATACGCGGGTCCGAGAACCCTGATGCGCCTATTTTCGTGCTGACCGGCGAGCTGCTGACCGGCAAGGCCAGCGAGTCGGAGATCAGCCAGGTCGTGCGGCACTACAACGTGGCGTGCTATGAAAAACCAGCGCGCATGGCGATTCTCGTTGCCGATCTTTCCAAGCGGCTCAATCGCGGGTGAGGGCTGCTGGGCGCAGCGTTTTTGTTTGTTGCGGTTCCTCGCTGCTTTGGCCTTTCCTTGTTTTCGCGGCGGTATGCCAGCGTTGCCCCTGTGCGGGGCGGCACCTACTTTTCTTTGCAGCGGCAAAGAAAAGTAGGCAAAAGAAAGCCGCTCAAACCGCTAGCGCCTGCCACAGTTCACCTCGCGCCACCCCAGGTGAATGGCTCCGGAGCGTCTGCCACCTCGCACCATTCTCGTTAGTGACAAGGGGCTCATCCGTTCCCGCTGCTCGCTACGCGCGCAGCGGCCGGGTCTGCAAGGCAAACCAAGGGTACGAGTCCGCACTTGCGAGAACTCACGCGCCCCAATGGTTTTTGGTTATGCCCTTCGGGGCGCGTAGCGCCGCCGGAAGGATGAGCGCTTTGTCACTCAGTTCGGTGGTGCGAGGTGACAGACGCTCCGGAGCCATTCACCTGTCGTGGCGCGAGATGAACTGTGGCAGGCATTAGCGGTTTGAGCGGCTTTCTTTTGCCTACTTTTCTTTGCCGCTGCAAAGAAAAGTAGGTGCCGCCCCGCACAGGGGCAACGCTGGCATACCGACGCGAACACAAGGAAAGCCCAAAGCGGCAAGAGGCACCATTCAAGCCGCGGCCCGCGGCACGCTCAGCGCCCGCTGCAACGCCGCACGCAGCACCTCGTAATGCACCGGCTTCGTGAGCCGGTCGAAAAACGGCGCGCCCTCGCCGCCCGAGGCACCATTGCCCGCATGGTCCGCAATCGCCGCAAGCCCCGCCACATCGGCGCTCACCGCGATCACGCGCGGCTGCCCGAGCACATCCTGCGCGGTTAGAAGCCCCGCGACGAAATCGTACCCGTCGCGCCCCGGCATATGCAGATCGAGCAGCACGACATCGCACGCCTCGTGGGCAAGCAGCCCAAGCGCGCTATCTGCATCGCCGGCCGCGAGCGCGCGGTAGCCCATATGCGCGACCATCTCGCACAGCGAATCGCGCACGAGCGGGTTGTCGTCCACGACGAGCACCTGCGGCAGCGCCCGCACAGGCAGCGCCGCTTCGGCCACGGCCGCGGGCGCCGGCGGCTCGACCGGCGTGACGGGAATGCGCACGGTGAAGGTCGTGCCTTTGCCCACTCGGCTTTGCGTCTCGATCGTGCCGCCGAACAGCTCGACGAGGCCCCGCACGATCGCGAGCCCCATGCCCGCGCCCTCGTAGCGCCGCGAACGCGACGTGTCGAGCTGCGTGAACTCCTTGAAGATGAGCGGTATCTGGTCCGCCGCCACACCCGGCCCCGTGTCGCCAACGACGATCACGAGCGTGTCGCCGCCTGCCAGCCGCACGGCTCCTTCCTCGCCATTCAAGGGCCGCGCGGCCCGCGCGGGCGCCTGCAGCCAGAATTCGAGCCGCACCTTGCCGCGCTCCGTGTAGCGGATCGCGTTCGTGACGAGGTTGCCGGCGATCTGGCGGATGCGGTGCGGGTCGGCCACCACGCGCCGCTGCGGCCCCACCCACGCGTGCTCGAACGCGAGCCCGCGCGAGCGCGCGGCCTGCTCGTTTTCGTCGACGATCGACTGCAGCAGTTCGCGCGGCTCGAACTCTTCCTGACGCAATTCGAGCTTGCCCGCGCCAAGGCGCGCGTAGTCGGTGAGATCCTTCATCTGCGCTTCGAGCTGGCGTGCGGCGGTTTCGAGGCGATGGATCACCTTGCGGTCGGCTTCCGAATGCGAGTTGAAGCCGAGCAGTTCGATCGACGAGACGATTGCGTGCAGCGGCGTGCGCAGTTCGTGGCTGATCATGCCAAGGAAGGCGTCCTTCGCCATGCTCGCCTCGCGCGCGGCGCGGCTCGCCTGGTGCTCGGCTTCGAGCGCCGCGCGCTGCTGGTCGAGGAGCCGGGTGCGCCGGTAGCCGTTCATCACGAGCAGCACGCCCGCCGCCGCCGAAAGCACGAGCAGCACGAGCCCCGACGCAAACAGTTCGCGCCGCTTGGCGATAAAATCGTGCCGGATCGCCTCGCGCTCGGTCACGTCGGCGAAACGGCGGTTCAGCGCCAGGTCGGTCACCTGGGTCCAGTGCAGGTCGAGCGCCTTGAGCATCGGCACCGCGCGTTCGGGGTTGTCCGCGAGCGTCGCGATTTCGGCCTCGAACGGGGAAATGGTCGCGGCCAGAATGGCGAGATCGGCGTCCTGGCGCCGCTTCAAACCCGGCGTGGCGTCGAGCGACAGCGTCGAGCCCTTCATCACGTTGAGCTTCGACTGCAGCACTTCATAGCGCAGCCGCACCTTGTCGAGATCGCGGTCGATGCCGTCCGCGAACATCAGCAACTGGCTCTCGAAGCGCGCGTAGGCGATCTGGAGCTGTGCGGCGTCCCAGTACAGGCCGTCGTAATTGCCCGTGATGCGCTGCACGACCTGCGGGTTGAGCAGGTTCGCATAAAGCAGATAGCCGACCGCCACCACGGGCGGCGCAAGCGCCGCCATCCAGATGATCGCCTGCAGCAGGCGTCGCAAGGGTCGTCGCATCAGCCGCCAGTCACCGCTTGATCGTCATTGACTTGATCTGCCACGCGAACTTCGCATCGCCGGCCGCGCCGTCGAGCTCGAGCGGATGCTGGTCGCGTGGATAAATCAGGAACAACGGGCCGAAATTGCTCACCTTCAGGCGCTCGCCGTTCATCTCGTAGGCCACCACCACGCCATAGCGCGCGGCGTCGGCTACGGGCACCACGCAGGTGTAGTCGTCGAGCGTGTGGATCTCGATCTGGCTGCCGTAGGCGCCCACCGTCTTGAGCACGTCCGAGAGCAGCGGGCCCGTGAAGGTCGAGCGCGGCGTCCAGGTCGTGGCCGTCGTGATCGAATGCGCGGGCAGCGCAAGCAGCTGCGCCTCAGTAAAGTGATACGCCGTATGGGCCGCGTTGTTGGTCACGCGCACCTCGCCGTCCACGTCGAGCGAGAGCGAACCCGCAGAACCCGCCGCCTGCGCCGCATGTGCAAACTGCACGAACGGCAACAGCGCGCCCGCGAGCGCGAACCCCGCCACGGCGGCCCAGCGCCGCCAGCCTGGCCATCCCATCCCATGCCACATCTTGCCCGAGCCCTTTCGCGCGATGATTCGCGTCGTTGTCGTGTGTCTTTGCGCGGCGCTGCGCCGCGTTTTTCTGCTGCTGGTCCCGCCATTTCCCGCGGCTTCCCGCTTCCTCCACCCGCCATGCCAGCAGGCGCTGGTGAGCATAGGCATAATATCGTCAAACATTGCGCTGACAATAGCCGTCTTTTTCTCGCACGCCGCTATCGGAAACGCGCGTTGTGCATTTGCCGCACATTTGCCTGGCACGCGCTTCGTCACTCATTTCAACCCATGGATAAACCTGTCGTTCCGCTCACCTACGAACAGCTCGATCACTGGGTCGAGTCGCTGCAACCGGCGCTGATCGCTGAGGAATTCGACCTCGTGGTCGGCATTTTGCGCGGCGGCGCGCCGCTCGCGCTGATGGTTTCGCACGCAACGGGTGCGGGCGTCGCGTTCCTGCGCTACGACCGCGCCACGCGCGAAGTGCGCTGGGACTCCACATTGCCGCTGCCCGAGCCGGGCGCGAAAGTGCTGCTGTGCGAGGACATCGCGGGGCGCGGCCATACGCTCGTGGACTGCATCGCGTTTCTGAGCGAGCACGGGCTCGTCGTGCGCACGCTCACCGGCGCCTATGACGACCTCAGCCGTTTGCGCCCCGATTATTCGATCGATGCAAGCGGCTATTTCGCGCTCTTCCCGTGGGAGCGCCAGGCCTACACCGACCGCTACCGCGCCGACTGGATTCGCGACGGCGACGGCGAGGGCACGCGCATGGCCGACGACCACGAGTACGCCGTCTACGCGATCGATCTCGACGGCGTCCTGCTCCCCGACATTCCGGTTGCGCGCTACGACGAAGACCTCGTCGCCGCGCTCGCCGAGCGCGATGAACTGGTGCCGTTCGAGCGCCTGCCCGGCATCGACCTGAAGCGCGCGCGCGCGATCATCACGGGGCGTCCCGAGATCGACCGCGAGCGCACACTCGCCTGGCTCGAGCGTCACGGCTTTGGGCACCTCGAACTGATCATGCGCCGGCCGGACGAGCACGACGACACGGCCGCAGCCGTGGCCGCGCACAAGGCCGCCGCGGCCATTCGCAGCGGCGTCACGCACTTCATCGAGAGCGATCCGGTCCAGGCCATCCTGATCGCCCAGAGCGCGCCGCTGTTGCGCGTGATCTGGTGGAACGCCCACGCGCGCACGGGCACGCTGATCGGCGCCTCGGCCTGGAGCTGAGCAAACCGTCACACGCCGCCGCGCTGGCCCTCGATGAAGCGGGCGGCGCGTGGCGACGCCACCACGATGAGCTTCATGGCCGCGCGCGTCGCGCCAACGAAGAGCTTGCGCGCGGCGCGCTCGTCGAATGCCTCGAAATCCACCTCGGTCAGGATCACGCACGGTGCGGACTGCCCCTTGAAGCGGTAGATCGAATCGAGCAGCACGTCGCCTTCGCGGTACTGCGGATTGCCGAACAGGTCGTACTGGCCCGTGAAGCTGCGCAGCCGGTGCGGGCCGAGCTGGTCGAGCGCCGTGAAAAGCGAATGCTCACGCCCGCGATAAGACAGCACAACGATGTCCTGCTTACGAAAGCCGAGCGAGAGCGCCTGCGTGATCGCACGTTTGGTCGCCAGAACCACGCCGGGCTCGGCGCCAGGTTCCGTGTCATGCTCGTCCCAGCTCGCCACTGTCACATCGGAGCCATCGAACGGACTGCCCGCCGCAAGCTGCGCGATGGCGGGCACGGTCGGTCCGGCCACGTCGCGCAGGAACGCGAGGATGTCGCGCGGGCTGCGGTAGTTCGTGTTCTCGCGCAGCACGGTCCAGCCCGCCAGCGCGAGCGGCTCGCGCACGTACAGGTTCTGCAGCGGATCTTCGAGCCACCACCACGCAGCGTCTGGCCGCAACAGACGCTCGAGCGCGCCGACCCACGGTTGCTGAAAATCCTGCCCCTCGTCGACGATCAGCACGTCGAACTGCCAGCGCCCGGCAACCGGCATCTCGCCGAAGCGCCGCACGAGCTCGTCGAATGCGCCGGGGCTTTCGAAATCGGGCACGTGGCCGCCGTCGCGCGCGACCCAGTCGCAGAGCTGGTGATAGGTCGCCACCCTCGCTTCGGGCGGCGCGAGCTGCGCGATGTGATCCGCGAGCGGCCGGTTGAAGCACACGTACAGCGTGCGCGCACCGCGCGCCACGGCGTCCTTCATGACCTGCACGGCCAGTTGCGTCTTGCCCGAGCCCGCTGTGCCGATTACACGCAGCCGGAACGGCGCGAATTCGAGCCGGCGCGCCCACGTGGCGAGGCCGCCCGCGAGCCGCGTGACGAGCGTGCCCGCCGCGCCGACCAGTGCGCTGGTGTCGGGCGTAAGCGACAGTTCGTCGGCGAGAAAGTGATGGATTTTCGCGGCGCACGGCAGGCGCGGCTCGTCGGCGGGCATGGCCTCGAGCACGATGGCGGCGAGCTGCGTCTTGCGCGTGGCGTCGACGATGCGCGCGGGATTCACCCCAGCGATCGCCGGCTCGCGCACCACGTGGTCAGGGCAGTAGAACAGCTCTTCGAGCACGTAGGTGCCGGCGCCGAACGTTGCGGTGAAGCGCCGGTGCAGCCCTTCGACGGTGCGCGCCAGCGCGATCGCCACGTTGCGCTCGGTCTGCATGTAGGCCTTGACGAGCCCGCCCGGCGTTTCGCGCAGAAAGCCCGTTTTCTGCTCGACGATCATCACGCGCCCGGCCGGGCTCACGATCACGAAATCGGCCTCGCCGAAGACCGAAAAGCCTTCGGAAAGGCGCGTCCAGTGCACGCCGTGATAGACGGTGTAGCCATTGGGCAATCCGCGTGCGAGCGCGGCGAGCGTTTCGCGCTCCCGCGCGGCAGCGCCGGTGGCTTCGAGATGCTGCCAGTCGTCGGGGACAATGCGGGCCATAAGCGGGTCTCGGGCGTACGTTTGGGTGCGAGGCGGCACGCCCGCGCGGGAAATCGAGGGAGCGGTGCCGCACGAATCGGGCGCGGCGGGGGAACGCGAGGCGCTGCGCAGCGCCTATTCTACGAAATGCATGGCGGCGCAAAAAACCGCGCGAGAATCGTGTATCGTGGCGGCCTGCGCCAGGCTTGACCCTTTTTCCCCTTGCAAGGAGTACGCGCCAGATGATCACGATCTGGGGACGCGCCAATTCGGTGAATGTCCAGAAAGTCCTGTGGTGTTGCGATGAACTCGTCCTGCCGTTCCAGCGCATCGACGCGGGCGGCCCGTTCGGGCATCTCAACGAGCCTTCCTATCTCGCCATGAATCCGAACGGCAAGATCCCGACGATCTCGGACGGCAATTTCGTGCTGTGGGAGTCGAACGCGATCCTGCGCTATCTGGCGATGGAGTACGGTCCCTCGAGCCTGCTCTACCCGACCGACCCGAAGGTGCGCGCCTCGATCGAGCGCTGGCTCGACTGGTCGATGAGCACGCTCGCGCCCGCCGAGCGCCCGGTGTTTCTCGCGCTCGTGCGCACGCCGCCGGAGAAGCGCGACACCGCGAAGATCGCCGCCGATCTCGATCAGCTGACGCCGCTGTGGAGGCTGCTCGACCACCACCTGCAAGGCCGCTTCTTCCTCGAAAACGAGCGCTTCTCGCTCGCGGACATCGTGCTCGGCGCGTACGCACGGCGCTGGTTCGGGCTCGAAGGTGTGGAGCGCGAGCCGCTGCCGAACCTCGAACGCTGGTATCAGCGCATTGCGCAGCGCCAGGGCTTCCGCAAGTACATCGATCTGCCGCTCACCTGAGCGGCCAATCCAGGACGGCGCGGGCGGCCCGGCGGCGCGCCCCGTATAATCGCAAGCATGAAGACAGCAAAACCGTCCCCGGACGCCTCCGCCTTGCACAGTCACACGCACGGCGAGACGCACGACCACGATCACGGCCACTCGCACGGCGCCCAAGGCGCAACGCTTGAGTCCGCGCTCGCGATGGCCGAGGCCTATTGCCGCGAGCGCGGCGAAAAGCTCACGCCGATCCGCCGCAAGGTGCTGGAACTGCTGCTCGCCTCGGGACGCGCCACCAAGGCGTATTCGCTGCTCGACGAAATGCGCCAGATCCATCCGGGTTCGGCGCCGCCCACGGTCTACCGGGCGCTCGATTTCCTGCTTTCGGCTGGACTGATTCACCGCATCGAGTCGATCAACGCGTTCGCCGTTTGCCACGACCTCACGCAGTGCCAGCACGGCATTCTCGTGGTGTGCCAGCAGTGCGGCAATGTCACCGAGCTGCACGAGCCGAAGCTGCGCCAGGCGCTCGTTGCGCAGATCGAGGCCGCGGGTTACCGGCTCGCCGGCGACGGGATCGAGCTGAAGGGACTCTGCGCGCAATGCCAGGAGAGTCAGGCGAATCAGCCGAATCAGGCTGGCAAGCCCGCGCAGCCAGGCGCGGCTGCCGCGCCCGAAGCGGCGCAGTCCTCGTCCGTTAGCTAATCGTTATTGCCCGCCGTTGCGCGCGGGCAATCGAGGACGATCGCGCACAATCGCGGACAATCGCGAGCAATACGCCAGCCGCGCCGCATGTCGCGGCGCCTCAGTCCCTCAGCACCCGCACGTTTCCCGCTTCGCTACGCGCGCCGCCTCAGAGCGACTGGCGCGCGTCGATTGCGTCGCTCAAGAGCGTCACGAGTTCCTCCGGCTGGGCCGGCTTGGTCATGAAGTGCTGGAATCCTTCGCCGATACTGCGCAAACGCCAGCTTTCGTCGGTATGGCCCGTGAGCGCGACCGCGACGGTCGGTGCGTGATCGCCGCGAATTTCGTAGTCGCGCAGACGCTGGATCAGGTAGAAGCCGTCCATGGCCGGCAGGTCGAGATCGCAGACCACGGCGTCGGGGTGCAGGCTCAGGGCCGCTTCGACGCCCGTTTCTGCGTCTTCGACCGCCACGACGTGCGCGCCCTCCGCCTCCAGCAGCGAAGTCAGTGACGCCCGGCTGTGCGGGTCGTCTTCGACGAGGACAATGGTCGTCCGGTCGAGCTTGTGTACTGCGTTCATTGTGTTTGCTTACATGCCTTTCTGTCTGTCAGGCCGATTGCCGCGAGGCTGCGAGCCCGGCGTGATGCTGGGCGCGCGGCACCGCGGGCCGTCCTGATAGAGCAATCTTAATGCCGTCTGGTTCCGGCGTGCTGAGCGTGCGTCCATCCGCGCCGCGCACAATAGCCGCAACACAAGACAGCCCGATGACGGCCGCGCTCACGCTTTGCCGCCCTGCTTTTAACCCTGCTCCCGGCCCTCTTGCGAAGCGGCGAAGCCCTTGGCTTTGCCGGTTTGCGCATAGGCTTCGAGTGCACGCTGGCGCGCCAGTTCGTGCTCGACAACAGGTTCCGGGTAATCCTTGCCAAGGCGCACGCCCGCCGCTTCCAGCTGCTGCGCGCCGGCCTTCCACGGCTGGTGCACGAGCGCATCGGGCAGGGCCGCCAACTCCGGCACCCACTGGCGCACGTAGGCGCCGCGCGGGTCGAACTTCTGGCCCTGGAGCACCGGATTGAAAATGCGGAAATACGGGGCGGCGTCCACGCCCGAGCCCGCCACCCACTGCCAGTTGGCCGGGTTGCTGGCCGGGTCGGCGTCCACGAGCGTGTCCCAGAACCAGGACTCCCCCGCGCGCCAGTCGATCAACAGGTGCTTGGTCAGGAACGACGCCACGACCATGCGCACTCGGTTGTGCATCCACCCCGTGTGCCAAAGCTCGCGCATGCCGGCGTCGACGAGCGGATAGCCGGTCAGCCCGCGTTGCCACGCTTTCAGGCCAGCGGCGTCCTTACGCCACGGCATGGCGTCGAACGCGGGACGCAGGTTGCGCGTCGCCAGATCGGCGTAGTGAAAGCGCTGGTAGTGGCAGAACTCCCGCCAGCCCAATTCGCTTGCGAACTTCTCCGCGCTCGTGGCGCGCCGCGCCGAGCCGCGGCCGTGCGCGTGCTGCGCCGCCTTGAGCGCCGCCCAGACCTGGCGCGGCGAAACGGCGCCGACGGCGAGATACGGGGAAAGACGGCTCGTGGCGGCGTCGCCGGGCTCGTCGCGCTCGCCGGCGTAAGCGTCGAGGTCGGTGGCAAGGAACGCTCGCAGGCGCTCCAGTGCGGCTTCCTCACCCGCTGGCCAGGCCGCGCGCAAGCCGCCCGACCAGTCGGGCGAGCGTGGCGCGAGACCGAGCGCGTCGAGTTTCGATGCGCGCTGGGTAAGACGTGCTGGCAACGATTGAAAAATCATCCGTTCGGGCTCGCCTTGCGGCGGCGGCGGGTCCCCCACGCGCAGGCAAGCGCGCCAGTAGGCGCTGAACACCCGAAACGGCTCACCGGACTGATTGAGCACCGTCCACGGCTCGTTGAGGAGCTGCCCGTTGAAGCTTTCGACATGCACGCTGCGCTCGCGCAGCGACGTTTTGAGCGCGCGGTCGACCTCGCGTTGCGCCGCGCCGTAACGGCGATTCCAGTACACGGCTTGCGCGCCGGTTTCCGTGACGAGGGCGTCCAGCGTTGCCGCTTCGTCGCCTTGCAGGAGAAGCAGGCGGCCGCCGCGCGCCGTTAGCGCGGCATCGAGCGCGCGCAGCGACTCATGACGCCACCAGCGCGCCGCGCCGCCCTCCGGGCGTTCGCCCGAGGCATTCGGATCGTGAATCCAGACGCAGATCAGCGGAAGTCCGCTCGCGGCAGCCTGCGCGAGCGCTGGCTGATCGGCAAGCCGGAGATCATCGCGAAACCAGACGATGGCGGGCGCTTGCCTGGAAGAAGCGCGGGAAGAAACGGAAGAAGAAGGCAGACCGGACCTCGACCGGGAAACATTCGCGCGGCACAGCGCACGAGCCGTGCCGCAAAGGTCACGGAGCGTACCACGGCGCGCGGCGGCGATTAATCCGTATCAATGCCCGTATGAATGCCCGTATCAACGCGCGTATCGGCGGGGCTGTCTACGCGGGCCGGTCCCACGCCTTGCGTGATGAGCGCGACCGCATGACGCGCGATCGTCTCGACGCCAACATGGGGCTGCGCCGCGTCGCCGCGCCATATCTGGCTGGTGGCGAGCGGCAGCAGCGTGAGGCCCATCAGCGACTGGAACAGCAGCGAAGGCTCCAGCGCCGCGTTGAGCCGGCCCTCGCGCTGCCAGCGCGCAATCGCCGTGTGGGCTTTTTCCTGGTTCTCGCGGCCCAGGCGCTCGAGCATGCGCTGGCGCAGCACGCCGCCCTCGCTGATGACGTCGCGCACCCACAGCGGCGGAAACCACGGATTGCGCTGCCCCACCGCCACGAAGCGCTGCGCCAGCGCGGTGAGCGCCTTCACGGGATCGTCGGGATGCTCCGCGAAGATGTCGCCGAGCGCTTCGCGCAGCGGCACGAAACGCTCGTCGATCAGCACGTCGATCAGTTGGTCGCGCGTCTTGAAGTAGTAGTGAACCATCGCGGGCGTGACGCCGGCCTCGCGGGCAATGGCGGCAAGCGACGTGTCGAGGATGCCCTGGCGCGCGAACAGCACGAGCGCGGCGTCGATCAGACGCGCGCGCTGCTCCGCCCCACCCACACCGCCGCTCGGCCGGCCGGGGCGGCGCGCGGCGGGCCGGGCTGGCGCGCCGCCGCCTGCGCTGTCGAGGGTGTGTTCTGGCGCTTTCATAGGCGTTCTATCGGTTAGCAACTCGGTAACGAATTGAATTTTGACCAACTGGAATAATTGTCCTAATATTAACCTCCGAATTAATTAAATTCAAGATAGATGGACACGACGATGGAACCCAGCACGAAACATCCTGCGCCCGCCACGGCGGGAGCCAGCGCCAGCGCAAAAGCCGCGGCGACGGCGTCGGGCCCGGCTGCTGCCGATGCCGGCAGCCATCCGCCGATCCGGCTGCTGTTTCCGGCGCTCCTGCTCGTCATGCTGCTCGCGGCGCTCGACCAGACCATCGTCTCGACGGCGCTGCCCACCATCGTCGGCGAGCTGGGCGGACTCGACCGGCTCTCGTGGGTCGTGACGGCCTACCTGCTCACGTCGACGATCGTCGTGCCGCTATATGGCAAGTTCGGCGACCTGTTCGGCCGCAAGATCGTGCTGCAGGCCGCCATCGTGATCTTCCTGATCGGCTCGGCGCTGTGCGGCGTGGCGCAGAACATGGAGCAGCTCATCGTGCTGCGCGCGCTTCAGGGCATTGGCGGCGGCGGCCTCATGGTCGTGACGATGGCCGCCATTGGCGACGTCATTCCGCCCGCGGAGCGCGGCAAGTATCAGGGCATGTTCGGCGGCGTGTTCGGCATCGCCACCGTGATCGGGCCGCTGCTCGGCGGCTTTCTCGTCGAGCATCTGTCGTGGCGCTGGATCTTCTACATCAACCTGCCGCTCGGCGCGATCGCACTCGTGGTGATCGCCGCCGTGTTCAAGCCGCGCGCCGCGCACGTGAAGCACGTGATCGACTACATGGGCGCGGCATGGCTCGCCGCCGCCCTCACCTGCCTGATCCTCTTCACGAGTGAGGGCGGCTCGCTGCTGCCGTGGACTTCGCCCACGCTCTGGCTCACGCTGCTGCTCGGCCTGGTGGCCGTGGCGGGATTCATCCACGAGGAAAAGCATGCGGCCGAGCCCATCATGCCGCTCGAACTCTTCCGCCAGCGCACCTTCGTGCTCGCGAGCCTGATCGGCTTCATCGTGGGCGTGTCGCTGTTCGGCTCGGTCACGTTCCTGCCGCTTTATCTGCAGGTCGTGAAGGGCTCCACGCCCTCGCAGGCCGGCATGCAGATGCTGCCCATGATGGGCGGCGTGCTCGTGATGTCGATCATCACGGGGCGCATCATCAGCAAGATCGGCAAGTACCGAATCTTCCCGATTGCGGGCACGGCGCTCGTGGCCGCGGCGATGATCCTGCTCGCGCGCTTGCAACTCGACACGCCCATTCACCGCATGTACCTCTACATGGGGCTGCTCGGCTGCGGCCTGGGCATGGTGATGCAGGTGCTGATTCTTGCTGTGCAGAACGCCGTGGAGTTTCGCCACATGGGCGTGGCGACGTCGGGCGCAACGCTGTTCCGCTCGATTGGCGGCTCGGTGGGCGTGGCGGCGTTCGGCGCCGTGTTTTCGCACGGGCTGCACGCGCGGCTCGAAAAGGTGCTCACGGCCGACGTGCAACTGCCGCAGCCGCTCACACCCGACGTGATCCACCATCTGCCGCCCACGCTGCACGCGCAGTATCTCGACGCGTTCGCGGGCGCGCTGCACACGGTTTACCTCTCGGCTGCGATCGTGGTGGTGTTCTCGTTCGCGCTGTCGTTGCTGCTGCGTGACGTGCCGCTGCGCAAACAGCATTGAGCGCGCTTCGCCGCTTTTTCCCCTCCAGCCAGCGGATTCCCGCTGGCTTTTTTTGCCTCGCGAACCGGCATCCCATCGGTCTAATGGGGCCCGTTCGCATCATCATTACATTTTCCACACATTTAATTACATTTAGCTAAAATCGCGGGCACCGCGCGCCGGGACCCGGCGGCGCGCGTTCGAACTCTCGCGACGGCTGCATGACGGCCGCTCGCCATAAAACACACAACCAGGAGAAGACCCGCCCATGGACGTCCAGAACGACCCAACCACGCTATCCGCGCAAGACACGAGGCGACGCGTACTCGCCATCGTCGGCGCCTCGTCGGGCAATCTCGTCGAGTGGTTCGACTTCTATATCTATTCGTTCTGCGCGCTGTATTTCGCGCCCGCGTTCTTCCCGAGCGGCAACACCACCACGCAGCTTTTGAACACCGCCGGCGTATTCGCCGCGGGCTTCCTCATGCGCCCGATCGGCGGCTGGCTGTTCGGCCGCATCGCCGACCGCCACGGCCGCCGCAATGCGATGATGATCTCGGTGCTGATGATGTGCGGCGGCTCGCTCGTAATCGCCATGCTGCCCACCTATGCGCAGATCGGCGCGTTCGCCCCGTTCCTGCTGCTGCTCGCGCGCCTCTTCCAGGGTCTTTCGGTGGGCGGCGAGTACGGCACGAGCGCGACCTACATGAGCGAGGTCGCGCTCAAGGGCCGGCGCGGCTTCTTCGCGTCGTTCCAGTACGTCACGCTAATTGGCGGCCAGCTCTGCGCGCTGCTCGTGCTCGTGATCCTGCAGCAGACGCTCTCCACGGAAGAACTGAAGGCCTGGGGCTGGCGCATTCCGTTCGTGGTCGGCGCCGCCGCCGCGCTGATCTCGCTCTATCTGCGCAAGTCGCTTGACGAAACCTCGACGACGGAGTCGCGCCACAAGCACGACGCGGGCACGATTCGCGGCGTGTGGCAGCACAAGGGCGCGTTCTTCACGGTGGTGGGCTTCACCGCAGGCGGCTCGCTGATCTTCTATACGTTCACGACCTATATGCAGAAATACCTCGTGAACACGGCCGGCATGCACGCGAAAACCGCGAGCAACGTGATGACCTGCGCGCTCTTCGTCTACATGCTGATGCAGCCGCTGTTCGGCGCGCTTTCCGACAAGATCGGCCGCCGCACGTCGATGATCCTCTTCGGCTCGCTTTCGGTGCTCGGCACGGTGCCGATCATGCACGCGCTCAAGGACGTGTCGAGCCCGGTGGCCGCGTTCGTGCTCATCATCGTCGCGCTCGCCATCGTCAGTTTCTATACGTCGATCAGCGGTCTCATCAAGGCCGAAATGTTCCCGCCCGAAGTGCGCGCAATGGGCGTGGGCCTTTCGTATGCGGTAGCGAACGCGCTGTTCGGCGGCTCGGCCGAATATGTCGCGCTGTGGTTCAAGTCCGTTGGCAGCGAGACCACGTTCTACTGGTACGTCACGGCGATCTGCGCGGTTGCGCTCATCGTGTCGTGGCGCATGCGCGATCCGGCCAAGGAAGGGTATCTGCGCCACGAGCCGTGACCCGGGCGTGGCGCACGCCGTTGCTCAGACCGGCTGCGCCACGCGCTCCATCGCACGCTGCAACGTTTCGTAGACCTTCGGACGATTGCACTGCGAGACATTGAAACGCAGAAAATCGCCCGCGCTGCGCGACACGCTGAACACGTTGCCCGGCGCGAGCACCACGCCTTCCACCAGCGCCTCGCGCGCGATCTGCGCGGCGTCGAGCCCCTCTGGCAATTGCGCCCACACGAATAGCCCCGCCTGCGGCCGCGTCCACGCGGTGAGGCCGAGCGCCGAAAGACGGCGCAGCGTGTCGCCCATCGCGTCGGCGAGCTTCGCGCGCAGGCCGTCCAGATGCCGCCGATACGTGCCGTCCACGAGCAGGCGGTGCACGAGTTCGGCCACCATCTCCCCGTTGCCGAACGACACAGCGAGCTTGAGATCCACGAGCGGCTCGATCCAGTCCGCGCGCGCCGCGATGAAACCGCAGCGCGCCGCCGCCGACATCGTCTTCGAGAAACTACCAATGGTGACCACGCGCGCGAGACCGTCGAAGGCCGCGAGGCGCGGCGCGGGCTCGATTTCGAAGTCGGCGAAGATGTCGTCCTCGACGATCAGGAGGTCATGTTCCTCCGCGAGCTTGAGCAGGCGATGCGCGACGGCAGGCGCGAGCGTCGCGCCAGTGGGGTTGTGGACCGCCGAGTTCGTCACGTAAAGGCGCGCTCGCGTTTCGGCCAGCGTGCGCTCGAACGCGGCGAGATCCGGACCCGTTGGCGTGTACGGCACGCCGACCACGCGCACGCGGTGCGCGCGCAGCAGCGCCTGGAAATTGAAGTAGCACGGGTCGTCCACGAGCACGGTGTCGCCCGGCTCGAGCAGAAAGCGGCACAGCAGGTCGAGCGCCTGAGTGCCGCCGTCGGTCAGCACGATCTGCTCGGGGGCGGCCTCCACGCCATGCTGGCCGAGCCGCCAGGCGAGTTGCTGGCGCAGCGCGGGCAGGCCGAGCGGCGAAGCGTAATCCGTGAGCGGCGCGCGCGGATCGCGTGCGATGGCGCGCAGCGCGCGCCGCACGGCGTCCTCCGGCAGCCACGAAGCGGGCAGCCAGCCGCAGCCGGGCCGCAACGCACCCGCCTCGGTCTGCAGCGACTGGCGCGTGAGCCAGAGCGGATCGATCTCGCGGTCGAGCTGCGGCCCGAGCGCGGCAAGCGCGAGCGGCGGCGCGTGACCGGCCACGAAGAAACCCGCCCCGCGCCGCGCGACCAGCACGCCTTCGGCAACGAGGCGCTCATAGGCCTCCACCACCGTGGAATTCGACACGCCAAGCTGCTCGCTCATCGCACGGATGGACGGCACGCGCGCGCCCGCGGCCAGCGAGCGCGCGGCAATGCGCTCGCGCAGCGCCTGCATCACCTGCTCGACGCGCGTCATGGGCAAACCTTCCGTTCTCGCTCTGTCTTTCATCTGTACTGCTCCGTGTTCAATACAGTTTGAAGAAATTGTACTGATCTGTAGCTTACCTCCGCGCGGCTCGGCGCGCATCATCGCTGGATCGATCACCGATGTTTTCCCCTTGGCCATTGCCCATGCGCAAAACGCTCGATCCCACCACCGATGGCTGGCTCTGCGGCCTCGCAGGCGTCCTCATCTTCAGCGGCTCGCTGCCCGCCACGCGACTCGCCGTGCTCGGCCTCGACCCCGTGTTCCTCACGGGCGCGCGCGCGACCATCGCGGGCGTGCTCGGCGTGTTGCTGCTTCTGTCGCTGCGCGCGGCGCGGCCGGCGCGCAACGAAATCTGGCCGCTCGTCATCGTCGCGCTCGGTGTGGTGGTGGGCTTTCCGCTCCTCACCGCGCTCGCGCTCCAGCACGTGAGTTCGGCGCACGCGATTGTGTTCGTCGGCTTGCTGCCGCTCGCCACCGCCGTGTTCGGCGTGCTGCGCGCGGGCGAGCGTCCGCAGCCGGCCTTCTGGATCTTTTCAGCGGCGGGCAGCGCCGCCGTGGTGGCGTTTGCGCTGCGCCACGGCATCGACGCCTCGCCGCTCGGCGACGCGCTCATGCTCGCCGCCATCGTCGTGTGCGGGCTCGGCTACGCGGAAGGCGCGCGGCTTTCGCGGCGCCTGGGCGGCTGGCAGGTGATCTGCTGGGCGCTCGCGATCTCGCTGCCCGTGATGGCGCCGCTCGCGTGGTGGCTGCGCCCCGCGTCGTTCGCCGCCGTGAGCGCGGCCTCGTGGTGGGGGTTCGCCTATGTGTCGCTCTTCAGCATGCTAATCGGCTTCGTGTTCTGGTACCGCGGGCTCGCGCTCGGCGGCATTGCGGGCGTGGGGCAATTGCAGTTGCTGCAGCCGTTTTTCGGCTTCGTGCTTGCGGCACTGCTGCTGCACGAAACCGTCCCGCCAGCGATGATCGCCGTCACTGCCGTGGTGATCGCGTGCGTGGCCGGGGCGCGGCGCTTCGGGCGCGCAACGGGCGCATCCACGGTTGCGAATCGCACCCGCACGCAGCGCGTCTAAGCCATGCATTTTTGGCGCGCTTCAAAAGCGCCCGCGCGCGAGGCATAGTGAGGGATGCAAACCTCCTTCCCCTATGCCTTCGCGCCCCGCTCCAACCGATGACCCCACACACCGACGCGCACGTGCGCGACGCCACCGCCGACGACTTTCCCGCCATCGCCGCGATCTATGCGCACCACGTGCTGCACGGCACGGCCTCGTTCGAGGAGACGCCGCCTGCGCTCGACGAACTGCTGCGCCGCCACGCCGCCGTGCGCGAACACGGTCTGCCCTGGCTCGTCGCCGAGATCGACGGCCGCGTGGCGGGCTACTGCTACGCCACGCCCTACCGGCCGCGCCCGGCGTACCGCTTCACGGTCGAAGACTCGATCTATATCGACGAAGCGTTTCGCGGCCGCGGACTCGGCCACACGTTGCTTAACGCGCTGATCGAACGCTGCGAGGCAGGCCCGTGGCGGCAAATGATCGCCGTGGTCGCCGACCCGCGCGGCGGCTCGCTCAAACTGCACGAGCGCCTCGGGTTCGAACTGACCGGCACGCTGCGCGGCGTAGGCTTCAAGCACGGCCAGTGGCGCGACACGGCGCTCATGCAGCGCACGCTCGGGCCGGGCGTGGATACGCCGCCCAAAGGCTGACGCGGCACGCGCAAAAACGCTCCTGCGCGCCGCACACGCGCCGCAAGCGAAACGCGGCTCGTACAATACGTCCTTTCGCAACGGAGCCAGTTCCAAGGCTCCGAAGACAAGGACTGATTCGCCATGCAACCCCTCCTCGAACACCTGCACCCGGCCAACTGGAGCTTCCTGTGGGACGCGCTCTCCGCGCTCGCGCTGCGCTTGTGCGCGGCCTTCGCGATCATCTGGTTCGGCTGGTGGTTCTCCCGGCGCGTAGCCAACTGGATCGCGCGACGCGGCGGCGCCATCGACCCGACGCTGCGCCCCATCGTGCGCGACACGGCCGTGTGGGGCGTGCGCCTTGTCGCCGTGATCGGCGCGCTCTCGCAAATCGGCATCCAGACCGCCAGCATCGTCGCGGTGCTCGGCGCGGCGGGTCTCGCCATCGGTCTCGCGCTGCAAGGCACGCTGCAGAACATCGCGGCGGGGATCATGCTGTTGCTGCTGCGGCCGTTCAAGGTAGGCGACTATATCGACGGCGGCGCAGGCAGCGTGGCGGGCACCGTCGAGGAAGTGAACCTCTTCACCACCCGCCTCACGAAGCCGGACGGCATCTGCGAATACGTGCCGAACAGCGCGCTGTGGAGCAATTCGATCCGCAACTACAGCCGCAATCCCACGCGCCGGCTCGACCTCGAAGTGGAGGTGTCGGTGCGCGACGACGTCAACCACGCGATCGAGGTATTGCGCACGCTCGCCGCCGCCGACCCGCGCGTGCTCGCCTCGCCCGCGCCGCAAGTGATGGTGACGCGCTTCGACGACAGCACCGCCGTGCTCAACATCCGTGTGTGGTCGAACATCGACACGTTCTGGGACATGCGCTGGGACCTTTCGCGCAAGGTCCGCCAGGCGCTCAATGACGCACACTGCTCGCTGCCCGTGCGCACTCGCGAACTGCACATCGTGCAGACACAGCCGGAGCAACCGACACAACCGACGCAGTCGACGCAACAAGCGCAGCAATGAACGCGTACGCGCGCCGCCTGCGCGGCTACGCCAGAGGACTCGTGCCGCACGGCTACCTGGCCTTGCTGCTGGTGCTCGACGGCCTGCTGCTCGTGCGCCCGGTCGCGCAGAGAGCGCTCGAACACGCGCGCGGCAACTGGTTCGACGACTGGATCACGCTCATCAACGCGTTCGGCGTGCTCGCGCTTCCCCAGGCGCTGGTCGCCACCGGCCTCACGATGATGTCGTTCGGCATTGCGCTGCGCGCACGCGTGGCGTGGGTGCTCTCCCTCGTGCTGCTCGCGGGCGCGGCCAGCATCTGCCTGTGGGGCGACTATCGCAGCCACGCGCTCGCGGGCTTCTCGCTCGCACTCGCCTGCGCGCTCATTTACTACTGGCGCCGCTTCGATCGCGCGAGCGTCGCTGCGGGCTCCTTGTTCGCATTCCTGAGCATTGGCTCGTTGGTCGTCTACGCAGTGTTCGGCGCGCTGTATCTCGGCGACGACTTTGCGCCGCCCATTCGCAACCTCGTCACCGCGTTCTACTTCTCGATCGTGTCGATGTCCACGGTCGGCTACGGCGATATCGTGCCGCACTCGGACACCGCGCGGCTTTTCACGGCTTCGATCATCGTGCTCGGGATCACCGTGTTCGCGACTTCGATCAGCGCCGTGATCGGGCCCGTGATTGGCGGGCACCTGAAACGCATCGTCAAGGGAGGCATTTCCAACGTGACCCGCAAGAACCACTATTTGATCGTCGGCGCCTCGCCGCTCGCGCATAGCGTGTATGGGGGGCTCGTTAAGCGCGGCTACGCGGCGACCGTGATCGTCGCGCCGAATACGCCGCATAACTATCCGGCCGAGGCCGACCTCATTGTCGGCGACGCGAGCGACACCGCCACGCTCCACAACGCAGGCGCAGAAACCGCGCTCGCCGCGCTCGCGCTGCGCGCCGACGACGCCGAAAACGCCTTCGTGATTCTCGCGATCAAGGAGGTCGCGCCGAAGGTGCGTACCGTGGCGCTCGTGAACGACAGCCGCAACTTGCAGCGGTTGCGCCTCTTGCAGCCCGACATGGTGTTTTCGCCGCAACTGCTCGCAGGCGAACTGCTCGCGCGCACGCTCAATAACGAGACCATCGACAACACGCTGATCGAGCAGTTGCTGTTTGGGAAGAGCACGGGGGGCGCCGCATAACCGTTTTACCGTTGCGTGGGCGGCAAACGCCGGAACAACGTCGGATAGTCGATCACGAGCCCATCTTCGTCCACGCGCAGGTTCGCCGTGAAATCGCGGAAGATGCCCTCGTAGCGGTACTCGCGGTCGCGTTCGATGCACACGTAGGCCTGCTCGACCGGTTTGGGCTCGAGCTCCGGCGCGGCAATGTACACCACGCGAATTGGCTGGCGCTCACCGCGCGCGAGGCCTAAACGCCGGATCGGCAGTGTGTTCGTGTACGGTGTCGCGGCGATGTCGATATCGATGCAGCCGTCGAGCGCTGCCAGTGCGCGCCCTTCCCCATCGGTCCAGTGACCCTTGCCGTCGCCCTGTAGCACGAGCGAGCGGCCGCCCATCACGCGAAACGCCGCCCAACGCACGCGCCACTGCGCGTCGCACTCGATGGCGTAAGCCAGGCCATAAGATTTGCCGTAGCGCTCGCCGACGACCACGCTTTCCGCGCGGATCGTGTCGCCTTTTTCGCCAAATTTCGGGCCGCAGTGCGCATCGAACGCCAGATGCTCGATGCCCTCGCCCGTTTCGGATGCCCAACGCACTTCCCGCATCGTCCGCCTCCACAAAGATCACGGTACCCGCCTTGTGCGTATCGTAACGCGGCGGCAAATAGCGACTATCAACCTGCGCGCATGCGCGAGGCTAGCTGCATCGCCTATGCTCGCACTTTGGCCCGCCGTGCGCCTCGCACCGGGGCCGCACTCGCCCGTATCCGCACGCCACCTCTTCATGTCAGCCCGATTTCCCGCCGCCTCCGGTGCCACTGCCGATACGGCCGATTCCGCCGTGGCTCCCGCCTTGCGCGCACTCTTACGCAGCCTCGGCCAGATCGTGCTGCAGGCGAACTCGGGAACGGGCGCGTGCCTGCTCGCGGCGCTCGCGCTCACCGACTGGCGGCTGGCGCTCGCTGCCCTGCTCGGAGCCGCCGCGGCCAACGTCTGCGCAGTCGTCGCTGGCCACGCGCAACCGGCGATCCACGACGGCCTCGCGGGCTACAACGGCGCGCTCGCTGCGCTCGCGGCGTTCACCTTCGTCGGCGATGCGGGCACGGCGGCCGCGCTCGCGCTCATTGCGGGCGGCGCGAGCGCGTGGATCGCCGGACCGTTGAACCGCTGGCTCGCCCGCGCGTCGCTCGGGCTGTATTCCGTGCCCTGCCTCATCGCGACCTGGATCTGGCTGCCGCTGCATCCGGGCAGCGAGCCCGTTGCGACCGCGAGCGCCGTTGCACCGCTCGCCCCGCACGGCTCGCCGCTCGAGGCTGCAGCCCACGCCGCGGCGGGCGTATTGAGCGGCCTCGCGCAAACCACGTTCGCAACGGGCGCGGTGGCGGGCCTGTGCGTGCTCGCGGGGCTCGCCTGGTCGTCGCGGCGCGCTGCAGTCTATGCGCTCGGCGGCGCGGCGCTCGCGAGCGCCCTCGAACTCGCGTGCGGCGTGAGTCCGGACGCCTTCGGCGCGGGCCTCGCGGGCTTCAATGGCGCGCTTGCGGCGCTCGCCGTGTGCACGCTCGGCACGCGCGCCGCGTTCTGTGCGACCATGCTCGCCGCGGCCCTGCATCTGGCCGCCGTGCGCTGCGGATTGCCCGCGCTGACCGCGCCGTTCGTGCTGGCAAGCTGGAGCGGGCATGTGGCAGCGCGACGCCTGCGCGCGCTGCCTGCGTCAGCCACGCCGTTTGAAGAATCCACCGTCCGCTGAAGGAATCGCCATGTCTTTCGCCCATCGCCCGACGAGCGCCTACGCCGAGACCGCGCCCCGCTCCGCCGCCGAGCAGCAACTGCGCGTCGATCTCGCCGCCGCCTACCGCCTGATCGCGCTCAACGGCTGGGACGACCTCATCTACACGCACGTTTCCGCCGCCGTGCCCGGGGAGCCTGGCCGCTTCCTCATCAATCCGTTCGGCCTCGCCTTCGACGAAGTGCGCGCCTCGAACCTCGTGAAGATCGACACCGAAGGCCGCATCGTCGGCGAGAGCGAGCACCCTGTGAACGCCACCGGTTTCGCGCTGCACGCGGCCGTGCATCTCGCGCGGCCCGACGCAGTGTGCGTAATGCATCTGCACAATACGGCGGGCATTGCCGTGTCGATGCAGCGCGACGGACTCTTGCCTGGCTCGCAGCACGCGCTGCGCTTTTACGGGCAGTTAGCGTGGCACGACTACGAAGGCCTCGCCTTCACGCCCGCCGAAGGCACGCGCCTCACCGCGAGCCTGGGCACGCACCCGGCGATGCTGCTGCGCAATCACGGCACGCTCACCACTGGCCGCACGGTGGCTGAAGCCTATGTGCTGATGGCGACGCTCATCAAGGCGTGCGAAATCCAGCTTCAAGCGCAGGCCGGTGGTGTACCGCTCGTCTTGCCGCCGCCCGAGGTGGCCGAACGCACCGCCGAGCAATTGCGCGACGGCGGCGCGATCGAAGGCGTGCTCGAATGGCCGGCGCTGCTGCGCAAGCTCGATCGCATCGATTCGTCATACCGCGACTAACCACGCCCATTCCATCGCATCACTGACTTTCCGAGGAGACCCGCATGCCGACATTCCACATCGAAATGTTCGAAGGCCGCAGCGTCGAACAAAAGCGCCAGCTCGCCGCTGCACTGACCGAGACCACCTGCAAGGTGCTCGGCGTCGAGCCGCAATCCGTCGACATCATCTTTCACGACGTGAAGCCGGAAAACTGGGCGACGGCCGGCAAGCTGTGGAGCGATCCACGCTGACGTTTCCACCTCTATCGCATTCCTTATCTTTTCCGCCTGGCTTCGCACGTAGCGCCCGCGCCGCCAGGCGCGACTGAATCCTCCCTCGCACGCTTTCCTGCACCGCGCCCCGAGGCGCATTGCCGCACCCCATGCGGCTGCGCGGTGTATTGCCGCAGCGCCACACCCCTCGCGCATCCCGCCTGCACAACGAACGTTTAATCTAAATTGATCTTTATCAATGCGTTAGCGCATGTTTTTGCCTGATTGAGATTGACGACTGCGACACGCTGGCGCACGTCGCAGTGCAGCAAAACCGCCGCCATTCCCCTACGCTTACGTCCATCGCACGCAACCGCAGCGCCCCCACTGCGGTGCAGTGCGCAGGCTCCCCCGCGCATTTCCCGGTAAGCAAGCAACAGGCACGCACATGCACACGTCACTCTCCGCCTTCGACCTGGCCCGGCTGCAGTTCGCCTTCACCGTCTCGTTTCACATCGTCTTTCCGGCGCTTTCCATCGGGCTTGCAAGCTTTATCGCCGTGCTCGAAGCCTGCTGGCTCAAAACGCGTCAGCCGTTCTACAAGGACCTTTGCCTCTTCTGGTCGAAAGTGTTCGCCGTGGCCTTCGGCATGGGCGTTGTCTCCGGCGTCGTCATGAGCTATGAGTTCGGCACCAACTGGTCGGGCTTTTCGTCGTTCGCCGGCCCTGTAACCGGGCCGCTGCTCATGTACGAAGTCATGACCGCGTTCTTTCTCGAAGCGGGCTTCCTCGGCATCATGCTGTTCGGCTGGAACCGCGTGAGCCCGCGCGCCCACTTCGGCGCGACGCTGATGGTCGCCATCGGCACGCTCATCTCCACGTTCTGGATCCTCGCCTCGAATAGCTGGATGCAGACGCCGCAAGGCTTCAAGGTCGTCGATGGCCACGTCGTGCCGGTCGACTGGTTCAAGATCATTTTCAACCCGTCGTTCCCGTACCGTCTTGCGCACATGGCGATCGCAGCGTTCATCGTGGCCGCGCTCGTGGTGGCCGCGAGCGGCGCATACCACTTGCTCAAGGGGCGGCGCGACCCCGCCATCAAGAAGATGTTTTCGATGGCGCTCGGCCTGCTGCTCGTGCTCGCGCCAGTGCAAGCTTTCGTGGGCGACGCGCACGGCCTGAACACGCGCGAATATCAACCCGCCAAGATCGCCGCGATCGAAGGCATTTGGGACACCGAACAAGGCGGCACGGCACTGAACCTGTTCGGCATCCCCGACATGCAGGCCGAGACCACGCGCTACGCCGTTTCCATCCCACACCTGGGCAGCCTGATCCTCACGCATAGCTGGGACGGCGAGATCAAGGGGCTCAAGTCTTTCCCCGCCGACGAGCGGCCCAATTCGCCGCTGCTGTTCTGGAGCTTCCGCGTCATGGTCGGCTTAGGTCTCCTGATGATTCTGCTCGGCGTGGTGGGCTGGGTGCTGCGCCGCCGTGGCACGCTGTACGAATCGCGCGGTTTCCAGCGCTTCGTGCTCGCCATGGGACCAACGGGCTTCATCACGCTGCTCGCGGGCTGGGTCACGACCGAAGCCGGCCGCCAGCCCTGGGTGGTCTACGGCGTGATGCGCACGGCGCAAGCGGTGTCGCCGCTCACGGCGCAACAGGTCGGCGTTTCGCTGATGGCGTTCGTGGCCGTGTACTTCCTCGTGTTCGGCACGGGCATTTACTACCTGCTCAAGCTGCTGCGCAAAGGTCCAGCGCTGCCCGACACGAAGCCGCATTCGCCCCACGAGCCGCGTGAACCGCGCGTGGCCCACCCTGCGCTCACTGTGAATCAGACCGCACGCCGCCCCATGTCCGCCGCCGATCAGCTGATCGACGCTTGAGGCGCCCCGCATTCATCGTTACGAGGCTAGCAAGCAAATGGATGTCACCGTCATCTGGGCCGCGATCATCGCGCTCGGCGTTCTTCTCTACGTGGTGCTCGACGGCTTCGATCTCGGCATCGGCATCGTGTTTCCGCTCTTTCCCGACGAGGAAGAGCGCGATCTCATGATGAACACCGTCGCCCCCGTGTGGGACGGCAACGAGACCTGGCTCGTGCTAGGCGGCGCGGGGCTCTTCGCCGTGTTCCCCGTCGTCTACTCGACCGTGCTTTCCGCGCTCTATCTGCCGCTCGTGTTCATGCTCGCGTGCCTGATCTTCCGCGGCGTGTCGTTCGAAATTCGCGCCAAGGCCAATCGCACGAAGCATTTGTGGGACCTCGCGTTCATCGGCGGCTCAACCGGTGCGGCGTTCTTCCAGGGCATTGCGCTCGGCGCCTTCCTGCAAGGCATTCCGATGGACGGCGGCCAGTTCGCCGGCGACGCCTTCGGCTGGCTCACGCCATTCAGCCTGCTTTCGGGCTTCGGGCTCGTCGCGACCTACGCGCTGCTCGGCTGCTGCTGGCTCGTCGCGAAGACCGAGGGCGACCTGCAGCGCCGCCTGCGCAAGCTCGTCTGGCCGCTTACTGTCATGCTGCTCGGCTTCATCGCGCTCGTGAGCCTGTGGACGCCGCTGCAAGACCCGGCGATTGCCGATCGCTGGTTCCGTTCGGGCCTCTTCTGGCGCCTTGCGCCGGTGCCGCTGCTCGTGCTCGCCTGCGCCGCGTGGATGCGCTGGGCCGTGCATGCGCGCCATCACAAGACGCCCTTCATCGCGGCCATCGGGCTCGTGCTGCTCGGCTACGCAGGCTTGCTCGTGAGCCTGTGGCCTTACGCGATTCCGCAGGGCCTCACGCTCTGGGAAGCGGCCGCGCCGCGCGAGAGCCAGACGTTCACGCTCGTGGGCGCTGCCTTCATTCTGCCGATCATTCTCGCGTATACGATGCTCGGTTACTGGGTCTTCAGAGGCAAGGTGCGTCATGGCGACACCCATCACTACCACTAAGCTGCCCGGCTGGATCTGGTTCGTACTCCTTTGGTGTGCGGGCGTGGGTGCGGCCGTGTCGCTCGGCTTCGCGTTCAAGGTCTTCATGAACCTCACGCTGTTCGCCGTCAAGTGAGGCACAAGCGGATTGGCACAAGCGCGCTCGATTTCACGGCGCCGCGTTAGACTGTAGGCTCTCTGTCACCCGTGTGAAACCTTCATGCAACAGATGACCTTCATGGAATGCGTCAAGCGCGCGTGGGCGAGCGCCTGGCAGGCCGCCGTGCAAATGCCGGTTCTCGTTCTGGCGACTTTCGTGATCTACGCGGCGCTCGGCTGGTTCGGGCTCGCCGGGCGGCCCGTGCCAGCCGAAGGCGCGACGCCCTCGGCCGGACTCATTGCGCTCGGCAATCTCGCCTCGCTGCTGAATTCGCTCGTCTACCTCTGGTTCACGCTGAAGATCTCACGCTTCGTGCTGCTAGGCGAGCGCAGCGCGCCGCTCATGCCGGCAGGGGCGAAACCGTTCCTGCGCGTATTCGCGGTCGGCCTCATTCTCGCGGTCGCGCTCGGCGCATTCGCACTCTTGCTATGGGTCGTGCTGCGGCCTCAGTACCAGGGCGGCGCGGCGTTCCTCTTTCTGGTGGTCCTTGCGATCTGGATGTTCGTGGCGGTGCGCCTCTCGCTGCTCTTCCCGGCGCTTGCAATCGGCAGCCCGATCGCCTTCGGCGCCGCATGGCGCGACAGCCGCGGCCATTTCTGGAGCCTCTTTGGCGTCACCTTCGTCGCGGCGCTGCCCATTGCCGTATGCGGCCTCATCGTGCTCATCGGCATGGGCCTCGCGGGCGTCTCGCCTGAAATCGTGCGGCAGCCCGGTTGGCTCACCGCGCTCGCCATTGGCCAGAGCATCGGCAATATCGTGTTCGCGCTGCTCACCACCACGGCGCTCGCCTGGCTTTACCGGCGCTACGCGCAAGCGTTGACTTCGACCACTACGCGCTAGTCTCCTGCTACCAGATGCCCGGCACGAAGCGATAACGCACGCGCGCCAGATACTCGCGGTAGCCGGGCAAATTCTCAGCGAGCGTTTGCTCTTCGCGCACCGCGCGATAGCCGATCCCCACGACCATGACGGGCACGCACGCGAGCCCCCACCACGAACCGAGCATGAGCGGCGTGCCGGCGAGAAAGAGCAGCGCGAAGCCATACATCGGGTGACGCACGTAGGCATACGGGCCCGTGTCGCTGACCGTATGCCCGCGTTCGCTCTGAATCTTCACGACGGGTGCGGCAAAGCGGTTCGCCGCGAAGACCGCGCGCGTTGCGTAGATATCGACGAAGATGAAAATGGCGCCGAGCACGCTGAGCCACAGCGGCACGCGCGACCAGCCCATGCGCACGGCGTCGATGCCCATCAGGCACAGCCACGCGCAGAACCCCACCGATACGCACAGCATGAAGACGCGGTCCCACGGCTGCTGCGTGCGTTGTGCGAAAGGCGCGAGCCGCTCGACCAGGAGCCCAGGATCTTCGCGCCCAAGCCACAAGCCGATCCACACGCCGCACAACGCCCACTCGATGAGCCACAGCCACGCCGCCGTCCAGGCCAGCGTTCCCGCCGAAACGAACAGCAGCACGCCCATCAACCCGAACCAGACCACGACTTGCACGAACAGCTTCGCCATTAGCGCTTTCGTCATTTTCGGCTCAGTCATGATGCCCTCCTTGCGCGCGGGCCAAGTGTCGTTTCGCGCGCTTCCTGCTACGCGCCGTGTGAAGTCATGCGCGCATAGAGCACATCGGCGTCGATACGCTGCGCCGCTTCGCCGCGGGCGAGGTCGATGCCGAAGCGTTCGCGCAGACACAACGCGAGTTCCTCTCCATTGGCAATCGTACGCTCCTCGCTCACCTGGCCTTGCGCGTCGCGCTCGGTAAATCGATCGTTGAACAGGATCGCGCGGCCACCTTCACGCGCGATGCACGCGATCAGGCTGAACGTGAAAAACGAATCGGGCGACGCCGACGTATACCAGTTCGCCACTTCGTAATCGACCCACTCCGCCGGCGTCAACTCGAAGCGATACACGTCGAACCACTTCTCGCCGTCGAACAGTTCGAGTTTGCGCTCATTGTCTGAAAGCGTCACGAGCCGCGCCGGCTCGTGCGGCGTTTGCTGTTGCGCCTCGCTCGAAAGCAGGAGCGGCGCGCACAACGTCGCGCCGCCGAAACCCACGTCCACGATCCACGAATCGCCCTCGGCCTCCACGCGCAGCAGCATATGCGTGCGCGGCGTGCGCGCGCCCGGCGCCTGGCCGAACAGCACGCGCGCGGAAAGCGGCGTCACGGAAAAGCCCAGTTGCATGAGCACATGCGCAAACAACGTGTTGTGCTCGAAGCAGTAGCCGCCGCGACGCTGCGCCACGAGTTTATCGGCAATGTCCGGCAACTTGACCGACACGCGCCGCCCGGCGAGCGGATCGAGATTCTCGAACGGAATGGCAAGCGGATGAAGACGATGCAGTTCGCGCAGCACGGCGAACGTGGCGGCTCGCGAACCGCCGTAGCCGATGCGGGCGAAGTACGCATCGAGATCGATTTCGTAGCGTGAGGAAGTGTCGGTCATGGAGCCAGTTTGGTTTGAAGTTTGAGCGGTGAACCTGCGTTCACAACCGTGATGATATGCGACTTCATTCGCCTGACTATTACGTCCAAAACTAACTGTCTGTAATGCACGAACGCGCAATAGACAGGCATCCGTAAGCATTCAGATGACGCCACGTAAAACTTGCGTAAAACGGTTGAGAATCATTCTCGTTTTTGTTGACGCTCGCATTTGCTGTTAGTACGATGGCGCCGTCTGGAGATGTCGGGTATTCAGCGGCTTGCGAATAACAAACGCCAACGCGATCAATCAAGCAATCATTTCAATAAGTAAGGAATACGATGGAATTGACCCGAACCGCCCGCGTGCCCGCGCCGGCCTGTTCGCGCAGCGCGGCGCCAGGCCGCCCGGCGCGTCGGCGCGCACCGGCGTTGCGCGCCATTGCCGTGCTCGCCGCGAGCGCGACATTCGCATGCGGCGCAGCGCGCGCACAGAGCAATGCCAACCCCGACGCCGCGCCTGAAGCTCCGGAAGCCGACCTCGCCATTCAGTCGCAGCCGTCGAACTTCTGGACCGGCATCTGGACGCGCCAGAACCTGCTCGGCGACATGGGCGGGCTGCGGCCTTGGCTCGGCAAATACGGTGTGACATTCCAGCTTACCGAGACGAGCGAGTATCTCGCGAATCTGCGTGGCGGTCTCAAGACGGGCGGCGCGTACGACGGCCTCACGACGGCGACGGTGCAGGTCGACACGAGCAAGGCGCTCGGCATTCCGGGCGGCCTCTTCAACGTGAGCGCCCTGCAGATTCACGGCACCAACCTGAGCACGTCGAACCTCGGCACGCTGAACACCGCGAGCGGCATTGAAGCGACGCCGACCACGCGCCTGTGGGAGCTGTGGTATCAGCAATCGTTCTTCAACAAGCGCCTCGACGTGAAGATCGGTCAGCAAAGTCTCGACCAGGAATTCATCGTGAGCCAGTACGGTGCGCTGTTCATCAACACGATGTTCGGCTGGCCTGCGCTGCCCTCGTACGACATGCCCTCGGGCGGCCCCGCCTATCCGCTCGCCGGCCTCGGCGTGCGCGTGCGCGGGCAGATCACGCCTTCGTTGACCGCGCTCGCGGGTGTCTTCTCCGGCGACCCGCTCGGCAACGACCCGAATAATCTTAGTGGTACGAACTTCAATCTGCACAACGGCACGTTGTGGATCGGCGAACTGCAATACGCCATCAACCAGCCGTCAGAAGGCGAACTGGTCAGCGCAGACAATCACGGCCTGCCGGGCACCTACAAGCTGGGCTTCTGGTACAACACCAACTCGTTCGCCGACCAGCGCTTCGACAACACGGGGCTTTCGCTCGCGAACCCGGCTTCGACCGGCATTGCGTTGCAGCACCAGGGCAACTACAGCTTCTATGCCGTGGCCGACCAGATGATCTGGCGTCCCGACCCGGACGAGCCGCGCAGCATCGGCGTATTCGCACGCGTGATGGGTGCGCCCGGCGACCGCAATCTCGTGAGCCTCGCGGCCAACCTCGGCATCGTGATGAAGGCGCCGTTCAAGGGCCGCGACAACGACAGCGTGGGCATCGCCGCCACCTACATCAAGGTCGGCAACAACGTGCACAACCTCGACCTCGACCAGCAGATGTTCACCGGCGGTCCTTACGGCGTGCGCACGCAGGAAACGGCGCTCGAATTGACCTATCAGTATCAGGTCACGCCATGGTGGATTCTGCAGGCCGACGCGCAATACACGTTCAACGCGGGTGCGGGCCAGAATCCGCAGGACCCGACCGCGCCGCTGCGCAACACGTTCGTGGTGGGCGTGCGGACCAACATCACGTTCTAAGCCCAAGAAAGCGCAACCGACCCATGTTCAACCCCAAGTCCTCGCGTTTTCCCAACCGCACGCACTGCGGCCGCGCGAGGCACGGAGATTCAGTATGAAACACGCTACGCGCACGCTCCTGCAATGCACGGTCCACGCGGCCCGCTCCGCGCTCGCGCTGGCCGCCGCGGCAGTGCTCGCCGGCGCGCCGCTCGCGGCCCACGCCGACCCGCAGGGCCTGCTCGAGACCGTCAAGCACCACACCACGCTCATCAACACCGTGCCCGACAACGGCGACCAGAACCCGTACGCGATCTTCGTCGCGCCGGTTTCCGCCGGCACGGTGAAAGAAGGCGACGTGCTGGTGGACAACTTCAACAATGCGGCCAACCTGCAGGGCACCGGCAGCACCATCATCGACTATCACCCCGACACGAAGCAGATGACGCTGTTCGCGACGATTCCGCGCGATCTCAAGGAGTGCCCGGGCGGTGTCGGCCTCTCGACCGCTATGACGATGCTCAAGTCGGGCTGGGTCATCGTCGGCAGCACGCCGAGCAACGACGGCACGACCGGCACCAAGGGCGCGGGCTGCATGATCGTGCTCGACAGCGGCGGCAAGATTGCGAAGGTCATCAGTAGTCCCAACATCAATGACCCGTGGGGCAACATGGCCGTGGTCGACAACGGCGACCACGCCACGCTGTTCGTGAGCAACGCGGGCTTCGGCGTGGGCAGCGCAGCAGGTGACCCGCCTGTGTTCAAGCAGGCCACGGTGCTGCGCCTCGACCTCGACATCCCGAGCGGCCAGGCGCCGGTCGTGAAGAGCGAAACCGTGGTGGCGAGCGGCTTTGGCGCGCAGGCGGACAAGGGCGTGTTCCTCGTCGGCCCGACCGGCCTCGCGCTTTCGGCGGACAACAAGCTGCTTTACGTGTCCGACGCGATCGGCAATCGCATCAACGTGATCGAAGACCCGCTCACGCGCGACACGAGCGCAGGCGTGGGCCGCCAACTCACCGCCGACGGTCTGCTGCACCGCCCGCTCGCCATGATCACCACGCCGCAGGGCCACCTGCTCGTGACGAATGCCTTGAACGGCCAGGTCGTCGAGATTGACCCGACCGCAGCGAAGCAGCTCTACGCACGCTGGATCGATACCGACAAGGCGCAAACGCCCCCTGGCAACGGCGACCTTTTCGGCATCGCGCTGACCCCGGCGGGCGACGGCTTCTACTATGTGGAAGACGATGTGAATACTCTCGTGCTGGCTAAATAATCATGTCCTCCGACGATACTCCCAACAACCCAACGCGCCTGGCGCGGCGCGGCTTCCTGAAAGCCGGCGCCGCGTTGGGTGCAAGCGTCGGTGCGAGCCTTGGCGCAGGCGCGGCCACGAGCGGCCTCGCCCAGGCCGCCGAGGCCAGGCACCACGCCATGCCCGCCGACCCGATGCTCGCGGTGGAGCCGTTCTACGGCGAGCACCAGGGCGGCATCGTGACGCCGCAGCAGGCGCACACGTATGTCGCGGCCTTCGACCTCACGACGACCTCGCGCGACGACGTCGTCAATCTGCTGCGCAAGTGGACCGAGTCCGCGGCGCGCATGAGCCAGGCGCAACCGGCGGCGTCGCTGGACGGCACCGGCGACGACCACCCCGCGCCCGATTCCGGCGACGTGCTGGGCCTCGGCCCGGCGGGTCTCACGGTCACGTTCGGCTTCGGCCCCGGCCTCTTCACGTCGCAGGACAAGGATCGCTATGGTCTCGCGCACAAGCGCCCTGCCGCGCTCGTCGACCTGCCGCGCTTCAATGGCGACCAGCTGATCGCGCAAAAAACCGGTGGCGATCTCTTCGTGCAGGCGTGCGCCAACGACGCACAGGTGGCCTTCCACGCGGTGCGCCAACTCGCGCGCCAAGGCTACGGAATCCTGACGATGCGCTGGGGCCAGGCGGGCTTTCTCTCGGGCCCGCGCGCGCAGACGCCGCGCAACCTCATGGGCTTCAAGGACGGCACGAACAATCCGCCGACCACCGACCCGAAGGCAATGAACCAGTTCGTCTGGGCCACGGCCGCCGACGCGCCGTGGATGCAAGGCGGCACCTATACGGTGGTGCGCCGCATCCGCATCACGCTGGAGCACTGGGACCAGATGGAACTGGGCTTCCAGGAGCAGGTGTTCGGCCGCCACAAGTACAGCGGCGCGCCTATCGGGCAGAAGAAGGAGTTCGACAACGTCGATCTCGAAGCGCAGGACAAGGACGGCAACCCGCTGATTCCCGAGAATTCGCACGTGCGTCTTTCGAACCGCGCGTCGAACAACGGCGCGCAGATCCTGCGCCGCTCCTACTCGTACAACGACAGCACGGACTTCTATATCGAGCGCTGGCCACCGTGGCGCCAGGAAACCGAATACGACGCGGGTCTGATCTTTGTTGCGCACCAGAGCGACCCGCGCACGGGCTTCATTCCGATCAACGAGCGCCTCGCGAAGTTCGACATGATGAACCAGTTCACGACGCACGTGGGCAGCGCGATTTTCGCGTGCCCGCCCGGCGCGAAAGTGGGCTCGTTCATCGGCGCGGAGCTGTTCAGCGCCTGAGATCGCTTGAAATCATTCGATAACAACGGACAACGAAGCAATATGAAAATTTCCATGATGCGCGCGCCGCTGCGCGCCGCCGCCTTCTCGCTCGCGCTCGCGGGCATGCTGCCGCTCGCCGCGCACGCCGCGTCGATCACGCTCTACAACGCGCAGCACGAGCAGGTCGTGAACCAGCTGGCGAAGGACTTCGAGCAGCAGACCGGCATCGACGTGAAGATCCGCAGCGGCGAAGGCCCGGCGCTTGCGGCGCAGCTCGTCGCCGAAGGCGAGAAGACGCCCGCCGACGTCTACTTCACCGAGAATTCGCCGGAATTGATGCTACTGGAAGAAAAGGGCCTGCTCGCTCCCGTCCAGCAAGCCACGCTCGCAGCCGTGCCCGCACGCTTTAACTCGCCGCAAGGACAATGGGTCGGCGTGACCGCGCGCGAGAACGTGCTCGCGTACAACACGGTCAAAGTGCAGCCCGCGCAATTGCCGAAATCGATTTTCGATCTGGCGAAGCCCGAATGGAAAGGCAAGGTTGGCATCGCGCCGAGCGACGCCGACTTCCTGCCGCTCGTCGATGCCGTGCTCGCCATGAAGGGCGAAGCCGCGACGCTCGAATGGCTCAAGGGCCTGAAGACCAACTCGCAGATCTTCGACGACGATGAAGGCGTGGTTGCTGCCGTGAACCGTGGCGCCGTCGCCACCGGCATCATCAACAACTACTACTGGGACCGCCTGCACGCCGAGATCGGCGACAAGAAGACGCAAAGCGCCGTCGCGCACTTCGCCGATGGCGACGTGGGCGCGCTCGTCAACGTCTCGGGCGCCGCAGTGATGAAGTCCGCGCACAATGTGGACGGTGCGCAGAAGTTCCTCGCCTACCTCGTGAGCGAGCGCGCGCAAAAGCTGATGGCGCAGAACCATATCAGCTACGAGTACCCGCTGCGGCCCGGCGTGGCGAGCGATCCCATCAACAAGCCGTTCGACCAGCTGAAGCCGCCCGCGCTGACCATCCAGCAGCTCGGCGACGACAGCCAGGCAGGCAAGCTGCTGCGCCAGGCCGGCCTGCTGTAAACCGTATGGAGTTCGAAGCAAGATCGTGAGCGAAGCAGTCACTACGGCGCAGGCCGTACCCGAGGCTCATCAAGTGGATGTCGCGGCTGGCCCTCCCCAACGCGCGCCGCGGCGGGTGCCGCGCGCGCTCTTTGCCGCCGCCACGCTCGGCCCGCTGCTGGTGCTGCTGCCGCTCGCGCTGACGTTCTGGCGCGCGCTCTCCTTCGGTCTGGCCGACGCCGCCGAACTGATCTTCCGGCCGCTGGTGGGCGAGTTGCTCGTCAACACGCTCTCGATCACCGTTTCGGCCACGCTCGCTTGCGCCGTGCTCGGCACCGCGGTGGCATGGCTCGTCGAGCGCACCGACGTGCCCGGGCGGCGCGCGTGGGCGCTCCTCGCCGCCGCGCCGCTCGCCATGCCCGCGTTTGTCACGAGCTATGCGTGGGTGTCGCTGAGCCTCGATCTGCAGGACTTTCTCGGCGCGTTCATCGTCATCACGACGGCGTACTTCCCGCTCGTCTATTTGCCCGTGGCCGCCGCGCTGCGCGGCCTCGACCCCGCGCTCGAAGAATCGGCGCGCGCGCTCGGCTGCAACCGCTGGGCCGTTTTCGTGCGTGTCGTGTTGCCGCAATTGCGGCCTGCGCTGTTCGGCTCGATGCTGCTCGTTGCGCTCGGCGTACTGTCCGAATTCGGCGCGTTCACGCTGCTGCGCTTTCGCACGTTCACCACCGAGATCTACGCGGAATACCGCACGAGCTTCGATGGCGGGGGCGCCTCGCTGCTGGCCTGCGTGCTGATCCTGCTCTGCCTCGTGTGTCTCGTGCTCGAGTTTCGCGTGCGCGGGCGCTCGCGCTACGAGCGCGTGGATCGCGGCGCGCGCCGCGCGAGCGTGCGCCATGCGCTCGGCCGCTGGCGCTGGCCCGTTGCGGCAGGTTTCGTCGCGCTCAATGTGGCGACGCTCGGCGTGCCGCTCGCGATGATCGGCTACTGGCTCACGCAGCCCGGCGCGGCTGCGATCACGCCCGCCGATGTCTCGCCGGAGTTGCTGGTTTCGACCACGTTCGCCTCGCTGCGCCTCGGCCTCACCGCTGCGTTTTTCACCGTACTGCTCGCGCTGCCGCTCGCGTATCTGCTTGCTCGCTATCCCGGCCGCGCCGCCACGTTTCTCGAACGCACGGCCTTCATTGCGCAGGGCGTACCCAGTCTCGTCATCGCACTGGCCATCGTCTCGCTCGCCGTGCGTGCGCTCGAACCGCTCTATCAAGGCACCACGCTGCTGATTACGGCGTACGCGATCCTCTGCCTGCCCCTTGCGCTCGTGAGCGTGCGCGCGGCGCTCATGCAGGCGCAGCAGCGCCTCGAAGATACGGCGCGCGCACTTGGCCTCGGCTGGTTCGCCACGCTGCGCCGCGTCGTGCTGCCGCTCGCGGGCCCAGGCCTTGGCGCGGCCGCTTCGATGGTCTTCATCTCGGTGGTCACCGAACTCAACGCCACGCTGCTGCTCGCGCCGATCGGCACACACACGCTCGCCACGCAGGTCTGGACCGACACCTCGACGCTCGCCTTCGCGGCCGCCGCGCCCTATGCCGCACTGCTCACCGCGCTTTCGCTCGCCGCTTCGGGCCTGCTGTTCGCGTTTGCAGGCCGCTCCGCGCTCGCGGGCCATGCACCCGTGACCCTGTCGGTCGATACGGCCAACGCGCCCTCCCACGACGCCTGAGACCATGAGCACACTTCGCATTTCCGGCCTGCAGAAGGCCTTCGACGGTCATCCGGTTCTGCACGGCATCGACCTTTCCGTGCGGTCGGGTTCGCTCGTCGCGCTGCTCGGGCCTTCGGGCAGCGGCAAGACCACGCTACTGCGCGTGCTGTGCGGCTTCGAGCGCGCCGACGCCGGCACGATCGAAATCGACGGCCGCCGCGTGGCCGGCGACCGGCTGCATTTGCCGACCGAGCAGCGTCATATAGGCTATGTGCCGCAGGAAGGTGCGCTCTTTCCGCACCTCACGGTCGCCGAGAACATCGTGTTCGGCCTGCCGCGCGCGCAGCGCCGCGCACGTCATCGCGTGGCCGAATTGCTTGAACTCGTCGGTCTTCCGGAATCCTATGCATCGCGCGCGCCGCAACAGCTGTCGGGCGGCCAGCAGCAGCGCGTGGCGCTCGCCCGCGCACTCGCGCCCTCGCCCGGCCTCGTGATGCTCGACGAGCCGTTCTCGTCGCTCGACGCCGCGCTGCGCGTCGAAACGCGCGAAGCCGTGGCGCGCGCGCTCGCCGCCGCCGGCGCGACCGCCGTGCTCGTCACGCACGACCAGGCCGAGGCGCTCTCGCTCGGCCACGAGGTCGCCGTGCTGTGGCGCGGAAGACTGCTGCAAAGCGGGCCGCCGCAAATGCTCTATCGCCGCCCGGCCACGCGCGAACTCGCGGCCTTCATCGGTGAAGCGGTGTTGCTGCCGGGTACGGTGGCCAACGGGTTCGCGCATTGCGTGCTCGGCACGCTGCCGATCCAGCAAGACCAGTATGGCGCAGAAGGCGCCGTGGACGTCATGCTGCGCCCAGAGCAGATCGACGTGCTACCCGAAGCCGCCCAGCGCGACGGCGCGCTCGATGCGGTGGTAAGCGCCATCACCTTCCAGGGCCAGGACGCCGCGCTCACGCTGCAACTGATCGATGCGCCCGCAACGGTGCGTGCGCGCGTGCCCGGCTATCGCACGCCACGCGAAGGCGAGCGCGTGCGGCTCGCGGTGGGCGGCGAAGTGAGCGTCTACCCGCGCTGACGCGGCACCGAAAGGTCCTGCACCATCTGCTGCGCGAGGTAGTCGCACGTCGGGCGATTCGATTTGACGCTGCGCGCCACCACGATCTCAAGCGGCTCGATCTTTGGCAGGCCCTGCGCCTCGCCGAGAATCGCGAAGCGCGACGGCACGCTGCAACGCGTGAGCGCGACGATCGCAATGCCTGCCTCCACCGTCGCCGTCAAACCCATCAAACTGGCGCTGCTATACGCGGCGCGGTAACGGATGTGCGCGGCGTCGAGCGCCGCCACAGTATGCGCGCGCGCCACGCTGCCATGCTCGTAAAGCCCCACCGGCAGCGGCGACATGGCGAGCGGCGCGGGGTCGGTGGCGGACCCCACCCACACCATCTCCTCGGCCCGCACGAATTCGCCGCGCATCTTGCGGTCGCGCGTGACGAACGCGATGTCGATCTTGTTTTCCGCCAGCATCGGCCCAAGCGCTACGCTCTGCGCACAGACGATCTCGATCTCCACGTGCGGATAGAGGGTCGAAAAGCGCCGCAGCACCGGCGAAAGCAGCGACGCCATGTAGTCGTCGGGCGCGCCGAGCACCACGCGCCCGGTCACCTCGGGCCGCACCAGCGCCGCCCATGCCTCTTCCTGCAAATCGAGCGCGCGCCGCGCATATTCGAGCAGCGTGTTGCCGGGCCGCGTGAGCGCGAGATTGCGCGTGTCGCGCGTGAACAGCGAGGTGCCGAGCATCTGCTCGAGCCGCTTGATCTGCATGCTCACGGCCGCCTGCGAGCGATGCACGGCTACGGCGCCCTTCGTGAAGCTGCCCGCGTCCGCCACGGCGGCGAAGGTGCGCAACAAATCGATGTCGAATTCGGGGTTCATACGTGAGGCGCGTCAGGCAACGAATGGCCTGCGGTGACCATTCATAAGCTGCATTGATGGAATTCTTCAATTTAATTCGTTTGCCCGCGACCCGCAACTGGCGAATACTGAGCGTGTCCCCAACCCACTTTCGATTCCCCCGCTCCGGCCATGCAATCCGAACATCACGGCAACCGCCAGCAAGGCGTCCTCATGCTCGCGGGCGGCGGCCTCTTGATGGGCACGATCGGCGTGTTCGTCGAAGAGGCGCGCCTCGGCGCGCTCACGCTCGTGTTCTTCCGCTGCTTTTTCGGCATGCTCGCGCTCGCCGCGTACTGCGCCTATAAGGGCTGGCTCTCGCCGCGGCAGTTCACGCGCCGCACGCTCGCGCTCGCGGTGATCTCAGGCGTGCTGATGGTCACGCAGTGGGTGGCCTTCTTCGACGCGATCCATCGCACGAGCATCGCCGTTTCGACGGTCGTGTTCCATGTGCAGCCGTTCTGGGTCGTGCTGATGGGTGCGGCGCTCTTTCACGAGCGGCTCGGCGCCGACCGGCTGGGCTGGATCGGCATTGCATTCGCGGGGCTCGTGCTCGCTTCCGGCGTGCTTGCGGAAACCCATGTGGCCGACCGCACGAGCTACATGATCGGCATTGGCGAGTCGCTGGGCGGCTCGGTGCTCTATGCGAGCGTCACGCTCATCGCCAAGAGCCTGCGCAACTTTCGCCCACATCTGCTGACGCTCACGCAATGCGTGGTGGGTTCGGTGTGCCTGCCGCTCATCGCGCCGTTTTTCGCGCCGCTCGAACTCGCGCATATCTCGGCCACGCAATGGGGCTGGCTCGTGGGCATGGGCGTGCTGCACACGGGGCTTTCGTACGTGCTGATCTACGGCGCGCTGCCGATGCTGACCACGCCCGTGATCGCCGTGCTGCTGTTCGTGTATCCGCTCACCGCGATCGCCGTCGATGCGATCGTCTACGGCCGCGCGCTGAGCGTGCCGCAGCTTGCGGGCATGGTTCTGATCGTGGCGGCGAGCCTCGGCGTCAATCTCGGCTGGCGCCTGTTGCCGCCGAGGCTCGTGAAGGCGCGGCGCTAATCAACGCGCCGCACTGAGGTTACGAAGGCAGCGTTTGACCCTTCGTTTCCGGCGCAAACGGAATGATCAGGAGTCCGAGCACGAAGGCCAGCGCCGTGAGCGCAACCGGCACGCCAAGCGTGTGCATGCGCAGCACTGCGGCACCAAGCAGGAAGTTCACGCCCGCCCCCACGAAACGGCCAAACGACGTGCAGAACGCGAACGCCGTGGCGCGCACACGCGTTTCGAACTGCTCGGGCAGCCAGAGGCTGAAGAGCGCGAAGTTGCCGCCAAAGAAGCCCAGTACGAAGAGCAACGCGATGAACGGCACGAGCCCGTTCTCCAGGTAAAACGCCCAGCCGAAGCTTGCCGCGATCGTCACGGCCATGCCCGCGAAATAGACGGCGAGCGTCCATCGGCGGCCAATGCGCTCGGCCAAGGGCGGCAATGCGAGGCAACCCAGGATCGTGCCGATCGACAGGATGCCCGTGGCGATCGAAGCCGTGCGGATCGCCTCGGCCTTGTTCGCACCCGCCTTCGTGGCAAGCTGGATCACGGCGGACGGTTCATAGACCGCGCCTGCCCACAAGCCGATGATCGCAATGGTCAGCAACGCGCACGCCACCACGGTGCGCATGCGATACACGTCGCCGAAGATTTCGCGCAGCGGACGGCCGCGATGCACATGGCTCGCCTCCGACTTCTGCCACTTCGCCGGTTCCTCCACGCGCGTGAGCACGAGAATCGCCACCACCACCGGCACCGCGCCCGTGAGGAACATGGCGCGCCAGCCGAAGTGCACGCCGACCGTGTAATTGAGCGCGGCCGCAATGAAGAAGCCCGCGTAATAGCCGGTCTGCAGATAGCCCGCGCCCATCTTGCGGCGGTCTTCGGGCCACGATTCGGCCACGTAGGTGCCCGCGAGCGCCCACTCCCCGCCGATGCCCACGCCCGCGAGAAAACGATAGAAGCCGAGCGACCACACGCTCTGCGCGGTGGCCGAAAGTCCCGTGAAGATCGCAAACATGAAGATGGTGCCGGCCAGCACGCGCGTGCGGCCGAAGCGGTCGGCGAGCGGCCCCCAGATGAACGACAGGCCCCAGCCCACGAGGAAGAGCGCGAACAGGATCGAGCCGGCAAGCCCGATGTTCGCCGCACTCGCCTCATAGCCCGAGCGCGGCAACAGCTCCGTAAGCGCGGGCGTGAGCACGAGGGCGTAGATGAACGAGTCCATCCCGTCGAGCGTCCAGCCTGCCCAGGCGCCCCAGAAACCGGCGATCTGCGACCGGTTGAGCGGTGTCTTGGTGCGAGTTCGCCCCGCGGACCCGGTAATCGAATTCATGATGCTCCTCTCTCCTTTGATGCCTCGCCAGCACGCGCAGCAGGATGCGCACGCGCGCCGCGAAACGCGGAAATGCAGGCCGCGACAGTGCCAGCCGTGTTCAGGAACTCCCTGTAAGCCCCCGTTCTTCTTACCCGTCTATAGTGAATCTGGTGTTTCCGTGTTGCGGGTTTTCGAGGCTTTCGCCTTGGTCGTTTTATATATAATATGTGATCTCATGAGCGACGCAACGAATGGTTTTCCCCTGGAAGGCGCAGCCGCGCCCCGCACCAGCACCTCGCGCATGATCGCCGACGCCTTGCGCAGCGCGATCGTCGAGGGCAAGCTCGCGCCCGACGCGCCGCTGCGTCAGGACGCGATCGCGCGGCATTTTTCGGTCAGCGCAATCCCCGTGCGCGAGGCGCTGCGCCAGCTCGCGAGCGAAGGCTGGGCGAAGATCGAGGTGAACAAGGGCGCGAGCGTGGCCTCGCTTTCCGCCGACGAAGCGCGCGAGATCTACGAGATCCGCTCCGCACTCGAAAGCCTCGCGCTCGGCCTCGCCATTCCGAATCACACGAGCGCCACGCTGCGCGAAGTGACGGCGCTGGCCGCCGCCGCGAAACGCGAACGCGATCCGTCGCTCTACGTCGCGCGCAACGAGGCGTTTCACATGAGCCTCTACGCGCCCGCCGGCCGCCCGCAGTTGATGGAGATGCTCACCGCGCTGCATCGCCGCGGAGAACGCTATCTGCGCCTGAAATTCGGCTTTCCCGAATACAAGGGCGAATCCGATAGTGAGCATACCGAAATTCTTGCCGCCGTGAAGCGCGGCGACGTGCCCACCGCGCAAAAGCTCGTGGCCGAGCACCTGCTCGGCACGGGCGAACTCATCTACCGTTTCCTGACCGAGCGCGCCGCGCTTCCTGAAGTGGCAACCTCAGTGGCAACTTCAGTGCCGCCTTCGGCACACACTGCCGCCGCCAAGCCGCGCGCCGCCTCTTCCCGCTCACGGAGCCGAACTGCCGATGAAGCCTCAAGCTGATACGCCAACCTCGCCTGACCTCGCGCCACGCTCGTGGACTACGCGCCGGGACGAAAAGGCCCGCCGCCTCGCCGCCATTTCCGGCTGGCTCGAAGACGGCGTCCTGCCCACCTCACGCATGACCGAAGCGCTCGAACTGCTGATCCGCCCAGGTGACCGCGTCGCGCTGGAAGGCGACAACCAGAAGCAGGCCGACTTCCTCTCACGCTCGCTCGCAAAGGCCGATCCGGCCAAGGTCAACAACGTTCATCTGCTGATTTCGAGCATCAGCCGTCCTGAGCATCTCACGTTGTTCGAGCGCGGCATTGCGCACCGGGTGGACTTTGCGTTCGCGGGGCCGCAGAGCCTGCGCGTCGCGCAGTTGCTCGAAGACGGCCAGCTCGAAGTCGGCGCGATCCATACCTATGTGGAGCTGTACGCGCGCATGTTCGTGGACCTGATTCCCCAGGTCGCGCTGCTGTGCGCCGAAAAGGCCGACCGTCACGGCAATCTCTACACCGGCCCGAATACCGAAGACACGCCGACCATCGCCGAGGCTGCCGCATTCAGCCAGGGCATCGTGATCGTTCAGGTAAACGAAATCGTCGATGAACTGCCGCGCGTGGACATTCCCGGCTCGTGGGTCGACGTGGTCGTGCAGGCCGACCGCCCGTTCGCGGTCGAGCCGCTCTTTACGCGCGACCCGCGTCACATTGGCGACTTGCAGGTGCTCACCGCGATGATGGTCATCAAGGGCATTTACGCGCCCTATGGCATCACCGCGCTCAATCACGGCATTGGCTTCGACACCGCCGCGATCGAATTGCTGCTGCCCACGTATGGCGAGTCGCTCGGTCTCAAGGGCAAGATCTGCCGCAACTGGACCCTCAATCCGCACCCCACGCTGATTCCCGCCATCGAGTCGGGCTGGGTGGAAAGCGTGCATTGCTTCGGCAGCGAAGTAGGCATGGAAGCGTATATCGCCGCGCGCCCCGATGTATTTTTCACCGGCAGCGACGGCAGCTTGCGCTCGAACCGCGTGTTGTGCCAGCTCGCGGGGCAATATGCCGTGGATCTCTTCATTGGCTCGACGCTGCAGATCGACGCGGACGCGAATTCGTCCACCGTCACGCGCGGGCGGCTCGCGGGCTTTGGCGGCGCGCCGAACATGGGCCACGATCCGCGCGGGCGGCGCCATGCGAGCGAAGCGTGGCTCAAGCTGCTCAAGGACAACGGACCCGTTTCGCGCGGCCAAAAGCTCGTCGTGCAACTGGCGGAAACCTGGAAGAAAGGCGGCGAGCCGACTTTCGTGGACGAACTCGACGCCATCGCCGTGGGCCAGAAGAGCGGCATGCCCGTCGCGCCCGTCATGATCTACGGCGACGATGTCAGCCACGTCGTGACCGAAGAGGGCATTGCGCACCTGCATCGCGCAGAGGGCATCGACGAGCGCCGCGCCGCGCTCGCGGCCGTGGCGGGCGTGACGCCCATCGGCCTGCGCGCGCAGCAGCAGAAAACCGACGAACTGCGCCGCCGCGGCATTGTGCAGTTTCCCGAGGACCTCGGCATTCTGCGCGGCGAGGCCAAGCGCTCGCTGCTCGCGGCGCGCAGCATCGACGATCTGGTCACGTGGTCGGGCGGACTCTACACGCCGCCTGCGCGTTTCCGCAGCTGGTAAGCGGCGATGCGCACGCTTCCTTCTACCGTGCTTGCCGAGGGCTCGGCGGGCCTTGCGCGGCGCGTTGCCTACGCTGACGCTTCGCAAGCGCCCTGCTCCGAAGCGCTGCTCGCACGCCTGGCCCGCGACGCGCTGATCGAAGAGGCGCGCCTCACGCCGAAGCCCGCGCTCGTGGACGCACGCGGTAGTGGCGCGCACAACGATCTGGATCTCGCCACCATGCTGCGCTCGGCGCACGCGCTCGAACCCACGTTCGAAGCGCTCGCGCGCGCTTCGCGCGGGGCCACGCCCGGCGTAACGTTGCGCACCGATCTCGCGCGCATCGGCCGCGCCGGCGAAGCTGCGATGATGCGCGCGACGCAAGGCAGCAATGCGCATCGCGGCGCGATCTGGATCGTCGGGCTGCTCGTGGCCGGCGCGGCGATCGTGCATACGCCTCAAGGCAGCGACAGCGCGTGGGCGCATGCCGCACATATCTGCGAGACAGCTGCGCAGATCTCGCGCTACGACGACCTGCTCGCACAACCCGTGCAAAGCAACGGGGAACGCGTGCGCCAGCGCTACAACGTGGGCGGTGCACGCAGCGAAGCTCAAGAAGGCTTTCCGCACGTCGCGCGCGTGGGCCTGCCCGCGCTGCAGGCCGCTCGCGCGCATGGCCACGACGAAGCCCACGCGCGCGTGGACGCCCTGCTCGCGATCATGGCCTCGCTCGACGACACCTGTGTGCTGCACCGCGCGGGACTCGCCGGGCGCGAGGCCGCGCAAGCGGGCGCGCAGCGCGTGCGCGATGCGGGTGGCGTCGCCACGCAAGCCGGCCGTGCCGCGTTCGACGCGCTAGAACGCGCGCTGCTCGCACTCAACGCATCGCCGGGTGGTGCGGCCGATCTGCTCGCCGCGACGCTTTTCATCGACAAACTGGTTCAGCACCGCATGGGCGGAAGGACGGTTTCATGGAACAACTGACATTCGACTATCCGGCGCAACGCGCCGTGACGACGCGCGCTCACGTGGGCGTAGTGGGCTCGGGCGATCTCGAGGTGCTGCTGCAGCCCGCAAGCGACATGCAGGCGCGCGTGGTCGTGCATACGAGCGTGGACGGCTACAGCCATATCTGGAAGAGCGTGCTCGACCGCTTCTTCACGCGCTATGACGGCGCGGCGCTCATCGAGATCAACGACTTCGGCGCCACGCCCGGCGTGGTGGCGCTGCGGCTCGCGGAAGCCGTGGAAGCCGCGCAGGAGGCGCAGTCATGAGCAGCGCTAATCAACTGACGCCCGGCGCGCTGCTGCGCGAAAGCTTCATCGAACTGAGCGCGCGCGAACGCGCGCGTGCTGTGCTGGACGCGGGCACGTTTCGCGAACTGCTCGGGCCGTTCGACCGTATCGAATCGCCGTGGCTGCCGCTGCAGGGCATCGTCTGCCAGGCCGACGACGGCGCGGTGATCGCGCGCGGCACCATCGACGGCCAGCCCGCCGTGGTGGCCGCAATCGAATCGGCCTTCCAGGGCGGCAGTATCGGCGAAGTGTCGGGCAGCAAGATCGCCGCCGCACTCGAACTGGCGCTCGCCGACTGCGAGCGCGGCAAGATCGTGCGGCCTGTCATCCTGTTCGAAACCGGCGGCGTGCGCCTGCAGGAAGCGAATCTCGGCCTCGCGGTGATTGCGGAGATCCAGTCGGCCATCGTCGCGTTGCGCAAGCACGTTCCCGTGGTCGGCGTGATCGCGGGCATGGTGGGCTGTTTTGGCGGCATGTCGCTCGCGGCCGCGCTATGTTCGACGCTCGTCATGACGAAGCAAGGCCGCCTCGGCATGAATGGTCCGGAGGTGATCGAGCAGGAAGCCGGCATCGAGGAACTCGATTCGAGCGACCGCCGCCAGGTGTGGCAATTGATCGGCGGCGAACAACGCGCGCAGACGGGTTTCGCCGATGCGCTCGTCGATGACGCCTTGGACGATGTGCGCGCCGCCGTGCGCGCGGCGTTTGCACAAGGCGCGCCGCACACGCCGCGATCGGCGAATGTGGACGGCACGCTAGCGAAGCTCGCGCAGATCGATCCCGCCAGCGTCACCCCTGAAACGATGCGTGCGGTGTTTACTGCTTCGCCCCTGAACCTGCGCGGAGAAAACGCATGAACGATACGACGACGAGCCGCGGCGCACGCTGGCTGCGCGCCCTCGCGGGTACGGACACACAAGGCGCATGCGTGCAATATGCCGATGCGCCGCTCAACGACGAGGCCGCGCGCTTCATCACCGTTGTGCCCGATCCTGCGAACCGTTTCCCGCGCGCGCGCGACAACGTGGTGGGCCTCGAACAAGGCTGGTATCTCGCGAAGGCCGTGCGCGAAGCGATTGCCGAAGACGCCGCAAGCGGCAAGCGCCGCCCCATCATCGCGATCGTGGATGTGAAGAGCCAGGCCTACGGCTATCGCGAGGAGATGCTCGGCATTCACCTCGCCTGTGCCTCCGCCGTGGACGCCTATGCGAGCGCGCGGCTCGCCGGGCATCCCGTGGTGGCGCTGATCGTCGGGCCCGCGATGTCGGGTGCGTTCCTCGCCCATGGCTACCAGGCCAATCGCATCGTCGCGCTCGACGCGCCCGGCACGATGGTGCACGCCATGGGCAAGGAAGCCGCGGCGCGCGTCACGCGGCGCAGCGTGGAGGACCTCGACGCACTCGGCGAAAAGATCGTGCCGATGTCGTATTCGATGGCGTCGTTTGCGAAGCTCGGTCTGCTCGACGAACTGATCGAAGGCGTCGATGCGGACGCACCCAGCAACGCACAGATCGCTCGCGTGCGCGATGTGCTCGCGCAGAAGGTGCGCGAAGCGCGCGGCGACAAGAGCGGTCTCGCGCATCGGTTGCAGGGCGAGTCGGCGCAGCGTACGCGCGCGGCATCGATCGAGGTGCGCAAGCGCCTTGCCCAACAGTGGGACGCTAGCTGATGCGCGTGTGCGCCGCCCCGCCGTTCGCTGCTGATGCGCCACGTGGGGACGACGCGCGCTGGCGCGCGCACGACCTGCTGCGCGTGGCGCGTCTCGCGCACGGCGACAATGAACCGGATTGGGTGCGCGGCGCACTCGCTCGCGCACCCTGGGTCGTCGTGCGGCGCACGTGCGCGGCGGAGGGCTTCGTGGCCGTGGGTGTGCGCGGCGGCGTACGTTCGGAGCGCTTCGGCACGTGGGTCAATATTGAGGATATCGAATCATATTCGAGCCCAGAACATCTTCTCGACGTTGATCCCCTGCGCGCACGCCGCGCGCTGCCTGCGTTCATCGCGCTAGCAACCCTGCGCACCTCCGCCTCGCCGTTGCGCAATCATGTTTGGGGCCCCACGGGCAGCGCCGGTTTCGAGCTCGCCACGGGCGTGCCCACCCTCACGGCATCGAGCGATCTCGACATCCTGATTCGCCTGCCACAACGCATCTCGCGTGGGGCGATCGACTCGCTCGCGCAAGCCCTCGCGCAAGCCGCCAGCCGCGCCGGCACGCGCATCGACGCTCAACTCGAAACGCCCGCGGGCGGCGTCGCGCTGGCCGAACTCGCGGCGCACAAGCCACGCGTGCTGGCGCGCGCTTCGAGCGGCGCGCAACTCGTCGCCGACCCTTGGCACACGCCATGACGCTCGCCCTGCTCTTTCCCGGCCAGGGCGCGCAAAGCACAGGCTTCCTCCACAAACTGCCGCAGCACGACGCGGTACGGGCCACGCTCGACGAGGCGTCGGCCGCACTTGGCTTCGACGTCCTCACGCTCGATAGCGACGACGCCTTGCGCTCCACGGTCGCCGTTCAGATCGGCCTCACGGTCGCGGGCGTCGCCGTGGCACGCGCGCTCGCGCAAGAAGGCCTCGCGCCGCAGTTCAGCGCCGGGCTCTCCGTGGGCGCGTATGCGGCCGCCGTAAGCTGCGAGGCCCTGGCGTTCGGCGACGCGCTGCACATGGTGCGCAAACGCGCCGAGCTGATGGAAAGCGCGTGGCCCTCGGGCTATGGCCTCACGGCCATTGCCGGCTTGAGCGAGACTCAGGTGGAAACGCTCGCGGGCGCGTATGCGCGTGAGGGCGGCGAGCAGGTGTACGTGGCGAACGTCAACGCGCCGCGCCAGATCGTCGTGGCGGGCGCCGATGCCGCCCTCGAAACCTTCGCGGCCCGCGCGCTCGCCGCCGGCGCGCGCAAGGCGCAGCGGCTGGCAGTAGCCGTTCCTTCGCATTGCGAACTATTGGCCGATGCTGCAGAGACGCTCGCCGAGTGGGCGCGAGACATAGCGTTTCGCGCACCGCGTGGCGTGTACGTGGACAATCGCGGCGGCCGGCCGCTCTACAGCGCCGACGCGATCCGCGCCGATCTCGCCACCAACATGCGCTACACGGTGCGCTGGTACGACGCGCTCACGGTCATGATCGAGTCGGGCGCCAGCGTGCTGGTAGAGGCGCCCCCCGGCCAGGTGCTCACAGACATCGCCCGTGAGCAGTATCCCGAAGTGGCGGCGCTCGCAGGCTCAGGTTTGCCGTTGGAGCGGCTCGTCGCGATCGTGCGGCGGCGGCTAGGCGACGACGCCTGAAAGCCATGCCAACGCCGACCACGGCGTTTATGCGCATAAATTCTTATTTTCTTTTTAACGCGAAGCCGCGCGCCGAACAGTCCTCGCCGCGTCGAAAATCGGCAATTGATCACCCATCCAACACGATCTCGCAGCCTACTTCCGCAAACCGGGCGTTACCACGCGAAACGTGAGGTTGACGCGCTCGCCAGTCACGGCAGGCTCTTTCGGCACGCGATGCCGCCACTGCGCCTGTGTCTTGCCCTGCATCACGAGCAGACTGCCGCTCGTCAGCTGGAAAGAGCGCACCACGCCCGTCGCGTTGTGACGCAAGTCGAAGCGCCGTGTCGCGCCGAGGCTCAGCGAAGCGATCACCGGTTCGGGGCCGAGTTCGGGTTCGTGGTCCGCGTGCCAGCCCATGCTGTCGGTGCCCATGCGATAGCGGTTGAGCAGCACGCTGTTAAAGCGTACGCCGCAAAGCGCAGAGATGGCGTCGCGCAGTTCGGCGACCTGACGCGTCCACGGCAGGGGAATATTTCGGATGCCTGAATAGACGTATACCGCACCCTCGTCACCCTGCCAGGCGGTAAGGCGTGGCTGGTCCACCCAGCCACCGGGCGTGCGAATGCGTTCCTGGCGCCAGTCGGCCTCGGCAATGATGCGCGCGAGCGCCTCGGCGGCCGCGCGAGGCGCGAGCCATGACGGATGCCACGCCACGTCGGGGGCCGGCGTATCGTCGAAAAGATCGAACATCGAGAATGCTTGAATCGAGCGGGAAACGTGCAGTTTCGCATGGCGCGGCCGGCTACCGCGCGCCCTCGCTTCCCGCCAGAGAGCGAATCAGGTGAGCAGCGCGACGTAGAAAACCACCGCGCCAATGAGCGCGCCGACGAAGCAGAAGCCTTCTGCCGGCTCATCGGTGGTGCGAGATCGCAGCCAGGCCCCCAGCACGCCGAACATGCCGGCAATACCGAGCGCGACGAACACCATCACGACGTCGAACAACGCGCTTCGGCCAATATCGATGATATCGATGTGCTTGACCGCGATATACAGCGCGATGGCCATGATCGAGAGCCCAACCATCGGCAGCATGACATGGCTGCCCTCGTGCCCGACGTGACGACCATGCAACCCTTCGTGCAGCCCATGTGTGACTGGCCGGATGCCTTTCATGATCCGTCTCCCCCAGAGCGCCCGAAACAGCGCGGGCCTCATTTCGAGCATAGTCCATCGCAGAGGCCGATTCAATGGACGTTTAATAGAGTGTGCCCGGCCCCACGAGAACATAGTGCGACGACTGCGATCGCCCTGGCAATCCAGGGAAATGCCGCACTGCCACACGCGTAAGAGACAAAGCGCGAACGCCGATGCATACACGCATGCATGTATGTTGAAGCGATATCGATGCGACGTTGACGGGCCGGTTCATGACGCATCGCGGCATGCGCAGCCACTCACCGCCGCCGCCTGGCGGCACGAAGTCTGCTGCGCCGGTAGAATGCAACGCAGCTACCTGCGCTGCCCCGTTCGCCGGGTTTTCGGCCGGGCCACGCTGGCCGGGCCACGTTGGTCTGGCTTCACGCCGGTCCGCTCCCATCCGTTCGCGCCGCCATGCCCCGACTCTCGTTTCTGGTTCGCTTCATCGCCATTGGCGTGCTGCTGCACGCTTATGTCGGCTTTCGCCTGATTCCCGACCTGCCCGTGCCCGCCGCCGGCAAATGGCTCGCCGTGCTGTGGCTCGTCCTGTCGGTGCTGTTCATCCCGCCCGGCTTGCTCGCGCGGCGCTTCAAGCGCCAGCCGCTCGGCGACCGCCTCGCCTGGATCGGCATGCTCGCCATGGGCTTCTTCTCGTCGCTGCTCATGCTGACGATCGCGCGCGACATCGTGCTCGCCTCGGCCATGACCGTGGAAGCCCTGTGGCCCCACGCCATCGATCTCACCGGCTGGCGCATCGTGAGCGCCGCCGCGGTCATCGCGCTTGCGTTCCTCACTACCGGGTTCGGCTTCTTCAATGCGCGGCGGCGCGCGCGCGTGCGCAGCGTCGAGGTGCCGATTCGCGGCCTGCCCGCCGCGCTCGACGGCTTCACCATCGTGCAGTTGAGCGATATCCACGTCGGGCCGACCATCAAGCACGGCTATGTCGAGGCGATCGTGCGCGCCGTGAACCAGCTCGACGCCGACGTGGTCGCCATTACGGGCGACGTGGTAGACGGCAGCGTGGCGCATCTCGCCAGGCACACCGCGCCGCTCGGCCAGCTCCATGCGCATCACGGCGTGTATCTCGTGACCGGCAACCACGAGTACTACTCGGGCGCGGACGCGTGGATTGCCGAGTTCCGCCGCATCGGCCTCACGGTGCTGATGAATCAGCACGTGGTGATCGAGCATGGCGGCGCGCGGCTCGTGCTGGCCGGCGTGACCGACTTCACGGGCGGCCAGTTCGATCCCGCGCACCGCAGCGATCCCGCGGCGGCGCTGCGCGACGCGCCCGCCGACGTCAACACGCGCGTGCTGCTCGCGCACCAGCCGCGCACGGCCCACGCCGCCGCCGACGCGGGCTTCACGCTGCAACTCTCCGGCCACACGCACGGCGGCCAGATCTTCCCGTGGAATTTCCTCGTGCGGCTGCAGCAGCCGTTCACAGCGGGCCTCGAAAAGCTCGGCAGCTTGTGGGTGTACACGAGCCGCGGCACGGGCTACTGGGGGCCGCCCAAGCGCCTTGGCGCGCCTTCGGAAATCACGCAGGTACGGCTCGTGGGCGCCAGGTAAAAGCCGCCGGGCACGCTGCGCCCCACGGCCTGCATGGTCTTGCCGGTATCATCCGGCGATGCCGCCGTTCGTCCGCCAGAACGCTTTAACCGGAATTCATCGCACATGGAAGGCAACAAGCACCTTCACCAGACATCGTTCTATTTGCTGCTGTTCGCAGTGTCGATTGCACTGTGCTTCATTCTCGCGCCGTTCTTCAGCACGGTGCTTTGGGGTGCCATACTCGCGCTGATCTTCCAGCCGGTGCAGCGCCGGCTCGTCGCGCGCCTCGGGCGGCGGCGCAATCTCGCCGCGCTCATCACGCTCGCGATCTGCCTCGTCATCGTGATCTTTCCGCTCACGCTCGTGACGGCCACGCTGGTGCAGCAGGTCGCCTCGGCGTATCAGCAGGTGCGCGGCGGCAGTCTCGACGTCGGCGCGTACTTCACGCAGATCGTTCATGCCCTGCCCGAGTCGATTCAGAACCTGCTCGCGCGCTACGACCTCATGGATCTGCCGGGGCTGCAGCAGCGCCTTTCGGCGGGCGCCGCGCAGATCAGCCAGTTCGTCGCCACGCGCGCGCTTTCCTTCGGGCAGAACACGCTGCAGTTCCTGGTGAGCTTCGGCGTGATGCTCTATCTGTTCTTCTTCCTCGTGCGCGACGGCCGCGAAATTTCGCGGCTCGTGCGCGACGCCATTCCGCTCGACGAGCAGCACAAGCTGCATCTCATGCGCAAGTTCACGACGGTGATCCGCGCCACGGTCAAGGGCAACGTGGCGGTGGCGGTCGTGCAGGGCGGTCTGGGCGGCATCGCGCTGTGGGTGCTCGGCATTCAGGGCGCGCTGCTGTGGGGCTTCGTGATGATGCTGCTCTCGCTGTTGCCCGCCGTGGGCGCAGCGCTCGTGTGGGGGCCCATCGCGATTTACTTCCTCTCCACGGGGGCGGTAGCGAAGGGGGTCGGGCTCATCGTCTTCGGCTCCGTCGTGATCGGCACCGTGGACAACGTGCTGCGGCCCGTGCTCGTAGGCAAGGACACGCGCCTGCCCGACTGGGTCGTGCTGATCTCGACGCTCGGCGGCATCTCGCTCATCGGCATCAACGGCTTCGTGATCGGGCCGCTCATTGCCGCGCTCTTCATCAGTTGCTGGGACTTGCTGCGCAAGGACCAGCACAACATCGAAAACGAGAGCGCGCCCGTGGAAGACGAGCCCGTGTAAGCGCCGCTAGAGGACAGCTTCGGGGCAGCTTCAGAGCAACGTCAGGGCGAGACGTGCAGCGGCACACCGGCGCGGCCCTGGCGCGAGAGACCGGCAACGGGTGCTTCGGGCGCTTCGACGCCGTCCACGGCCACCGAAAAACCGAACGTGTTGACGCCGTCCGCGCTGCGCACGAACACCGTGCCGCCGTGCATTTCCGCCACGGCCTTGACGATCGACAGCCCGAGCCCGTGATTTTCGTGGCTGTTCGAGCGCGCTTCCTGAATGCGGTAGAAGCGGTCGAAAATATGCTCGCGCGTCACGGGGTCGAGCGGCTCGCCGGGATTCGAAACGGCGATCTCGACGTGACCGCTCTGCGGCGCGACCGTAACGCGCAGCGTCGTGCCGGGCTGCGAATGCTGGATCGCGTTGACGAACAGATTGCTCACGGCGCGGCCAATCAGCGACGTATTCACCCATGCGCGCGCGTCGCCCTGCACTTCCACGCGCAGTTGCGCCTCTTCGAGCGGCATTTCCAGAAAATCGAGCATGCGTTCGATCTCCGATCGCAACGACACTTCTGCCAGGTCCGTCGCGCGTTCGCCGCGGTCGCTGCGCGAGAGGAACAACATGTCGTTCACGATCACGCGCAATCGTTCGAATTCCTCAAGATTCGATTGCAGCGTCTGTTGCAGCTGCTCGACCGAGCGGTCGCGCGTGAGCGCCACCTGGGTCTGCCCGATCAGGATGCTCACCGGCGTGCGCAATTCGTGCGCCACGTCGGCGTTGAACGATTCGAGGCGCTCGTAGGCCTTGTCGAGACGCTCCAGCGCACCATTGAACGACGTGGCGAGTTCGTGCAACTCCTCTGGCAGCTCGTCAGAATGCAGCCGTTGGCGCCGGTTCGACGGGCTCAGTTGCGCGGCCTCGCGCGAGAGGCGCGTGAGCGGCGCAAGCCCGAAGCGCGTGACCGCGCGGCTCAGCAACGCGACCGCGATGGTGGAGAGCGCGATCAGCACGCCGAGCGCAATGCCAAAGCGCCGCAGCATGCCTTCGGTGCGCACGCAGTCGCTGCCGACCACGAGTTTCACCTGGGGCCGGTCGCCGCTCGCGGGCACGATAAAGGTCGTCGTGATGATGTCGTAGCTGCAATCGGGCGGACGCACGAGCACATGGTTCGGGCCAACGTTACCCGTGACCTTGCCGACGATGGGCGTGCCGAAACGAAAGCGCGGATCGGGGCCTTCGACGTAGTAATGCATGCGGCTGTCCGCAGGCGAGAGGTCGCGCAGCTTTTCCTGCACGAAGGCCCACTTCTGCACGTCCGGTGCGTGCGAGACGATCAGGCTCGCAATGCGCGCGCGCGTATCGAGCGTTTCGCGCAACTCGTTGAAGAGCTGGCGCTGCATCAGGAAGAAGAGACCCGCGCCCGTGAGCGTGAACACGATGAGCGACACCGCTGCGAACATCGCCGAAAGCCGCAGCGAGATCGAGCGTTTCATGACGTCTGGCCTCCTTCCTCGCGCACTTCGAGCACATAGCCCATGCCGCGTATGGTGTGCAGCAGCTTCGCCGCATGCGGGCCGTCGAGCTTGGCGCGCAGCCGCTTGATCGCCGTTTCCACCACATTCGCGTTGCTTTCGAAATTCACGTCCCAGACCAGCTCGGTGATCAGCGTCTTGGAAAGAATCTCGCCGCGCCGCCGCGCGAGCACCGAAAGCAACTGGAATTCCTTCGCCGTGAGATCGAGACGCACGCCGTCGCGCGTCGCGCGGCGGCTGATGAGGTCCACCTGCAGATCGCCCACCGAAATCAGCGTGGATTCCTGTGTGCGTGCGCGCCGCGTGAGCGCGCGCAGCCGCTCGACGAGTTCGAGAAATGAGAACGGCTTCGTGAGATAGTCGTCGGCGCCGTCGCGCAGGCCGTGCACGCGGTCGTCCACGCGGTCGCGCGCGGTGAGCATGATGACCGGCGTGTCCTTCTTCGTGCGCACGGCGCGCAGCACGCCGAAGCCGTCGAGCTTCGGCAGCATGACGTCGAGCACGATCACGTCGAAGTCGTATTCCGTGGCCATCCACGCGCCTTCCTCGCCGTCCATGGCGACGTCCACGACCCAGCCCTGTTCCGTGAGTCCGCTGCGCAAATAGTCCACGACCTTGCGCTCGTCTTCGATAACCAATACTTTCATGCCCGCCCTCCTCTTCGCGCGCTGCCCTGGCGGTTCCGGCCGCTGCGGCTCGTGACCGCCGTTGCGCGCTGTTATATACCCTGGTGCCGGGCTCGCTCAAGCCCTCTTGTTTGCCCCGCTTTCAGTCCTCGCATGCCGCTTAGCCTCTACCCTCGGCCTTCGGCACTTCGCGGCACGTACCTGCGCTGCATGCCATCTCGCGGTCGCCGGCGCTCCAGCCGCCGCCCAGTGCCTTGGCGAGAAACACCACGGTGGCGACCTGCTGACCCTGAATCTGCACCTCCTGGCGCTCGCTGGTGAGCAACTGCTGCTCCGCGTTGAGCACGTCGATGAACGCCACGAGGCCGCCCTGATAGCGGTCGTTGGCGAGATCGAAGGACTTGCGTGCGTCGTCCACGGCCGCCTGGCCGTCGGTCGATGCGCGCTCCAGCACCGAAAGGCCCGTTACCGCATTTTGCACCTCCTGGAACGCGGTGAGCACGGTCTGACGATAAGTCGCCTGCGCCGACTCGTAGCCGGCCTGCGCGAAATCCACGCCCGCCGCGCGCTTGCCGCCGTCGAACAGCACCTCGCTGGCCGTCGCGCCCACCGACCACATCAGGCTCGGCACGGAAAACAGGCCGCCAAAGCGCGTCGATTCCCAGCCGAACGTGGGCGAAAGCGTGATGTCCGGGAAGTACGCGGAGCGCGCCACCCCGATCTGCGCATTGGCCGCGGCCATTGCACGCTCGGCCGAAGCCACGTCCGGGCGTCGCTGCAACAGTTCGCTCGGCAGGCCCGTGGGAAGCGCCGGCGCCGGGAGCGTCGTGACCTTCTGCGCAATCGTGAACTCGGGCGCCGCCCGGCCGACCAGCACGGCAATGGCGTTCTGCTCCTGCTGGCGCTGATTTTCGAGCAAATGCACCTGGGTCAGCGTCGCGGCGAGCTGCGCTTTTTGCTGCAGCAGCTCGAGGCCCGAAACCGCGCCGAGATCGTGCTGCGCGGTCACGAAATCGAGCGCCTTTTGCTGCAGTTGCGCCGAGCGGTTCACCACGTCGATCTCATTGTCGAGTTCGCGCATGGCGAAGTAGTCGGTGGCGAGTTCGGCGGTGAGCACGAGACGTGCGTTGGCGAGATCGTCGCCGGCCTGCTGAGTCGATGCCTGCGCCGACTCCACCATGCGCCGGATGCGCCCGAACAGATCCAGCTCATAGCTCACGGTCGCGCCAACCGTGACCTGGTTTTGCACGGTCGACGTGTTGGGCGTGGCGTAGTTCGTGAGCGGCCGGTTCGCGGAAATGCGCTCGCGCGCGAGGCCCGCGTCGAGGCCGACCTGCGGGCTTTGCTGCGACGACACCGAAGCGAGCGTGGCGCGCGCCTGAGCGTAGTGCGCGGCGGCCACGCGCAGCGTCTGATTTTCGGCGAGCGCCGCGGTTTCCAGACCGTCCAGCTCGGCGTTGTCGAAGCCCTTCCACCATTGTGGATCGAGCGGCGCATGCGAGGGCTGCGCCGCGTGCCAGTATGAATCGGCGGAATCGACGCGCCACGCCGTCGGGCTCTGCGTTTGCGGGGCGTGGTAGTCGGGGCCCACGGTGCAGGCCGCGAGACCGATCGCGCCGAGCGCCGTGAAGTAAGCGCGCGGACGTAGCAGCACGGTTTGCCGCGCGTTTTGCCGCGTTTTTGGCCACATCGTCACGTCGCGCTCCGTCTGGCGGCCTCACGCGCCGATTCGGTCTTGTTCGGCGCGACCACGACGACGCTGTCGCCATCTGCAATCGAATCGCTCGGGTTGAGCACAACGCGATCGGTCGGATCGAGCCCGCCACTGATTTCGAGCGTCTGCCCGAGGTCCTGCGCGATTTCCACCGCCTTGAGCTTGACCTTGCCATCCGCATCGACAACCGCAAGACGCGGGCCTTCCGAGCGGAACAGCAGCGTGTTGCCCGGCACGGTGAGCACGCCCTTCGCATCGGTCTGCAAGGCGGCCTGCACATAGGCGCCGGGCAGCAGCCTGCCATCGTGATTGGGCAGCGAGATTTCGGCCTCCAGCGTGCGCGTGGCGACGTTGATCGCCTGCGCCGTACGCGTAACGGTGCCGTCGAACGTCACACCCGGCAACTCCTGCTCGGTCACGCTCACGTGCTGGCCGACCGCCACCTGGTGCGCGTAGGTCTGCGGCACGTCGAGATAGAGACGCAGCGGGTCGGACTGCGCAATCGAAAAGAGCGCATGCCCCGCACCGCCATTGCCCGCATTCACGAGGTCGCCGATATCGACGTTGCGCTGCGTGATGATGCCCGTGATCGGCGCGACGATGCGCTGGAACGACTTCATCTCCGTGAGGCGGCGCACGTTCGCGTCGGCGGCGGCGAGATTCGCCTGGCCGGTGTTGAACGCGCCCTGGCGGTCGTCGAGTTCCTGCTGCGAGACCGCATCGCGCTGACGCAACTGCTGCGCGCGATCGAACGAGGTCTTCGCGAGCGCAAGCGTCGCTGCGGCCTGATCGCGCTGCGCCTGCGCCTGCGAGAGTTCCTGGTCGATCTCGGGCGTGTCGATCTCCGCGAGCAACTGGCCTTGTTGCACATGCGCGCCGATATCGGCATACCAGTGCCGCACGTAGCCGTTCGCGCGCGAATAGATCGGCGCTTCGACATAGCCGCGCAGCGTGCCGGGCAGCACGATGCGGCCGTCCGCGCCTGCCGCCACGGGTTGCACGACGCTCACGTACTGCTTCGCGTTCTGCTTCGTGACATCGGCGAGATGGTGCGCATTCATGAGGTTCGAGACGATCGTGCGCGTGGCGCCTGCCGCGAGCAGCAGCGCGACCACGATCACCGCGAAGCGTGCGCGCTTGCCCGCCTGGCCGCGCGCCGGCAGGTCCATGCCCTGCTCGCCGCCGACGGTGATGTCGAGAGATGAATGGTGGTGGGGTTCGTTCATGTCTTCGGCCAATTGTGACTTAACGGGTATCGCCTCGTGCACCACGGCGCTGCGCCTCGCGCTCGCGTTTCGCGGCCGCGCGCTGGGCGAGCCGCGTATGCACGGTCGCAAACATCAGGGGTACGAACAATAACGTGGAGACCGTAGCGAACAGCAGCCCGCCGATCACCGCGCGTCCGAGCGGCGCGTTCTGCTCCGCGCCCTCGCCGAGGCCGAGCGCCATCGGCACCATGCCGATCATCATGGCGAACGCCGTCATCAGCACGGGGCGTATGCGGGTGGCCCCCGCTTCGAGCGCGGCGGCGAGCGGCGTAGCCCCCGCGGTGAGACGCTGGCGCGCGAACGACACCACGAGAATACTGTTCGCGGTCGCCACGCCCACGGTCATGATCGCACCCGTGAGTGCGGGCACGCTCAGGTGCGTGCCGGTGATGAACAGCATCCAGGCGATGCCCGCGAGCGCGGCGGGCAGCGCGCTGATGATGATGAGCGGATCGGCCCAGGACTGGAAGTTCACGACAATGAGCAGATACACGAGCACCACCGCCATCGCAATGCCCACGCCGAGGCCCACGAACGACGAACGCATCGTGCCGATCTGCCCGCGCATGGTGATGGTGGTGCCGCGTGGCGCGTGCGCCTGCACATGCCGGATGATGTCGTTGATGTTCGCGCCCACGGAGCCGAGGTCGCTACCTTCCACGCTCACGAGCAGGTCGATCACGGGACGGATGTTGTAGTGCGTGACGATGGCGGGCCCGTTATGCGGCCTGAGCTGCACGAGATTGCTCACCAGCTGCAGCGGCGCATTGGCGTTCGTGCTGTGCGCGGAAACGGGCGTGCCCATCAGTTCGTTCATCGAGGTTTCGCGATACTGCGGCGTTTGCACCGTGAGCGGATATTCCACACCGTTTTGCGGACTCACCCAGAACGCGGGCGAGGTCTGCGTGCTGCCCGAAAGTGCGATCAGCACATCCTGGGCAACGTTCTGCGGGCTCAGGTTCAGCTGCTGCATGCGCGAGCGGTCCATCGCCAGCGTGAGCGCGGGTTCGTCGTTGCGCTGCTCGATGTGCGCATCCACGGCGCCCGGCAATTGCCGCACCTGCTTGAGCAGCGTGCTCGCCAGCGCCATGTCCTGATTCAGATTCGCACCCACCACCTGCACGTCGATCGCGGCGGGCTGACCGAAGTTCAGAATCTGCGTGATGATGTCCGCGGGCTGAAAGAAGAACTCGACGCCCGGAAACCGTTGCGGCAGCAACGCACGCAACTTGTCGATATACGTGCTGGAGGGATCGTGATCGGGCTTCAGCGCGATCTGGATTTCGCCGTCGAGCGTGCCCATCGTCCCCGCATTGCTGTACGAGAGATTGATGCCGCTATAGGGCAGCCCGAGGTTATCGACGATCGTATCGAGTTGATCGGGCGGCACCACGTCGCGGACCACCTGCTCCACCTGGTCGGCGAGGCGCGCGGTTTCCTCGATGCGAAAGCCCGTTGGCGCGCGCATGTGCAAGCGAATGTTGCCGGCATCGACCGAGGGAAAGAAGTCGCGTCCAAGGAAGAACACAAGGACGAGCGACAGCAGGCAAAACGCGAGGAAGCTGCCGCCGAAGAGCTTGCGGCGCGAGAGCAGCAGGCTCAACAGCGCGATGTAATTGGCGCGCACGCGCTCGAATGCATGATTGAAGCGCCAGTGGATGCGCGAGAAGAACGAGCCTTGCGCGCGCTGCGCGTGCGCGGTGGGATCGTGGCCCTCGAACAGCAGCATGGCGAGCGTCGGTACGAGCGTGCGCGAGAGGATGTACGACGCGATCATCGCGAACACCACGGCTTCTGCGAGCGGCACGAACAGAAAGCGCGCCACGCCCGTCAGGAAAAACATCGGCACGAACACGATACAGATGCACAGCGTCGAAACGAGCGCGGGCACGGCGATTTCGCCCGCGCCTTCGAGAATGCCGTCGTGCAGTTTCGCGCCCAGATGCAAGTGCCGTTCGATGTTCTCGATCGTGACCGTTGCGTCGTCAACCAGAATGCCGACCGCGAGCGCGAGGCCGCCGAGCGTCATGATGTTGATGGTCTCGCCAAGCGCATAGAGCGCGATGATCGAGGAGAGAATCGACAACGGAATCGACACCGCGATAATGAGCGTGCTGCGCCAGTTGCCGAGAAAGAGCAGGATCATCGCCGCCGTGAGCGCCGCCGCGATGAGCGCTTCGCGCACCACGCCCTGCACGGCTGCGGAAACGAACACGGACTGGTCGAAAAGCGGTTTGACGACAAGGTCTGCGGGCAGCGTGTCGCGCGCCTTGGGCAACAGGTCCTTGAGTACGCCCACCACCTGCAGCGTCGATGCGTCGCCGCTCTTGAGGATCGACAGCAGCACGCCGCGCTGGCCGTCCTGGCGCACGATGTTGGTCTGCGGCGTGAAGCCGTCGCGCACGTGCGCCACGTCGCCGAGATAAGTGGTCGCACCGTTCACTGTCTGCACGGGAATGCGGTTCAGGCCCGCGATCGTATCGGGCGACGCATTGGTGTCCACACGATATTCGGTTTGCCCGAGCTTGGCCGTACCCGTCGGCAAAATGAGGTTCTGCGCGTTGACTGCGTTGACGATATCGGCGGGCGTGAGGCCCTTCGAAATGAGCGCGCGCGTGTCGAGATCCACGGAGATCACGCGCGTCTTGCCGCCATACGGGTAAGGCACCTGCGCGCCGGGAATCGTAATGAGCTGCGGGCGCAGAAAGTTCATCGCGATGTCGGCCAGCGCCTGCTCGCTCATCGACTTGCTGGAGAGGCCGAGCTGGATCACCGGAATGCTCGAGGCCGAATAGCTGATGACGAGCGGCGGCGTGGCGCCGGGCGGCATCTGCTTCACCTGCGCCTGCTCCGACGCCACGGCCTGCGCGATCGCCGTTTGCAGGCTCGCGCCCGGCTGCAGGAACAGCTTGATGATGGCGATGCCCGGCAGCGATTGCGACTCGATGTGCTCGATGTTGCTCACCGTGGTCGTGAGACTGCGCTCGTTGACCGAGGTGATGCGGTCGGCCATGTCCTTCGCGGAAAAGCCCGTGTACGACCAGATGATGCTGATGACCGGGATGTTGATGTTCGGCAGCACGTCGGTGGCCATCGACATGAGCACGAACGGCGTGGCCAGCACGATCATGATGGCCATCACGATAAACGTGTACGGTCGCTTCAGCGCGAGATTGACAATCCACATGTCAGTGTTTCGGACAACTCAGGCGAGGGGTTGAGACGAGGACGCATTCATCCAGCGGGTGCCGCATCATAGGCAATGGCGGTGGCAGTTTGCTGGCGCCAATATGGCGAAATTGACAGGCAACGCGCGAGGCGCGCGATAGCGTACGGGAACGCAGATAGATCGCCGCTGCAGCGTCGCGAAGCGCCTGAAAAGCCGCCCGCGAAACGCCCGGTAACAGCCGCACGCTTCGCGAGCCGTTCTTTAACTGCTTCAGTTCACTGCTTCAATTCACGAGGCGCAGGCGCTCCAGGTCGCGCGCGTTGTGAGCGCGGCCACGGCCGCTGCGCGCACGCGTACCTCGCGGCCCCGTGTGCGCCTCCATCTCGCGAAGCGGCGGCTCGTCACAGGTGGCGAGCGCGGCCTCCTGTTCGGCAAGAACGAGCGGCACCTTCTCGCGTAAAAACTCGACGAAGGTGCGGATCTTCGCGTCCAGATAGCGGCGCGAAGCGTACAGCGCGTAAATATTGAGCTTTTGCAGCGTGTGCGTGGGCAGCACGCGCACCAGGGTGCCGTCGGCAAGCCCGGGCAACGCCACCGGCACCGGCAGCGGGCCGATGCCCATGCCCTCGCGTATGGCAAGCGCGAGCGCCTCGGGGTTGTTCACCTGGAACGGTGTCACGCCCGTATGCCGGAAGGTCTCGCCAAGCGGCCCCTCGGAAACCCATTGGCCGGCGGGCAGGCTCGCGTCGGTCAAATGCAGGCAGGTATGCGCCTCGAGGTCGTCGAACGATTGCGGCTCGCCGCGCATGCGCAAATACGCCGGCGAAGCACAGAGAATCGCGGCGGTGCTGCCCAGATGCTGGGAGATCAGCGCGGAGTCCTCGAGCTCGGCGGCCACCACGACCGCCACATCGAAGCCCTCCTCGATGATGTCGGGCATTTGCTGCGCGATGGTGAGATCGACCGAGACCTCCGGCAAATGCTGCTGATAGCGCGCGATGAGCGGCATCACATAGTGCTGCCCGAAACTCGTGCCGCCGTACACGCGCAGCTTGCCCGCGGGGTTCGCGTGCGCCGCGGCGGCTTCGGCCTCGGCCTGCTCGATGTCGGCGAGAATGCGCTTGCAGCTTTGAAAGTAGCGCTCGCCCGCTTCTGTCATCGACATGCGCCGCGTGGTCCGGTTGAGGAGCCGTGTGCGCAGCCGCGATTCGAGGTCGGTGACCGCGCGCGAGACCTGCGCGGTCGTCATCGTTTCGCTCGCCGCAGCGCGCGTAAAGCTGCCGGACTCCACCACTCGCACGAAGACCCGCATATTGCGCAGCGTATCCATCAGAAACTCCCGTTCATTCGGCCTGCCTTCCCATCTCCACACGAATGAAACTAGTTTCGCCTACGAGCCGTGGCCAGATCCTGACTCGAACATGACGGCGCGGACAGCTTGGCGCAAAGCCCCGTCCCGCGTATGATCCACTGGCCCCCGATGTACCCGCCACGCTTGCGCGAGAGCCGCAAGGCGTGCGGCCGCCCTGCGTTTTCATGACAAAACGATGACTCTCGAATTCGCCCTGCGCCTTCTCGCAGCGTTCGCCTGCGGCGTCGCCATCGGCCTCGAACGCCAGATTCGCCAACGCACGGCCGGTCTGCGCACCATCACGCTCGTGGCAAGCGGCGCGTGCTTGTTCGTCACGCTCGGCGTGCTGACCGGCAATGGCTCGACCGGCGTCACGCAAATTGCAGCCTACGTGGTTTCTGGCGTGGGCTTTCTGGGCGGCGGCGTCATCATGCGCGAGAAGGGCTCGATTCAGGGCATCAATACTGCGGCGACGCTATGGTGCTCGGCGGCCGTGGGGGTGCTGTGCGGCGCAGGTCATTACGGCCCGGCGGTGGCCGGCACCGTCGTCGTGCTGCTCACGAATACCGTGCTGCGCGAGGTGAGCCGCATCATCAACGCATCGCCCGTTTCGAATGCGGATCTCGTGCGCGCTTATGTGCTTACCGTGGTTTGCCGCGAAGAGGACGAAGTCCATATCCGCACGTTGCTTTCAAATTCTTTGTACTCCACGCCGCTTTCATTTCAAAGCCTCACGAGCGAGGACCTGGCCGGCGATCCGCCGCGCCTGCGCGTGACGGCAACGATGCGCCTGCATCCGAAGTACCAGTCGAAGCTCGAACTCATGGCGAGCCGCCTGAGCATGGAGAAAGGCGTGTCCAGCGTGAGCTGGACGGCCGCGGAACCCGAAATCGCGCCCGAATGACGATTGCGCATGGCATCGGCTCGGATTCCTTACGATTGCATTTCTAATTTATTGCGCTTTTTAAAACTATCCGCGACACAGTTCAAGAACTGTCAATTCTGGCCGTGTTGCATGGACGCCTATTCGCCCTTGGACTAAGCTGCATTCACCGTGATTCTTTCACGCCAACAAGGGGAGTCTATTCATATGGAACACGGCATCATTGCCTGGCTCATCATCGGCGCAATCGCAGGCTGGCTCGCTGGCGTCCTCGTCAAGGGCGGCGGCTTCGGATTGTTCATCGATATCATCGTCGGCATTGTCGGCGCGTTCATCGGCGGCTGGCTTGCCGGGGTGCTCGGCATTCATATCGGCGCCGGTATCATCAGTTCGATCATCACCGCCATTGTCGGTGCGGTCATTCTGCTCTTCATCATCCGGTTGGTTAGACGAGCGTAGCGAATCCGCGCTATCAATGAAAAACGGGAGCACCGGCAACGGTGCTCCCGTTTTGTTTTGTATGCTGCTGGATCGCTGCGGAGATTATGCGTTCGACGCGAGTCCGCCCGTTGCTTCGGGCAGCATCGAGCCCGTTTGATTGAAGCGCAGATGCATTTCATACGCACGCGCGAGATCGTGCGGTGTCTGGCCGCCAATTTTGAGTGCGTCGCGATAGTAGTCGCGCAGCAGGTCGCGATAGAGCGGATGCGCGCAGCGCTCGATCACGAGGTTTGCACGTTCGCGCGGCGCGAGACCGCGCAGATCGGCCAGACCTTGCTCGGTCACGATCACGTCCACGTCGTGCTCGTTGTGATCGACGTGCGGCACCATCGGCACGATGCTCGAAATGCGGCCATCCTTTGCAATCGCCTTGGTTGCGAAGATCGCGCACGACGCATTACGCGCGAAATCGCCCGAGCCGCCGATGCCGTTCATCATGTGCGTGCCGCCCACGTGCGTGGAATTCACGTTGCCATAGATGTCGCATTCGAGCGCGGTGTTCAGTGCGATCAAGCCGAGGCGGCGAATCACTTCCGGATGGTTGCTCACTTCCTGCGGACGCAGCACGAGCTTGTCGCGATAGCGGTCGAGTTCGGCAAGCACCTGAGCCTGACGCTGTGCGGAGAGCGTCATCGAGGCGCCCGAGGCGAAGACCATCTTGCCGGAATCGATCAGATCGAAAGTCGAGTCCTGCAATACTTCGGAGTACATCGTAAGCGCTTCGAACGGCGAATCCACAAAGCCCGAGAGCACCGCATTCGCGATCGTGCCAATGCCGGCCTGCAGCGGGGGCAATTGCGCGTTCATGCGGCCATGCTTCACTTCGTGCTGCAGGAATTCGATAAGGTGACCGGCAATGCGCGCGGTTTCTTCATCGGCGGGCAGCACGGTCGAAGGGCTGTCCGACTCGTTCGTGATGACGATGGCGGCGATCTTCTCCGGCGGGATTTCGATGGCGGTCGTACCCACGCGGTCCTGCGGCCGCACGATCGGCAGCGGATCGCGATGCGGGCGCCGGCCGGGAATCCACACGTCGTGCAGGCCTTCGAGCGCGAGCGGCTGCGCGAGGTTGATCTCGACGATCACTTTCTCCGCGAGAATCGCGAAGCTTGCCGAATTGCCGACCGAAGTGGTGGGCACGATCGCACCGGTTTCCGTGATCGCGGCGGCTTCGATGATCGCGAGATCGAGCTTGCCGAGCAGGTTCGCGCGCAGCATCTCGACGGTTTCCGAAAGATGCTGGTCGACGAACATCACCTCGCCGCGGTTGATTGCCTTACGCAGCGTCGAGTCGACCTGGAACGGCAAACGGCGCTCGAGCACACCGGCTTCGGTGAGCATGCGGTCGACGTCGTGGCCGAGCGAGGCGCCCGTCATCAGCGTAATGCGCAGCGGCTCCTTCTCTTCGCGCGCGCGGCGCGCCAGTTCGATCGGCACGGCCTTCGTGTCGCCCGCGCGCGTGAAGCCGCTCGCGCCAACGCGCATGCCATTGCGCACGAGTTGAGCCGCCTCGGCAGCCGAAGTAATTTTCCCGCGCAAGGCGGCACAACGAATACGGTCTTCGTACATCACAGTCTCCACAAACTCTCTGATCGCCTGGTGCCTATTCTCAGGTCTTGCATCGGCGGTCGTGCACTGCGAGTTTCACAAAACACTATTGCAGTGTTTCGCGCAGCCACAATGCGCAAAGCCGCGGCACCCATATGAAGGCGTCGCGGCACAAGATGTCGGCGTGCGCCTGCACATGGCGGGCGTGCTCTCGATCTCAGCTACCGAAATAAATATTGCAGAAGCTGACCGGGCCGACGCATTCATCTTTCTTTGCCGGCTTGACGATTTCGCGGTGAGCGGGCGCTTGCGCTACTTGAGGAGCAGCGGACTGCGCGACCTGCTGAGGGACACTCGCTGCCGGTGCTTCGCTCTGTGCATAAGCAGCGGCGGCGGCAAAAAGCGAACAGGCAACAACAGCGATCTTCACGGACTTCATTTTACTCTCCAGTGCTAACGGGTACTGCGAAGCAGTGATGTGACTATATGACTCACGGTCGAATTGATTAAGAAGGCGGGGTGGAAGGCATATTTCCAGACTGCAGCAAGATCGCGCGCGCCTGCTTTTTCATTGTGTTTTCAACGATCTGCGCGGCGCACGCGTGCGGCGTGCACGGCGCGCCAGCGGCCCGAGCGGCGCATCGCGGTCGAGCAGCGCGCTGCGGATGAAGTGCAGGTGGCTCAACAGACGCTGCACCGCGTGCCGGCTCTCTCGCTCGTGATGCACCGTCGCGAGCGCTTCCTGGGCGATCCAGGTCGCCGCGCGCACGGCACTGAGCGCGTGGTCGAGCGAGGTTCCGTCCGGGCTCTCGAAAAGATGCGCGATAGCCTCCTGCACGCGCTCCAATGCGGCAGGCCAGCGCGCGTCATGACGGTCGAACCACGCTGCCGCATGCGCCTCGTTGCGCAGATCCACCACGGCATGCCCAACTTCGAGCGTCACGAGCATCCAGCGCAGCGCGCGCCGGTGCGCCTGGCGGCGCCCGTTCAGCAGGAGCCGCAACTGGTGCATCAGATCGTGCGTGCCGGACTGAAAGCGCTGCCCGAGGCCTTTCAGTTCCCCATGGCAGGCCAGCACGACCTGCCCGCGCAACGACACGCACATACGCTCGACGAGCCAGTTCATGTGCGGTGGAAACACCACCGCGAATGCGAGCGAGGCAACCAGCATCGCGGCAACGACGGCGATGCCGTTGTTGATCAGCAGATCCGGCGTGTAGACGATCACGTTGTCGGGACCCGCAAGCAAGCAGAAGAACACCGAGAAGCCGACGCCGTAGCCCGCGATGCGCGAGCGCGTGGCAAGAAAAGCGCCGATGGCGAGCACGGGTACGAGCGTCGCGCAGAGCAACGGAAAGCCATCGACATTGGGATAGACGTAGCAGGTGAAGAGATAGCCCGTCACGGCGGCAAAGACTGCGCCGACCGCCATCTGCACGGCCATGCGCGACGCGTTCGGCGACGACGAGGTGAGCGCACACGTGAGCGCGGCCGCGATCATCGCGAGGCCGCCGCTCGGCCAGTCCGTCTCGACCCAGAACCAGCCCAGCGCCGCGACCACCATGGCCGTGCGCACGAAGGTGAACGCCACCACGTACCAGCTCGTGCGAGGCACGTAGCGCGCGCCGCTCGGCTCCTGCGCAGGACGCGCCTCCATGAGCGATGCCCACGTGCGGCTGTAGCGCACGATCTCCGTCGTGAAGCGATAGATGAGTTCAGCCGAGGTGTCGAAGTCGGGCAGCGCGTCGGGAAGCGCATGTTCGAGCGGCCGCCGCGTCTCGCGCACGTGACGCGGCAGCGTGCGCTGGAAGGCTTCGAGCCCGTCGGCGAGCCGCCGCGCATAGGCGCGATCGCTTTCGTTGCGGCTCGGCCGTTGCGCGAGCAGCGTGGCAAGCTCGCCGAAATATGGGGCCAGCGGTGCGATCGCCGCGTCGCTCCAATGCAGCCTTTTGAGCAACTGGCGCAGCGCGTGCAGCCGCGCGCAGGCGTCCATGAATTCGGAATTCAGGCGCGAAAGCAGGCCGCTGCGCGCGCGCATGGTCGGATCTTCGAAAAATGAGAAAGCGCGCGTCGCCTCGAAACCGACGACATCGTCGACGAGACTTGCGAATCGCCCTTCGAACGCGCCCCTTTCGAGCCGCCCTGCCAACACCGCCGCGGCGAACGCAGTAAAATTGAGATATCGGGCGCGCAGGGTGCGATCGAGCAGCGAGCCCGACTGCCGGGGCACGATCACTGCGCTGACCATGCCCGAGCAAAGAATGCCAACGGCCACTTCGGCGCCGCGTCCTAACGCGGCGAGAAAGAGCCCGTTGGGTTGCATAACTAGCGGGATGCCGATCAGCGCCGCCGTGTAGCCGGCGAGCACGAAACCGTACCAGCGAAAATGGCGATTCCTCATGGCGGCAGCCGTACAGGCGGCCACCCACACCGTCATCCCGAGTATGTAAAGCTCGGGCTGCTGGACGAACACGGCGCCCAGCACCACTGCCGCAATCATCCCCACCGCGGTGCCGACGATGCGATAGAAGCTCTTTGCGAACACCATGCCGGAGAGCGGCTGCATCAGGACGAAGACCGTGGTCATCGCGATACGCGGCTGCGGCAAATCCAGCAGCATGGAAATGCCCATGGCAAGCAAGCCGGCCGCTACCGTTTTCAGCAGATGAATCCAGATCGCGCCATCGGTGACCTGCCAGTCGCGCAGCGCCCGTCTGGCGGCGCGCCATATGATTTCCGCGCGCCGACGCGAGTCGAACGCTCGATGTATCGCAGGCTGGCGGCTCATGACAAACGCTCGGGCTGTTTCGAGGACAGGGGCCGATTGTAGGAGCGTCATTGCGCCGCATTAATGGGACGCGCGGGGAACCTCCGTTCCAGATCACTCAACAATGACGCGCCCCGAGAGGCGGACAATATCGTTTCTGCACCGAACAAGAAGGTCAAGAAGGTCTGATGGATACGTTACAAAACATGCGGGTGTTCGTCCGCGTCGTAGAAGCGGGCAGCTTCACGGCAGCGGCTCAGTCGCTGGATTCGACCACCGGCGCAATGTCGCGCGCGGTATCGGAACTCGAAGCGCATTTGCGCACCCGTCTGCTCAATCGCTCAACGCGCCGGCTTGCGCTCACGCCAGCCGGCGAGCGGTATCTGAAGCGCTGCTCGCAGATTCTCGCGGACGTCGATAGTGCAGAAGAAGAAGCGAGCTGCGCGCACGAACGCCCGGCCGGCGCGCTGCGCATGCACAGCTTCGCGAGTATCGGTCAGCAGTACGTGCTGCCGGCGATTTCGCGCTATCGCGCACTGCATCCCGAGGTCACCGTCGAACTGACGCTCTCTCAACGCATGCCGGATCTTTTCGAGGGCAGCAGCGATGTGTCGGTGGTCACGGCGTCTTCGCTGCCGAATTCCGATCTTGTTTCGCACCAGTTGGGCTCGACGTACAGCATTCTGTGCGCATCGCCTGGTTATGTGCATACGCACGGCGCACCGCGCTCACCCGCCGATCTATCGCATCACGACTGTCTGATTCTCAAATCACCGGCGTTTCCAGCGCACGAATGGACGCTTGACGGACCCGAGGGTAGCGTCGAAATGCACGTGGACGGCCCCGTGCAGGTGAATATCGCGGAATCCCTCGCAGTGGCGATACGCGAGGGGATGGGGATTGGGATGCTGCCGGTCTACGCGGCAATCGAAGGACTGCGTAACGGTACGCTCGTGCGCGTGCTGCCGCAGCACAAGCTGCAGAAGACAAACGTGTACGCGCTTTATCCGTCGCGCAAGTTCGTCGACGCGAAAACAAAGACGTGGGTGGAATTCTTGCGCGCGCATCTTCCGCAAGTCATCGAGCGCGACCTGGCACTGCTCGAGGAACTGACGCAGGAGCAACTCTCGGATGTCGCAGAGGATGCTGCTTTGGCGAAGGACGCCGCGGTCGCGGCGGCTGTGCAGAAGGCGGCGCAATAAGACTTTGATTGCTAAAGCTGGCTAAA